>JBEIIL010000049.1:0-24828 GCA_040380755.1 Methylobacteriaceae bacterium | reverse complement strand
CCGGCACGGCGGCCTTTGCCGGCACCGGCAATGCGGCGGCCAACGTGCTGACGGGCAACGCCGGCAACGACACGCTCGACGGCGGCACCGGCAACGACACGCTGGTCGGCGGCACCGGCAACGACACCTATGTGGTCGACAGCACGGGCGACGTCGTCACCGAGGCGGCCTCCGCCGGCACCGACGAGATCCGCACGACGCTGGCCACTTACTCGCTGGCGAGCCTCGCCAATGTCGAGAACCTGACCGCCACCGGCACGGCAGCGTTTGCCGGCACCGGCAACGCGCTTGCCAATTCCATCACCGGCGCGGCGGGGAATGACTCTCTCACGGGCGGCGACGGCAACGACACCCTGACCGGGGGAACAGGCAACGACACCCTGGTGGGCGGCACCGGCAACGACTCCTATGTGGTCGACGCCACCGGCGATGTCGTCACCGAGGCGGCCTCCGCCGGCACCGACGAGATCCGCACGACGCTCGCAGCTTACTCGCTGGCGGCCCTGGCCAATGTCGAGAACCTGACCGCCATCGGCACGGCGGCCTTTGCCGGCACCGGCAACGCGCTGGCCAATGTGCTGACTGGCGCTGCCGGGAATGACACGCTGGACGGTGGCGCCGGCACCGACACCCTCATTGGCGGCGCGGGCAATGACACCTACGTCGTCGATACCGCCGCTGACGTCGTCACCGAGGCGGCCGGCGCCGGCACGGACACGATCCGCACCGCGCTGGCGGCCTATTCGCTGGCGAGCCTCGGCGCGGTCGAAAACCTGACCTCGACGGGCACCGCTGCCTTCACCGGCACCGGCAATGCGCTCGCCAACCTGATCACATCCGGTGCGGGAGCCGACACGCTGTCTGGCGGTGCCGGCAATGACACCCTCGAGGGTGGCGCCGGGACTGACGACCTGGCGGGCGGCACCGGCGACGACGTGATCCGGTCCGGTGACGGCAATGATACGGTCCGCGTTGCCTCGGCCGACTTCACCACCACCGCCGGGATCGCCGACATCGTCGACGGCGGTGCCGGCACCGACCGCATGGTCATCGCCAGCGCCGACAACCAGGTCACCTGCGTCAACTATCTCGCCTTTGATGCTGTATCCTGGCAGGCGCGTGTCCTCATCTCGTCGATCGAGATTTTCGAGTTCGGTGCGGGCATCGACCAGTTCGACCTGCTTGACGACGGCGGCTTTACCTACGGGATCGCCGCCACCGTCACCATGGGTGCCGGCGACGACGGCTTCGCCGGCGGCTCGGCCAACGAGACGGTGATGGGCGGGACCGGCAACGACGAACTGCTCGGCAATGGCGGTCATGATTCACTGCTCGGCGAGGCCGGCGACGACAACATTGAAGGCGGCGCCGGCAACGACACGCTCGACGGTAGCGACGGCGCCGACCGGATCTGGGGAGGGGACGGCAATGACCTGATCCGCGGCGGCGCCAACCTCACCGGCATCGACGACCTCGTCGGCGATGCCGGCAACGACACGATCTACGGTGATGCCGGCGCTGAAAACATCGACGCCGGCACCGGTGATGATTTTGTCGATGGCGGCGCCGACAACGACACGATCACCGGCAATTTCGGCAATGACAGCATCATCGGCAACACGGGTGATGACCGCATCTTCGGCGACCTCGGCAACGACACGATGACCGGTGATACCGGCAACGACATGCTGGCGGGCGAGGACGGCAATGATCAGCTGCTGGGCGGCGACGGCAATGACTCGCTCGAAGGCAATTCCGGCGCCGATGTGCTGGATGGCGGGGCTGGCATCGACATTCTGTTCGGTGACGACACCGTCGACAGCTGGTCGAGCCTGACATTCGCCGGCAAGATGACCGCTGCCGAGGGCTCCACCGTCGCAACCACCGAAAACGACACCCTGACGGGTGGCGCGGGCAATGACGTGCTTGTCGGCGGGAATGGCAACGACAGCCTGACGGGCGGCACCGAGAGTGACGAGATCTATGGCGGGATCGGTGCCGACATCCTGCAGGGGAACGGCGGCAATGACACGCTGGCCGGCGGTACCGGCAACGACACGCTGAGCGGCGGTGCCGGCGACGACCGCTTCATCTTCGCCCGCGGTTGCGGCCAGGATGTCATCAGCGACTTCACGACCGCAAGCCTCGACGTGCTCGACCTGAGCCAGTACGGCCTGGGTGCCCCGTCCGGCGCTGCTTTGCTGCCCTCGGGCGTGACGATCAGCACGGTCGCGACCGGGGCGATGATCACCATTGGCACCGACAGCATCCTGCTGACGGGCGTGACGGCCACCACCCTGACGAACGCCGACTTCCTCTGGGTCTGAGCTGAACCCGGCCGCCGCCCATGCGCAGCGGCCGCCTTGGGCCGGACGGCCGCTGTCGTCCTGGCGGCACGTCACGCTGGCGTCGCCCGGTCCTTGTCGCCGGGCGGATCAAGCCGGTCCGGAGGCGCTCAACAACCTCGCGGTATGGTTAACGGCCCATGAACGGCCGGCCTTCGCCTGAGCCGCGCGGCAGTGGTGGCGATTACCGCCGGAATCGCCCCGATCCAGCACAATTCAACCCACTGAGCCCAGACGAAGCCCCCACCGTCTGAGGTTGTGCAAATTGCATACAGCAACCTGAAATCCCCATTCCCTTGTCCGACAGCATGACGAATGGTTAAGATCAGGTCGACAGCCGGGCACCAGCTCCTGTTCTGCGTACGGGTCCGGCGACCAGACAGGGGGACACCATGGCGGGCATGCACCTCAAGATCGTTGGCAGCGCAAGCGGCTTTCGCAAGGGCGGCAAGGTCAACGACACGCTGACCGGCAACAGCGGCAATGACACGCTCGACGGCGACGCCGGCAATGACTGGATCGATGGCGGCCTCGGCAATGACTGGCTGATCGGTGGCGCCGGCAACGACACGCTGATCGGCGGCGAGGGCGCCGACACGCTCGACGGTGGCACGGGCAATGACGACCTCTCCGGCGGGACCGGTGCCGACCTGATCCGCGCCGGCGACGGCAATGACGTCATCCGCGTTGCAGCGACCGATTTGGGTCAGTTCGGCACGATCGAGGACACGATCGAGGGTGGCGCAGGCAATGATCAACTGATCGTCAGCTCGGACGCCAACCGCCCCGCCAATTTCAATTTCCTCAGCTCTGTCAGCCCCGGCACGCGGATCGTCACTGGCATCGAGACGTTCGTGTTCGGCGCCGGCGACGACCAGGTGGATTTCCTTGACGACAGCGGCCTCACCTACGGCCAGCCCGTCACGGTCTATCTTGGGGCCGGCGACGACGGGTTTGGCGGCGGCTCGGCCAACGAAACCGTCTGGGGCGGGACCGGCAACGACGAACTGCTCGGCAATGGCGGCAATGACGTGCTGTATGGCGAGGCCGGTGACGACGAGATCACCGGCGGTGACGGCAACGACACCCTCCACGGTGGTGACGGCGCCGACCGGATCGAAGGCGGGGCCGGCAATGACCTGATCCGTGGCGGCGCCAACAGTGTCGGTATCGACGATCTGCTTGGCGAAGACGGCAATGACACAATTTATGGCGACGCTGGTGCAGAAAACGTCGACGCCGGCCTCGGGGATGACGTGGTCTTTGGCGGTGCCGACCAAGACACCATTGAGGGCAACTCCGGCAACGACAGCCTGTTTGGCGATTCCGGCGATGATCGCATCTTCGGCAGCCTGGGCGACGACGACGTCTATGGCGGTGCCGGCAACGATCTGGTCGATGGCGGCAGCGGCGCCGACTATGTCGATGGTGGTAACGGCAATGATTTCGTCGCTGGCGACGAAGACCTGTCGGGAATTTGGGCAGGGTTGAGCAAGGAAGACAGGCTCGCCAATGCCGAAGGTGAGCTTGCCATCACGACCGACCGCGACGTCGTCGTCGGCGGCTGGGGCAATGACACTCTGCTGGGGCAAAGCAGCAGCGACTGCCTCTATGCCGGCGGCGGCAATGACGAGGTCTTCGGCGGATCGGGCGCCGACTACCTGCAGGGCGACACCGGCAACGACATCATGGCGGGCGGCACCGGCAATGACTGGATGGCCGGAGGCTGCGGCGCCGACATCTTCGTGTTCTCGAAGGGCTCGGGCAAGGACGTGATCCTCGACTTCTCGGTGCGTGGCGGCGACGTTCTGGACTTCAGCCTGTTTGGACTGGGTGCTCCGGCTGCCGGCGCAGTTGCGCCGACGGGCGTCACCATCAGCGCTGTCTGTTGGGGCACGCTCGTGTCGGTGGGCGACGACAGCGTGCTGCTGGCTGGCGTGCGCGCCTGCGAGCTCACCAGCGCAGACTTCCTCTGGGCCTGAGCCTTTCCAACCGGTCGGCCCTTGCGGCCGATCCACGGTTACGCACACCGAGCCCATAAATTCCACCGGCCGCACCGAAGTGTGCGGCCGAACTGTTTTCACGAACCCCCGACTTGATCTAGAATCCGCTCCGCCCGGTCCCGGTCCGGCGCCTTGGGAGGAAAGCTATGTCGATCACCCGCAGACTGGTTCTGGCCGTGTCCGTCGCGGCTGCCGCGCTGGCGTCGACCGCCGCTCCGGCCGCCGCGCAGCGCAAGGATGTCGTCCTCGCGATCCGGCTCGAGCCGCCGCACCTCGACCCCACTGCCGGCGCAGCCGCCGCCATCGCCGACGTGGTCTACGCCAATGTGCTGGAGGGGCTGACCCGCATCGACCGCGACGGCAAGGTGCAGCCGGCACTCGCCGAGAAGTGGGACATTGCCGCGGACGGCAAGACCTACACGTTCACGCTGCGCAGGGGCGCGACCTTCCATGACGGCACGCCCTTCACCGCCGAGGTGGCCAAGGGCAGCCTCGATCGTGCGCGAGCTGCCGACAGCACCAATCCGCAGAAGGGACTGTTCGCCGGCATCGACACCGTCGAGGCGGTGGATGCCACCACCCTCAAGGTTGTGCTGAGGCAGCCCAATGGCGGTTTCCTGTTCGGGCTCGGCTGGCCGGCCGCCGTCATCCTGTCCCCCGCAAGCCTGGCGGATGCCAAGGCCAAGCCGGTCGGCACCGGGCCGTTCCGCTTCGAGCGCTGGGCCAAGGGCGCCAGCCTCGACCTGGTCCGCAACCCGACCTACTGGGGCACGCCGGCCAAGCTCGACAAGGCGACCTTCAAGATCATCGGCGACAGCGCCGCCTCGTTCGCTGCGCTGATGGCCGGTGACGTCGATGCCTTCCCGATCTATCCGGCGCCCGAGAACCTCGACCAGTTCCGCGCCGACCCCCGCTTCAAGGTGGTCGTCGGCACCACCGAGGGCGAGACGATCGTCGCCATGAACAACGGCCGCAAGCCGCTCGACGATGTGCGCGTGCGCCGCGCCATCTCCCACGCGGTCGACCGCAAGGCGGTGATCGACGGCGCGCTCTACGGCATCGCCAAGCCGATCGGCTCGCACATGCCGCCGCACAACCCGGCCTATGTCGACCTCACCGCCCAGTCTGCGTATGACCCCGCCAAGGCCCAGGCCCTGCTGAAGGAGGCCGGCGTCGTGCCGGGCACCAAGCTGCGCCTCGTCCTGCCGCCGCCCGAATATGCCCGCCGCTCCGGCGAAATCGTCGCCTCGCAGCTGAAGAAGGTCGGCCTGGACGTCGAGATCGTGCCGATGGAGTGGGCGCAGTGGCTGTCGGACGTCTTCAAGCAGCGCAACTACGATCTCACCATCATCGCCCATGTCGAGCCCATGGACCTCGATATCTATGCGCGCGACGACTATTACTTTGACTACAAGTCGCCGGTCTATCGGGCGCTCTACGCCGAGCTGTCCGCCACCAATGACGAGGCCAAGCGCAAGGAGCTGCTCGGCAAGGCGCAGCGCATGCTCGCCGACGATGCCGTCAACGTCTTCATGTATGTGCTGCCCAAGAGCGGCGTCTGGAACGCCAAGCTCGAGGGGCTGTGGGACAACGCGCCGATCCCCGGCAACGACCTGACCGGCGTGTTCTGGAAGAACTGAGCAGCGGCGGAAGACGCTCCGGTGTCCCGAGGGGGCCGGCCATGCGCGGCGTGGCGGCACCAGATCAGGGCTCTGGCCGTGGTCCGGCGCCGCTGTGGCTCAGGCCTGCGTCACCCGGCTCGCAACGACACGGTCGAGGTGCAGCGCCGCCTCGACCAGCTCGCGCGTGTAGGGGTGCTGCGGATCGACCAGCACCCGCGCCGTCGGTCCTTCCTCGACAATGCGGCCGGCCCGCATCACCGCGACCCTGTCGGTGATGGCGCGGACCACGCCGAGATCGTGCGAGATGAACAGGTAGGACAGGCCGAGGCGCGCCTGCAGCGAGGCCAGCAGGTCCAGCACCTGCGCGCGGATCGAGACGTCGAGGGCCGACACTGGCTCGTCCAGCACGATCAGCTCCGGCCGGGTGATCAGCGCCCGCGCGATGGCGAGCCGCTGGCGCTGCCCGCCGGAGAATTCATGCGGATACTTGTCCGCATCGGCGGGCGCCAGCCCGACCTCGGTCAGCGCCGCTGCCACCTGTTCGATCCGGGTTTTCGCATCGAGCCGGACCGGCACGAGATGCAGCGGCTCGGCGACAATCCGGCCCGCCGTGTGGCGCGGATCGAACGACCCGTAAGGATCCTGGAACACCATCTGCACGCGCCGGCGGAAGGCCGCGAGCGCCGAGCCAGTCAGCCCTGTAGCATCCGCCCCGTCCAGCCGGATGGCGCCGGCCTGCGGCGGCTCCAGCGCCAGCACAGCCCGTGCCAGCGTTGACTTGCCGCATCCCGACTCGCCAACCAGTCCGACGCTCTCGCCGCGCCGCACGACGAGATCGACCCCGTCCACCGCCCGGTGCTCGCGCGCCGGACCGAAGGGCGTTGCCCGCGGCAACCGGTAGGACCGGACCAGCCCCTCGACGCTGAGCAGCGCCGGCGCGTCCGCGGGGGGTGGCGTCCGCGCCGGAACATGCGTCGATGCTTCCATCAGGGCGCGCGAATACGGATGGGTCAGGCCTCTGCGAAAGCCGGCGGCGACACCTTCCTCCACCACCGAACCGCGCCGCATCACCACGATGCGGTCCGCCATGGCGCCGACAACCGCGAGGTCGTGGGTGATCAGCAGCAGCCCGGCGCCGGTCTCGGCCACCAGCTCGCGCAGCAGGCCCAGGATCTGCGCCTGCGTCGTCACGTCCAGCGCCGTCGTCGGCTCGTCGGCGATGATCAGGCGGGGCTGCAGCGCCACCGCCATGGCAATGACGACGCGCTGCCGCTGCCCGCCCGACAGCTCGTGCGGGTAGCGATCCATTGCAATCTTCGACGGCGGCAGGCCGACCCGCTCCAGCACGGCCGCCGCACGCCCGGCCGCGTCGCGGGCGCCGAGGCCCAGATGCAGCCGGAAGCCTTCCGCCACCTGGGTGCCGATGGTCTGCAGCGGGTTCAGCGCCGTCATCGGTTCCTGGAACACCATGCCGACCTGCCGTCCCCGGCGGGCGCACATGCCGCGCTCGCTCTCGGCCAGGAGGTCCACGTCCTCCAGGCTGATGCCGCCCTGTACGCGCGCGCCACGCGGCAGCAGCCGCATCACCGCCAGCGCCGTCATCGACTTGCCGGATCCCGATTCGCCGACAAGCCCCACCACCTCGCCCGGCGCAACCGCCAGCGACACCTGGTGCAGGATGGGGATGCGGTGGATCTGCATCGACAGGCTGTCGACGGCCAGCAGCCCCATCTCACCGCTCCCGGGCGAGGCGCGGATCGGTCAGGTCGCGCAGCCCGTCGCCGAGCAGGTTGAGCCCCAGCACCGTGATGACGATGGCGAGCCCCGGCGCCAAGGCGAGCCGCGGCGCGATCGCCATCAGCGTCTGCGCTTCGTACAGCATGCGCCCCCAGCTCGGCGCGGGCGGCTGAACGCCGAGCCCCACATAGGACAGGCCGGCCTCCGCCAGGATGCCGAGCGACAGCTGGATGGTCGCCTGCACGACGATCAGGCCGAGGATGTTGGGCAGGATGTGCTCGACGGTGATTCGCGTCGGCCCCTTGCCGGAGACCCGCGCCGCCAGCACGAAATCGCGCGTCCACAGCGGCTGCGCCGCCCCGAAGGCGACACGCGCAAATACCGGCACGTTGAAGATGCCGATGGCCACCATGGCGTTGATCGCGCCGGGCCCGAACACCTCCCGCAGCATGATGGCGATGAGCAGCGCCGGGAACGCGAACACGAAATCGTTGGCGCGCATCACCGCCTCGCCGAGCACCCCGCGCCGCTCCGCCGCAAGCAGCCCCAGGGGCACGCCGATGCCGGCGCCGATGCCCACCGCCACAAACGACACGGCAATCGACACGACCGCCCCGCGCAGGATCATCGACATCGTGTCGCGGCCGAACGGATCCGTGCCGAGCCAGTGCGCGTCCGACGGCGGTCGCAACCGGCGGGCGATCTCGATCGCCGTCGGGTCATAGGGCGTCCAGACCAGCGACAGCAGCGCCGCCGTGGCGACGAAGGCGCAGATCACGCCGCCGACGAGGAAGCTCGGGTGGCGCAGCGCACGGGACCGGAAGCTGTCGTTGCGGAGCGGGAGCGGAGCGTCGGTCATGCGCGCCGGCGCAGCCGCGGGTCGACCGCCGCGTAGGCGAGATCGACCAGGAAATTGACGATGATGACGCTGGCAACGAGCAGCATCACCACGCTGCGCACCACCACGAGGTCGCGCTGGTTGATCGCCTGGAACACCAGCCGCCCGAGGCCCGGCAGGTAGAACACGTTCTCGATGATCACCGTGCCGGCCAGCAGGAAGCTGAACTGCAGGCCCAGAATGGTCAGCACCGGGATCAGCGCGTTGCGCAGCGCGTGCCGGCGCAGCGCCTGCCCGGCACTCAGCCCCTTGGCGCGGGCCGTGCGCACATAGTCGTCGCCCAGCGTTTCAAGCAGCGACGAGCGCATCACCCGCGCGAGGATCGAGGCCTGCGGCAGCGCCAGCGCCACGGCCGGCAGAATCAGTGCCTTGCCGGCGGTCCATGGCCCGGCCGACCAGCCGGGAAAGCCGCCGCCGGGCAGCCAGCGCAGGGTGATGGCGAAGACCAGCACCAGCAGCATGGCGAACCAGAAATTCGGCACGGCGATGCCGATCTGTGTCGCCCCCATGATGCCGATGTCGGCCGGGCCGTTGCGGCCCGCGGCCGCCAGCGCGCCGAACGGCACGGCGATCAGCACGGTGAGTGCCAGCGCCGCCAGCGCGAGCGGCAGCGACACGAGGATCCGCTCGGCCACCAGTTCGCGCACCGGTGACCCGTAGGTGTAGCTCTGGCCGAGATCGCCCTGCACCAGCCCGCCGACCCAGGCGAGGTAACGCTCGGATGCCGGGCGGTCGAGGCCGAGCTTGGCGCGCAAGGCCGCCAACGTGTCAGGCCGCGCCTCGGTGCCGAGCATCACCTGCGCGGGATCGCCCGGCAGCACCTCCATGACGGTGAAAACCACGGCGGTAGCGACCGCGAGGGTGACAAGGAGCGCCGCGAGGCGGCGGAGGGAAAAAGCCAGCATCGGCGCCATGGTAGGGCAGGGGACCGCAGCACGGAACCCGTTCGCACGTCGCGTCAGCCTGCGCGCGCGGCGGTCACGTCCCTGCCCGCGGCTCCGACAACCGTGCAAAGGGATGCGCCGCCTCGAAGGCGCGGGCTGCGCGCAGCACCAGCGCGTCGGCACCGAACGGCCCGACAATCTGCAGGCCCGCCGGCAGGCCGTCTGGCGTCAGTCCGCATGGCACGGTTGCGGCCGGCTGCTGGCTGATATTGAACGGGTACGTGAAGGGCGTCCACGCCGTCCAGTCGTCGCCGAAGCGCCCGTCCGCCGGAGTCTCGCGGCCGGCCTCGAAGGCGGCCGTCGCCAGCGTCGGCGTCAGCAGCAGATCGTAGCGCGCGTGGAACGCCGCCATCGCCTGGGCGATGCGGGTCCGCCCGTACAGGAAGGCGTCGACATAGCGTGCGCCCGTCTCGGCCTCGCCCTGTTCAGCAACGCGTACGAGGCCCGGATCCATCCTTCTGCGCTTCTCCGCGGAGAAAGGCTGCAGCGCCAGCGCGGCCCCAGCCGACCACAGCGTCTCGAGGATCTCCAGCGGGTCGGTAAAGGCCGGGTCGGCCTCCTCCACATGCGCGCCCAGCGCGGCGAAGCGGTGCGCCGCGGCCTCGGCCAGCGCCGCGACATCCGCATCGACAAGCTTCACATAGCCAAGCCGCGGCGACCATGCGATCCGCAGGCCGCGCACGCCATCGGCCAGTCCGATCCGGTAGTCGGGCGGCGGCGCCGTCATCGCCGTCATGTCACGGGCATCCGGCTGGCCGATGACGCCGAGCGCCAGCGCCGCATCCTCCACCGTTCGGGTCAGCGGTCCGATATGGGCGAGGAATCCCATGGTGGAGATCGGCGCCGCCGGCACCCGGCCATAGCTCGCCTTGATGCCGAAAACGCCCGCAAAGGCGCCGGGAATGCGGATCGACCCGGCTCCGTCGGTGCCCAGATGAATGCAGCCGATGTTCAGCGCCGCGCAGGCGACGGCGCCGCTCGACGACCCGCCGGGTGTGCGCCCCGTCTTCCACGGGTTGCGGGTGTTGCCGGTCGCCGGTGAATCGCCGAGCCCCTTCCAGCCGAATTCCGGCATGCAGGTCTTGCCCAGGATCACCGCGCCTGCCTCGCGCAGCCGCGCCACGGCCGGCGCGTCCTCGGCCGCCGGCTCCCGCGAGGTCACGGCTGAACCTCGGAAATTGGTCCAGCCTGCCACCGCGATATTGTCCTTCACGGTCGCCGGCACGCCGTCGAGGGGGCCGCATGGCGTCCCTGCCGCCCAGCGCGCCTCGCTGGCCCGGGCGCTGGCCAGGACGGTCGCATCGTCGCCGCCGCAGAACGCGTTGACCATCGGCTCGAAACGGTCGCGCCGGGCAAGCGCGTCGCGCGCCACCTCGACCGGCGAGAGCGCCTTGCGCCGGTAGTGCTGGAGCAACTCGGTGGCGCTGAGATCGGCGATGGCAGTCATGGTGTCCCCCGGTGTCGATGCATCGAAGCGCGGCCGGGACGTCGCCGCAAGGGCGGCGCGTGCAGGACTGTCAGGCCTCCGGCGTCACCGCCAGGCCGACCATGGCAGACGAGGCCTCCAGCCAATGCCAGAAGCTGCCGGCAAAGCCACGCGCGACGGCGATCTCGAAAGTCGGCACGTCGTCGAGCTGCCAGAGAAGCACGTCCAGATGGGCGCAGAAGGTCGCGGCGACGTGTCCCGGGCCGAAGGCACGCGGATGCAGGTCGACGGCGATGCCCTTGGCCAGCACGTCCCGCAGGCGCGGCCCCGCCAGGCGCAGGACCCCGCGGCCATGTGACTGGTCCGCCACGCTGGCCGCGCCGTCCAGCGTGCTGGCCAGCCCGGCGACGAAGCCGGCTGCGGCCGCCGGCTCGGCGATCGCCAGCCACTGCCCCGGGCCAGTCCAAAGGAAGGCGACATCACCCGCGGCGGCCCGAGTCGGGGCCGTTGGCAACGCAAGGCCGAACCTGGCACTGACGGCGTCCGCCAGCTGCGCCTCGCAGCCGCGCCGCGCCAGCACGCTCGCGATCGCCAGACCGGTGCGTTCCGCAACGGTGACGCTGGCCGGCCCCTCGGCCCGGCCATGGCGCCCGGGCACGCACAGGCCGGCAAAGACCGAGCGAACCGGCGGCAGCCCGGAGAGGGGGGAATGCTGGGAGAGGGCTTCGGACATGGTCGGCTCAGCCCCTCAGCCGCGCGCCGGCGGGATCGTAGAAGCAGGGTGAGCACAGCTCGATCGGCACGTCGCGGTTGCGGACACCGTCCCACGCCCGCACCCGCTCGCCGATGCGCTGCGGCCCGCGCACCATCAGGCCGAGACCGATCCATCGACCTTCGGCGGGCGAGAAGGCCACGGAGGTAATGTGCCCCAGATCATTGGCCATCGTCGGGGCCGCTCCTGCGTCGAGGAAATGCGCGCCAGACGTCACCCTGTCGGCGGCATTCACGGTGCGAAATCCGACCAGCGTAGGCCGGTCCGGATCGGTCAGGGCAGGGCGCTGCGCCATGGTGCGGCCAATGAAGTCCTTCTTGCTCGACACCATCTTGCCGAGGCCGAGATCGGCCGCCGTCGTCTGGCCGTTGAGCTCGCCGCCGGCGACATGGCCCTTCTCGATGCGCATCACGCTCATCGCCTCGAGCCCATAGGGCATCACCCCGAGATCGCTGCCGGCAGCCATCAGCGCCGCTGCCAGCGCCTCGCCGAAGCCGGAAGGGACGCCGATCTCATAGGCGAGCTCGCCCGAAAACGAGATTCGGTAGAGGCGCGCCGGCACGCCACCGAGCGCGGTCAACTCGACCGCCGCCATGTAGGGCACGGCGGCATCAGAGACGTCGTGCCCGTCCGTGATCCGTGCCAGCAGCTCCCGCGAGCGCGGCCCCGCAACGGCGAACTGCGCCCATTGCTCCGTCACCGACACGGCCTGCACGTCGAGCGACGGCCACAGCCACTGCAGCGCGTGCTCGATGTGCTGCATCACCTTGCCGGCCTGTGCGGTCGTCGTCGTCATGAGGTAGCGCTCCGGCCCGTGCCGGGAGACCGTGCCGTCGTCAAACACGAAGCCGTCCTCGCGCAGCATCAGGCCGTAGCGGGCCCGGCCGATCGGCAAAGTCGACATCGTGTTGGCGTAGAGCCGGTCGAGCAGCACGGCAGCTGCCGGGCCCTGGATGTCGATCTTGCCAAGCGTCGAGACGTCGCAGATGCCGACCGCCGATCGCACGGCCTTCACCTCCCGGGTACAGCTCTGCAGCCAGTCGGTCTCGCCCGGCCGCGGAAACCACTGGGCACGCAGCCACGGCCCGCTCTCGATGAAGCTCGCCCCCTGCGCCGCCGCCCAGCCATGGGCCGCCGTCAGCCGCGTCGGGCGGAAGCTCCTGCCGCGGTGGTGGCCGGCCAGCGCCCCGATCGCCACCGGCGTGTAGGGCGGGCGGAAGGTCGTGGTACCGGTCTCACGGATCGGCTTGCCGGTCGCCTCCGCCAGGATGCCGACGGCATTGACGCTGGACGTCTTGCCCTGGTCGGTCGCCATGCCGAGCGTCGTGTAGCGCTTCATGTGCTCGACGGACCGGTATGCCTCGCGCTCGGCCTGGACGATGTCGGAATCGGTGACATCGTTCTGGAAGTCGACGAAGGCCTTGCCCTTGTGGTCGCGCACGCGCCAGAGCGCCACGCCGTCGATCGCCTCGCGCTCGGCCCGCGGCGCCTCGACGCCCGTGCCGGGAAAGCCCGCCGCGGTCGCCGCCTCGACGCCCGCATAGGTGGCTTCGACGAGAATTTCCCGCAGCCCGAATGTCCCTGCGGCGGCGCCGGCCACCTGAAGGCCTGACGGCAGCGCGCCGGGCAGGAAGGCCTGGCCGTCCGGATCCCAGGCCGGCCGTCCGCCCAGATGCGAGGTCAGGTGCAGCGTCGGCGACCAGCCGCCGGCCATGCAGACGAGGTCGCAGTCCAGCGTCGTGGTGAAAGACGCCGTCCGGATGTCGACCGCCTGCACGCCACCGCGGCCGTGCACGCGGGTTACGACGGCTTCGGCATAGAGACGCGCTTCCACCGCCTCGGCGGCCTGGCGGACCACGGCCGGCACCTCCGTGCGCGCATCGACGAGCGCCGCCACGCTCACGCCGGCGGCGGCGAGGTCGGTGACCGTGCGGCCGCCGTCGTCATGGGTTGCAAACACCACGGCGGTGCTGCCGGGCCGTGCCGCAAAGCGGTTGGCATAGGTCCGGGCCGCCCCGGCCAGCATCACCCCAGGGCGGTCATTGTCGCCGAACACCAGCGGGCGCTCGATGGCGCCGGCGGCGAGCACCGTGCGGCGGGCCACGATGCGCCATAGCCGCTGCCGTGGCTCGAACGGCTGCGGCACGGCCAGATGATCGCTGACGCGTTCCACAGCGCCGTAGGCGCCATGGTCATAGACGCCGAACACCGTGGTGCGGGAGAGAAGCCGCACCTCCGGCATGGCGGCGAGCGTCGCAACAGCCTGGTCCGCCCAGGCCGCGCCGGGCATACCGTCGATCTCATGGGTTTCGGCCAGCAGCCGCCCGCCGAAACGGAAATCCTCGTCGGCCAGCACCACGCGCGCGCCGCTGCGGCCGGCCGCCAGCGCCGCCGCCAGCCCGGCGGGTCCGCCGCCGATCACCAGCACGTCGCAATGCAGCGTCGCCTTCTCGTAGAGGTCGGGATCGGGGACCTCGGCGCCGCGACCGAGGCCCGCAGCGCGCCGGATCAGCGGCTCGTAGAGCTTTTCCCAGAACGAGGCCGGCCACATGAAGGTCTTGTAGTAGAACCCCGCCGTCAGCATCGGGGCCGCGAGCTGGTTCACCGCCAACACGTCGAAGGCGAGCGACGGCCAGCGGTTCTGGCTCTGGGCCACCAGCCCGTCGTAGAGCTCGGCCGTCGTCGCGCGCGTGTTGGGCTCCCGCCGCGCTCCGGCGCGCAGCTCGACGAGCGCGTTCGGCTCCTCGGGGCCAGCCGACAGAATGCCGCGCGGCCGGTGATACTTGAACGAGCGGGCGACCAGCCGCACCCCATTGGCCACAAGCGCCGAGGCCAACGTGTCGCCCGGATGGCCGGCATAGCGCTGCCCGTCGAAGCTGAAATCCAGCGTCGTGGCGCGATCGACAAGGCCACCCTGCGGGTTCCGGAACGCCGGCGCGCTCATGCGCCGGCTCCGTCGCGGGCCAGCGCCACGCTGCGGGCATCCTCGACGGACGCGATGGCGTGGCTGCGGATGTCGCGCGTCACCACCAGCCAGGCACGGCAGCCATGCAGGTGCTGCCACAGCTCGCGATGTTGGCCGGCGGGATTGTCGCGCAGATAGACGAAGCCCATCCAGTCGTCGAACGCCGGTGTTCCCGGCGAGGCTGGCTCGGCCGGCCGCCGCACCGTGGCGTCCCCCAGATAGGAGAACTCCTCGTTGCCGCGTTCGCCGCAGTGCGGGCAGGTGATGCGCATGGGGACCTAGTGCAGGTTGGGCTGGGCGCCGGCGCCCTTCTCGTCGATGAGCCGGCCGGAGGCGAAGCGATCGAGGCGGAAGGCGGCGTTGAAGGCGTGGGGTTCGTTGCGCGCGATGGTGTGGGCGAAGCACCAGCCAGACGCCGGCGTGGCCTTGAAGCCGCCATAGCACCAGCCACAGTTGAGGTAGAGGTTGTCGATCGGCGTCCGGTCGATGATCGGCGAGCCGTCCATCGACATGTCCATGATCCCGCCCCAGTGGCGCAGCACCCGCAGCCTTGAGATGGCCGGCAGGATCGCCATGCCTTCCTCCATCACGTCCTCGATCACCGGCAGGTTGCCGCGCTGGGCGTAGGAGTTGTAGCCGTCGATGTCGCCGCCGAACACCAGCCCGCCCTTGTCGGACTGGCTGATGTAGAAGTGCCCGGCGCCGAAGGTGATGACCCCGTCGACGAGCGGCTTCACGCCCTCCGACACGAAGGCCTGCAGCACATGCGACTCAATCGGCAGGCGCAGTCCCACCATGGCGGCGACGCGCGAGCTGTTGCCCGCACAGGCGAGGCCGACCTTGCCGGCGCCGATGAAGCCGCGCGTCGTCTCGACCCCGGTGACCCGCCCGCCCTCGGTGCGGATGCCGGTGACCTCGCAGTTCTGCAGGATGTCGACGCCGCGCTGGTCGGCGCCGCGCGCATAGCCCCACGCCACCGCGTCGTGCCGCACGGTGCCGCCGCGCCGCTGCAGGAGCCCGCCCTGGATGGGAAAGCGGCCGGTATCGAAATCGAGCTTCGGGGCGAAGCGCCGGACGCCCTCGCGGTCGAGCAGCTCGGCATCGACCCCTGCCAGCCGCATGGCGTTGCCGCGGCGCGCATAGGCGTCGCGCTGGCCGTCCGAGTGGAAGAGGTTGAGTACGCCGCGCTGGCTCACCATGGCGTTGTAGTTCAGGTCCTGCTCCAGCCCCTCCCAGAGCTTCAGCGACCATTCGTAGAACGGCGTGTTGCCGGGCAGCAGATAGTTGGAGCGGATGATGGTGGTGTTGCGCCCGACGTTGCCGGAGCCGACATAGCCCTTCTCCACCACGGCCACATTGGTGATGCCGTGCTGCTGGGCGAGGTAATAGGCCGTCGCCAGACCGTGCCCGCCGCCCCCTACGACGATGACGTCGTAGCGCTCGCGCGGCTCTGGATCCCGCCACGCCGGCTGCCACCCAGCATTCCCCTGGAGGGCCTGCGACAGCACAGAGAAGATGGAATATCGCAAAAACGCTGCTCCCAGTGCGCGGTGGCGCAACTAAACGTTGATCCGATCCGCTGAGCGGTCAGCAGAATGCGGTTCGACGTGAAGGTCAATGCCCGATGGCTGGTTTACCCCGGCGACAGCGGCTGGGGATGTCGCGCGCTCCTGCGCGCTGGTTGCCCAACGCTGGAGTGTCTCCGGCCTGACCGGGCGGCACCCGGCATGGGCGGGACCAAACAATCCCCTTTCCCCCACATCGTTCACTTCGTACATTTGGGAATGAACCGCGGCCATCGGCCGCGACCAAGGAGGGACCGCCCATGACATCACGCCTCGTCACGCTCCTTGCCGCCGCCGCCATGGCGCTGGCAGCGCTTCCCGCCAAGGCGCAGGACACCCTGGCCAAGATCAAGGACAAGGGCGTCATCGTCGTCGGGGTGAAGAACGACTACAAGCCGTGGGGCTACCTCGACCCGTCGGGAAAGATCGTCGGCATGGAGATCGACCTGGCCGAGGACATTGCCAAGCGGCTCAACGCCAAGCTGGAGATGATCCCCGTCATCGCAGCCAACCGCATGGAGTTTCTCAAGCAGGGCCGCATCGACCTGATCATCGCCACGATGGGTGACACCGCCGACCGCCGCAAGGTCATCGGCATGGTCGAGCCGAATTACTACGCCGGCTCGACCAACGTGCTCGCGCCGAAGTCAGCCGGGCTGAAGGGGTGGGCCGACCTCAAGGGCAAGAAGGTCTGCGCTGTGCAGGGCGCCTATTACAACCGACGCGTGGCTCAACTCTACCAGCCCGAGCTTGTCGTGTTCCCGGCCGTTCCGGAGGCCCTCAACGCGCTGATCGGGGGCAACTGCGTCGCCTTCCTCTTCGACAACACCCTGATCGAGTCGACCCTGGCTGGCGGCGACGCCAAGTGGGCAGGCTACGAGATGCCGCTGCCGAACGAGGACCCCCAGCTCTGGGCCATCGGCATGCGTCTGGAAGACACCGACAGCGCCTTCGGCAAGTTCATGAAGGATGTCTCCACCGAGTGGCACAAGACCGGCAAGCTGATCGAGCTCGAGAAGAAATGGGACATCAAGCAGAGCCCGTTCCTGATCGAGACCAACAGCAAGATGAAGGGCAGCTGACCGGCGCTCCGGCGGCGCCCCTCGGCGCCGCCAATCGCCCGGCACCTGAATGGACGCCGTCCCCGAGTTTTTCCGCTGGCTGAACGACGCGCACGGCATCAACCTGTCGCTCGCCTATGACAGCTATGACGGCAGCCGGTTCCTCAAGGGACTTTGGACGACGGTCTGGCTGTCGGTGGTCTGCATTCTGATGAGCATCGCCATCGGGGTGGCCGGGGCGTGGCTGCAGGGCCATCGGTCCCGGGTGGTGCGCATGCTGGTCGCGGGCTACGTCCAGTTTTTCCGCAACACCCCGCCACTCGTGCAACTCACCTTCTTCTATTTCGCGGTGGGCGGGCTCCTGCCGATGATTGGCCCCACCGGTCAGGCGACCCCGCTGATCGACAATGTCGGCTGGGCGATCATCTCGTTCTCGCTGTTTGCGGGCGCTTTCAACGTCGAGATCTTCAGGTCCGGGATCGAGGCGGTTCCCTCGGCGACCGTCGAGGCGGCGGAGTCTCTGGGATATTCGCGGCTGGGCGCATACCGGCACGTCGTGCTGCCGCTGGCGTTTCGCATCAGCCTGCCCTCGCTGAACAACAACCTCGTCAACCTCGTGAAGACGACGACGCTGGCCTATGCGATTGCCGTGCCGGAGCTGCTCTATGCCGCCGCCCAGATCTGGTCGGAGGTGTTCAACGTCCGCGAGATGATGAACGTCCTGCTCGTCAGCTACGTCGGGATCGTGGGCGTTCTCGTCTGGGTCATGCACCGGTGGGAAAAGGCGCTGCGCATCCCCGGCTACACGCCATGAGCGACGCAAACGCGCAGTCCCTCCCCGTGTTGCTGCCAGTGCGCCCGCCGGCACCGGCGCCATGGGGGCCGGTCTCCGGTTTCCCGCGGTCCGTCTTTTCGCCGGCTACGGCGGCGCTCGTCGTGATCGCGATGCTGCTGGGATGCCTGAGTGCCGAGGCGCAGGCGGCCGCGGCCGGCAGGCCGGGTGCGCTGGCCATCCTGGCCAAGTGGTTTCCGCTGATCATGAGTGGCTTTCTGGTCAATCTGGGCGTCAGCATCCTGTCGATGGCGCTCGGCACCGCTGCCGGGTTCCTGCTCGGGCTCGGCCAGATCAGCCTGCTGCCGGCGGTGCGCCGCCTGTCATGGGTGGCGACCCAGTTCTTTCGCAACGCCCCGTGGCTGGTGCTGCTGTTCTACGCGATGCTCATCCTGCCGTTCGAGATACGGGTGCTGGGCGTGACGGTGCCCCTGCCGGCCTGGATCAAGGCGGTGATCGGCCTGGCGCTGCCCGTCATGGCCAATGTCGCGGAGATCGTGCGCGGTGGCATCCAGTCGATCCCGCAGGCGCAGTGGGAGTCGGCCGAGGCCCTGGCCTTCGATCGCCGCCAGACGCTGTGGATGATCATCATCCCGCAGGCGGTGAAACGGATGATCCCGCCCTGGATGAACCTCTATGCGATCCTCACGATGGCCACGACGCTTGTCTCGGTCGTGGGCCTGCAGGATGGCCTGACGCTGACGCGCGCGGCCGTCGTGGCGGAGGGACGCAGCGAATTGCTGATCCCCCTCTACCTGATGCTGCTCGCACTCTTTTTTGCCTATTGCTACCCCATCGCGCGCTGGACCCAGTCCCTCGAGCGCCGTTTCGCCGTCAAGGGATGACCATGCCCGTCCATGCCCTCGGACCGCCCGTCGTCATCGTCGACAGCGTCGAAAAGCGCTTCGGCGCCGTACCGGTGCTGCAGGACGTCAGCCTCACCGTGCGCCGGGGCGAGACGGTCTGCATCATCGGCCCATCGGGCTCGGGCAAGTCGACCCTGCTGCGCTGCATCAATGCGCTGGTGCCGCTGACCTCGGGCGCGATCACGGTGGACGGGATCGCGGTCGCCGATCCCGCGCTGGACAAGATCGCGCTGCGCCGCAAGGTCGGGATCGTGTTCCAGCAATACAATTTGTTCCCGCACAAGACCGCGCTCCAGAATGTCATGATGGCACCTGTCCACGTGCTCCGGCAGGATCCGCGCGAGGTCGAGGATCGCGCGCGCCGGCTGCTCGCCAAGGTGCGACTGTCGGAGAAGGCGGACAGCTATCCGGGCGAACTCTCCGGCGGCCAGCAGCAGCGCGTCGCCATCGCGCGCTCGCTGGCCATGCAGCCCATCGTCATGCTGTTCGACGAGGTTACGGCGGCGCTCGATCCCGAGACCAAGAAGGAGGTGCTCCTGACCATCCGCGAGCTTGCCGCCGAAGGCATGACCTGCATGCTCGTGACCCATGAGATGGGCTTTGCCCGCGAGGTCTGCGACCACGTCTACTTCACCGACGCCGGTGTCATCGTCGAGCACGGCCCGCCTGCCGCGTTCTTCGCCAATCCGCGCGAGAGCCGGACGCGCGCGTTCCTCGACCAGGTTCTGTGAGGGCCACGGCAGCGCCGGCTGGCCTCTCCAAACCGCCGCTGCTAGCGTCGCCGCATGGTTCAGGGAGCATCCGCCATGCAGATCGCCCTCGTCACTGGCGGCACGCGCGGCATCGGCGAGGGCGTTGCCCGCGCACTTGCGGCGGCCGGCTGGTCTGTCATCGCCGGTGGGGTCTCCGAGGCCGAGGTTGCGGCCTTCGCGCCGGACCCGGCCATCACGCCGGTGCGGCTTGATGTCACCGACCAGGCCTCGGTCGAGGCGGTCCTGGAACGCTGCCCGCGGCTCGACGCGCTGGTCAACTGCGCGGGTATCATCCTGCGCGACGGTGCCGAATTCACCATCGAGGGTTTCGAGAAGACGGTGGCGGTCAATCTCGGCGGCACGATGCGCATGTGTCTCGCCGCCCGCCCGAAGCTGGCCGCGGCGGGTGGCGCGATCGTCAACACCGCCTCGATGCTGTCCTTCTTTGGCTCCGCCTATGCGCCGGGCTATGCCGCCTCCAAGGGCGGTGTCGCCCAGCTCACCAAGTCGCTGGCCGCGGCCTGGGCCTCCGAGGGCATCCGCGTCAACGCTGTGGCGCCTGGCTGGATCGTCACCGAGCTGACGCGCCCGCTGCATCAGGATGACGGCCGCTCGGCCGCGATCCTCGCCCGCACGCCCATGGGGCGCTGGGGCACCGCTGCCGATGTCGCCGGCGCAGTCCTGTATCTGCTGTCGGATGGGGCCGGCTTCGTCACAGGCACGATCCTGCCGGTCGATGGCGGCTACCTGACGGTCTGAGCCTCACTGGCCGCGGCGCTTGGCCTGCAGCCGCGCGATGGCGGCGAGCACGAGACCGCGCGGCATCAGCGGCGATAGCCCCGCCATGATCCGGTTCTTCAGGCCCGACACCACCACCCGGTCGCCGCGCCGCAGCGCTGCAACGCCGTCCTGCGCCACCGTGGCGGCCGGCATCGGTGTGATGGTATCGAACAGCGCCGAATCGAGTCCGGCGCGGGCCTGGAAGCCCGAATGCGTGGGCCCGGGGCACAGCGCCGTCACGGTGACGCCGCGCGGCTTGAGCTCGAACGCAAGCGCCTCTGAAAAGCTCAGCACGAAGGCCTTGCTGGCATAGTAGACCGCCATGCCCGGGCCCGGCTGGAAGGCGGCCGTCGACGCCACGTTGAGGATGCGGCCCCGCGCCGCGATGATGTCGGGCAGCAGCCGCAGCGTCAGGTCGACCAGCGCCCTGATGTTCAGGTCGATGATCCCGACCTGATCGGAGCGCGGCAGGTCGGCCACCTCGCCGTTGAGCCCGTAGCCGGCATTGTTGACGAGGCCGGAAGCGCGCGCCCCTGCTGCGGCGAGCGCCTCCGCCAGCCTGTCGGCGGCGCCTGGCTCCGCCAGATCCTCGACCAGCACCAGCGGTCGCGGCCGCCCGGTGGCCGCGATGGCGTCGGCCAGCGCCTCCAGCGCTGTGGCCGATCGCGCCGTCAGCGCCAGATCGGCGCCGTCGGTGGCGAGCGCCCGGGCGAGCTCCGCCCCGATGCCCTGCGAGGCGCCGGTGACCAGGGTGACGTCGCGCATGCAAGCTCTCCACGGTTCACCCCATTATGGTGACCGCGACCCTGCCTTGCGACCCCGGGGGCTTGATTTCCGGTGTGGCGATGCGACGGTTCGCCCACGGGAGGAACCGCCATGAACGCCATTGACCGCACCGCACAGGGAGCCAACCGCTCCGGCCTGACCGAGACCGAGGCCGAGAAGCGCCGGCCCTACCGGCATCCGCAGCCGGAATACTCGCCGCCGGAGATCGTGATCCCCGACGCCATCCCCACCGACGAGCGCATCTGGGTGCCGCAGGCCGAGAACGTCTCGTTCCGCCCGCTCTGCCTGTCGGCTTCGCGGGGCTATTGGCACACCATCCTGCGCGTGCGCAAATCGGGGGTGCTCAGCCGCCACCGCCATCCGATGCCGGTGCACGGCTTCGTGCTGCGCGGCCGCTGGCGCTATCTCGAGCACGACTGGGTGGCGACCGAGGGATCCTACGTCTACGAAGCCCCCGGCGAGACCCACACGCTCGTCGTCGATGACGATGTCGACGAGATGATGACGATGTTCCAGGTCAATGGCGCGATGATCTATGTTGATCCCGACGGCGCCGTGCAGGGCTATGAGGACGTCTTCACCAAGATCGAGATGTGCAAGCGCCACTATGCGGCGATCGGGTTGGGTGCCGACTATGTGGAGCGCTTCATTCGCTAGGCCGGGAAGTGCGCGCAGGCAGGTTCCAAACGGCCCTCGCTCTGCCGCATGGCGGTCGAGGCGAGCCTGATCCTGCCGTCGCGACGACCGGCGCGCAGCACAACGATGCGCGTCGCGCCCTGAACAGTCCCGCTAGGCTCCAGCCTCAGCCGGCGGGTTGCTCGTATTGCGTGTCGTCCACCGCTTCCATCCACGTGACGTGCGACGCGCCGTCGCTCTCCTGCATCGCCACATGCACCATCGCGGTTCCGGGTGCGGCACCGTGCCAGTGCTTCTCGCCGGGCGGGATCCACACGGTGTCGCCGGCCCGGATGGTTCGCACTGGTCCGTCCCACGCCTGGACGAGGCCGCAGCCGGCGACCACGTGCAGGGTCTGTCCGAGCGGATGCGTATGCCAGTGCGTCCGTGCGCCCGGCTCGAAGGTGACGCGCACGGCGCGCAGGCGGGCCGGGGCGGGCGCCTCGATGATCGGATCCTGCCAGACCCGTCCGGTAAAGGCGTCGGCTGCTGCAAGCTTGCTCGGCCGCGCGCCGCAGGCGTGGATGTCCATGACGACTCTCTCCCGGTTTGACGGCGTGATCATGGGCCGGACGGCTGGCCCGGTCCAGCCGCCTGGACACGTGCGATGACCCGCCCGTTCCGCCTGGCGGCCGGTGCCGTGACGCTGCTTGGACTGGCTTTGTCGTGGAGATACGGCCCCGCCAGCCTGTTCCCCGACTATTCAACCCGGACGCTCGTGCACCTCGGCTATTTTACGGTGGTGACCAATTATGCTGTTGCGGCCGCCTGGCTTCTTCCGGTGCTGGTGCCATCCACCCTCGCCGGTCGTTTCCTCGACCGGCCTGGTCCGCGCACCGCCGTGTTGGCATGCCTGATCGTCGTGACGTCGGTCTACTACAGCCTGCTGTCGCACCTGTGGAACCCGGTGGGGCTTGGCTATGCGGCCGAAAAGATCCTGCACGTCGTGTCGCCGCTGCTGTTTGCGCTCGACTGGCTTGTTGTCGTACCGCGCGGACGCGTCGCGTGGTCGACCGCGCTGACGGTTCTCGCCTTTCCGGCGGCCTATCTCGTCTGGCTGCTGGCACTCGGCATGGCGACCGGCTGGTATCCCTATCCGTTCCTCCACCTCGGGACGATCGGTCCGGTCGCCTTCCTGCTCAACTGCGTGGGCCTCGGCGCCCTGTTTGTGGTCGTCACAGCGGCCAGCATCGCGCTGGACCGTTTGCTGCCGCGCCGAGACGGTCTGGGCCCGGTTCCCTAGTCCGCCGACACTCAGCACGTGCCCCGGTTGCGCCCCCCGGCTTGCGCCCGCGGTCGAGCTTGGCTAGCGTCCGCCAGCCTGCTGTTGCAGCAGCGGGGGCACGGGGAGGCATACATGCTGGTTGGTCGTCGAATCCTCGCCCTTGGGGCCTGCGCCGCCATGCTCGCGCTGGCCGGCTGCGCTGCCGATGATCGCGTCCTGGGCGTCCCATCCGTGCGCTCGACCGTGCCGCCGAAGATCACCGCCGAGCAGCTTGTCGGGCGCTGGGGCCTTGGCGCCTACCACCGCGACACCGACAGGGCGCGCACCATCACCCAGGCGCGCCAGCAGTGCGGCAACGCCTATGTGATCACCAAGGGCACGAATGGCGGCGTGATGATGCATGTCGCCGATAGCTCCGACCTGTTCGAACTGCAGGTGCGGGTCGGCGGTGACGGAAACACCTATTTGGGCCCCGACGGCCAGCCGGCCGGCAGCGAGTGGGACCGCGAGATCGTGTCCGTGGAGCAGGACATCATCACCGCGCGCTGGGTCGACAAGGACAATGTCGACCGCTACGGAACGATGGTGTTCGTGCGCTGCGGGGGGCGCTGATGCGATGCCACGGGGTTTGCAAGGCCGCGCAGATGGCCAGGTTTGAAAGAACGGAGTCAACCATGACGCAACAGCAGATGCCCTTTTGGACGCGTTTCGTCCTGGGGCTCTTGGTCGCCGCCGGCCTCTCTGTGGCCGCAACGAGTGCGGACGCCCAGGCACGCAAGCCGCAGGATCCCCAGGAGGAATGGGACATCGAGGACCAGCCGGGCTATGTGCCGCCGGCCGGTGCCGAAAGCCTCGTCGGGCCCTGGGAGAAGCAGCTCGTCTATTTCCGCACCAACGAGGCGCCGGGCACCATCGTGGTGCATACCTCCGAGCGTCACCTCTATCTGGTGCAGGGCAACAACCGCGCCATCCGCTACGGCATCGGCGTCGGTCGTGAAGGCTTCCAGTGGAAGGGCCTCGTCAGCATTTCCCGCAAGCAGGAATGGCCTGACTGGCGGCCGCCGCCGGAGATGATCCAGCGCCAGCCCTATCTGCCGCGCTTCATGGCGGGCGGACCCGGCAATCCGATGGGGGCCCGTGCCCTGTATCTGGGGGCCACCGTCTACCGCATCCATGGCACCAACCAGCCGCAGACGATCGGCACCAACGTCTCGTCGGGCTGTTTCCGCCTGGTCAATCCCGACGTCATCGACCTGTACGAGCGCGTGCCGCTCGGCACCAAGGTCGTGGTCCGTCAGGCTGCATCGATCTGAGCCCTGGGCGGCGCCGCAAGCGCCGCCCAGTCTGTTCCGCCCCGTTTTTCGGCTGCTCCGCCTCGGGATCGGCCGCCACCGAGCCAAGGAACCCGTCATGTCCGGACACGCACTCATCCGCGCCGGCCTCGCCGCCGCCTGCATGGTTCTGGCGGCATCCGCCACCGCCCAGACGCTGAAGACCGTCAAGGACCGCGGCACGCTGGTGTGCGGCGTCAGCCAGGGGGTGCTCGGCTTCTCGACCACCGACGACAAGGGCGT
>JBEIIL010000048.1:0-25831 GCA_040380755.1 Methylobacteriaceae bacterium | reverse complement strand
GGCGGCCGACCAGCTCAACTATGCTTGCTACCAGGACGCACGGTTCCTGCTGGTGGCGACGCCGTCTGGCGTGACGCTGGCGCCGGAAGGTGGTGCGCACCAGTCGATCGGCACGCCGCTCGTTGGCCTCGCCCAGGACGGCCTCGCAGCGTTCGAGCCGGCTTTCATCGACGAGCTCGCCATCATCATGCGGTTTGCCTTCGACTACATGCAGCGGGACGGGGAGGGGGACCCCGACGAGACCACCTGGCTGCGGGACCAGACGGGTGGATCTGTCTATCTGCGGTTGTCGACCCGGCCCCTCGAGCAGCCGCCGCGGGAACTTACCGCCGACCTCTCGCGCGACATTGTCAACGGCGCCTATTGGCTGCGCCGGCCCGGCCCGAATGCCAGCGTGGTGATTGCCTATCAGGGGGTCGTCGCACCGGAAGCGATCGCTGCCATCGGCCTGATTGCGGAAGACCGGCGCGACGTCGGCCTGCTGGCGATCACGTCGGCTGACCGCCTGAATGCCGGCCATCAGGCGGCCGAGCGGGCGCGGCAAAGGGGCAATGCTGATGCGCAGAGCCATATCGAGCGCTTGCTCGCGCCTTTGTCGCGCGACTGCGGCCTCGTGACGGTGATTGACGGTCACCCTGCAACCCTTGCGTGGATTGGCGGCGTCCTTGGCCACCGCGTCAAAGCGCTCGGCGTCGAGCATTTCGGCCAGACCGGGACGATCGCGGACCTTTACCGGCACCACGGCATCGATGCGAACGCAATCATGCATGCAGCCCAGGCGGTGAGCGCCGGCCGCGACGTCCGCTATCGGCGGCCGCTGCCGGACTGATCAGCGCGCTGCGGCGATGCGGCTGGTGATGAGCTTGGCGGCGTCCTGCAGCCGCGCAAGGTGCACCGGGTGGCCATCCTCGACCATCTGCGGTGTCAGGCCGGCAATGCTGACCGCACAGACCAGGTCTCCCGCGGGCAAACGGATCGGCACGGCCAGCGCGGTCAGCCCGACCACCACATCGTCGATCGCTAGCTCCCAGCCGCGTGCCCTGATGACATCCAGGCTCGCCCGAAATGCTGCCGTGTCGACAAGGCTGCGCGGGGTCAGGGCAGCGAGCGGAGCGGCCAACACGCGGTCGATCTCAGCAGGGGACTGGTGGGCGAGCAGCAGCTTCGGGGCGCCGCCGCAATTGACGGGGAGGCTGCCGCCGACCGTCCACCAGCGCACTTCCATGCCCTTCATGTCGTGGACCCGTTCCAGGCAAACGGCCTGGCCGTCCTCGAAGACGGACAGGAAGGCGGTGATGTGCAGCGCGGCGGCAAGGTCCGACAGGACCGGCACGGCTGCCGCCCGAAGGTCCATCCGGTCGGCCATACCGTCCGCCAGGGCGCGAACGGCGTGGCCAAGGCGGTAACGCTGCGCCGCCGGGTCATGGGCGACGAAGCCTTCGGCAAGCAGTGTGAGCAGGAGGCGGCGGGTCGTCCCCTTGTCGAGTCCCGTCGCCGCGGTGATTTCAGCCAGCGACTGGGGTTTGCGGCCCTCGAACGCGCGCAGCACGGCAAGAGCACGCTGGACCGCGCGCACAGACGCCACTCCGGTGGTCTTTTCATCTGCCGTTGCCATCGTCATGCGGCAGGGAACATCGGCGTGCCGCGCGTGTCAACCTGTGACACGATGGTTTGCTGATTGACACGACTGTCCGCATTCGCTTTGCTGGATACAACCAGACTACGGGAGGACTTGCGTGATCGCTGCCGCCATCGGCCGATTCACCGTGACGCGCATCGAGGAGATGCTGACGCCCGGTTTCGATCCGGCCTTCCTGTTCCCGGACTACGATGCTGCGATCCTGACAGCGCATCCGCTGCTGGCATCGGCCGCGTTCCTCGACGCGCCGAGCGGGCGCCTGATGTCGAGCATGCAGTCCTGGCTTGTCCGTGGCGAGGGGCATGTGATCCTGGTCGATACGGGGTGCGGCAACGGCAAGACACGCTCCGCACCCGCCTTTCGCCGGTTCCACGATCTCAATCTGCCGTTTCTCGAGCGCCTCGCTGCGGCGGGCGTCCAGCCGTCGGATGTAACGCATGTCGTGAACACCCACCTGCATGTCGACCATGTCGGGTGGAACACGGAGCTGCGCGGCGGCAACTGGACGCCGACCTTCCCGAATGCCCGCTATGTCTGGGGGCGTGTCGAGACCGAGCACTGGCTCGACCCGGCGCGTGGCCTCGCGGCGCAGCCCGAGGCCGCCGAAGTGCTGGCCGACTCCGTTCGCCCGGTGATCGAGGCCGGGCGTGTCACGCTCCTCGACGATGGCGACACGGTCGTCCCTGGCTTCCGGGTCCGCCTCGCGCCGGGGCACACCGCCGGCCAGCTGGAAGTCTGGCTGGAGTCGGAGGGGCAATCGGCCGTGTTTTCGGCCGACGTTTTGCACCAGCCCATGCAGGTCTATCGCCCGGCGTGGAACAGCCGGTTCTGCGAACTCCAGGACGTGGCGCGGATCACCCGAGATCGCCTGCTGGCTGACGCGGCCGCGCGCGACGCCGTGGTGTTCCCGTCGCATTTCGGCGCCCCCCATGCCGGGCGGATTGCCCGTGCCGCCGATGGCTACCGCTTTGTCCCGCTTGCCGAGGTCGCCACATGAGCCACGCCCTGAAAGAGACAGTCAACACGGCGCCTCTCGTGCAGCTGCTGCGCCAGCGCCTCGGCGAGGCGGCGGTGCTGTCGGACGCCGACAGCCTGGCCTTCTACGCCAACGATATTTTTTGGCAGCCGGGCATCCTCCCGGATGCAGTAGTTCTTCCCGGAACTGCGGAAGACGCCGCAGACGCCATCCGCATCGCGACCGATGCCGGCCTGTCGATCGTGCCGCGCGGCGGCGGCATGTCGTACACGAAGGGATACCTCCCGGCCCGGGCGGGAGCGATGGTCGTCGACGCGACGAGGCTCAACCGAATCGTCGAGGTCAATGCCGCCGATCGCTACATCACGGTCGAGACCGGCTGCACCTGGGCACAGGTCAATGCCGCGCTGGACGGTACGGGGCTTCGGACCGGCTACTGGGGGCCGCTGTCGGGCATGCGCGCGACGGTGGGCGGCGCGCTGTCACAGAACAGCGCCTTCTTCGGCTCGGCGGCCCATGGCACCGTTGCCGAACATGTTCTCGGGGTCACCGTGGTGCTGGCAGACGGCACGCTGGTGACGACCGGATCGGGTGGTCGGCAGAACACCAAGCCCTTCACGCGGGAGGGCGGGCCGGACCTGACCGGACTGTTCCTCGGCGACAATGGAGCGCTGGGCTTCAAGGTGTCGGCAACCCTGCGGCTGGCGACGGCGCCGGCTCATTCCGCGCATCTGTCGTTCGGCTTTCCCACCATCGCCGCCATGGCGCAGGCGCAGGTGGCGATGGTGCCGCTGGGTGCGGTGTCTGAGGGGTTCGGGATCGATCGCACCAAGGTCGAGCATTCGGCGTCGGTCAATCGGCTGATGGATGGGGTGAAGACGCTGGGCGCCGTGGCGCAGGCCGGCGGTTCGATGCTGGGCGGTCTGCGCGATGCCGCGAAGGTGGCGGCTGCCGGGACGGCGTTCCTGAAGGAGCACGCGTTCACGTTGCATCTGGTGGTTGAAGCGCGCAGCGCGAGCGGCCTTGCCGAAGCGGTCGCGGGGGTGCGGGCGGCGGTCGGCAGTCTCGGCACCGAGATCGAGAACACGGTGCCCAAGGTGATGCGCGCCAAGCCGTTTGGCCCGCCGCGGGGCATGCTGGGGCGCGATGGCGAGCGGTGGGTGCCGGTCCATGCGGTGTTCCCGCTGTCGACCGCCACGCAGGTCTGCGCCGCCAATGACGCGTTCTTCGCCGAACAGGCGGAGCTCATGCGCAGCCACGGGATCCTCTACTCGGTCATGACCATGACGGTCGGGGCGGAGTTTTTCCTGGAGCCGGCCTTCTACTGGCTCGACGAGGTGACGGAGCTGCACGCCCGCACGCTCGGCGAGGACGTGGTGCGGCCCTGGCGGAGCCGTGCGGCGAACCCTGCGGCGCGCGAGGCCGTCGCCGTGCTGCGCCGGGGCACGCAGGAGCTTTATGCAGCGCTTGGCGGCGTCAGCTGGCAGGTGGCGCGCGACTACCCGTTCCGCGAGGTGCTGAAGCCCGAGACCTACGCGCTGCTGGCCGGCGTGAAGCGGGCGCTCGATCCGCGCGGGCTGATGAACCCGGGCTCGCTCGGCCTCGACTGATCCGTCCCTGACTTCAACCCGGTTGTTCGATCCGCAGAGGCACCATGGGCTCCACCATCACCGAGAAGATCCTCGCCCGCGCCGCCGGGCTGGCGTCCGTCAAAGCCGGCGACGAGATCATGGCCAAGCCCGATTACGTCATTGCGTATGACTTTCCCGGCTACACCGACGTCTACTTCAAGCAGATGAAGGAGGATTTCGGCATCGAGCGGGTGGCCGAGCCGGATCGCTTCGCGATCTTTATCGACCATATGGTGCCGGCGGCCACTCCGAAGGAGGAGGAGCTGCACATCATCACCCGCACCTGGTGCGCAGAGAACAAGGTGCCGCTGTTCGAGCGCAAGGGCATCGGCCACCAGGTGGCGGCCGAGGTCGGCTATGCCACTCCGGGCGCCTTCGTGGTGCATTTCGATGGCCATGTCAGCCAGCTCGGCACGTTCGGGACGCTGGCGATGGGCATTCGCCGGAACATTCTCGAGGCCTTTGTCCGCGAGTCGATCTCGATCCGCGTTCCGCAGACGGTGCGCGTCAACCTCACCGGAAAGCCTGGACCCGGGATTATGGCGCGCGATGTGTTTCACCACCTCGTCCGCGTGATGGGCCCCGCGTCCTGCCGGTTCCAGGTGCTGGAGGTCGGCGGCCCGGCCATCGCGCACCTGTCGACCGAGGGCCTGCAGGTGATTACCGGCCTCGCCATGTTCACCGGCGCGGTGACGGCGATCGTCAACCCGGACGAGGAGCGCTTGGCCTACGCGCTGCCGCGCGCCCGCAAGGTGCTGGAGCCGGTGTCGAGCGATCCCGATGCCGATTATGCGATGGTCTACGAGATCGACCTGACCAACCTCGAACCGGTGGTGGTCATTCCGCCGACGCCGGCCAACACCCGCAACCTGGCCGATTATGTCGGGCTGGAAATGCATGCGGGTTATCTCGGCTCCTGCGCGTCGGGCCGCCTCGAGGATCTGCGCATGGCTGCACGGATTCTTGCCGGCCGGCAGGTCAAGCCGGGGTTCCAGCTCAACGTCATTCCGACCAGCCAGGAGATCATGACCGCCGCCGCGAAGGAGGGCCTGATCGGGGCTCTCTCGGAGGCCGGGGCGTTCATCTCGTCTCCCACCTGCGACTATTGCTACGGCCGGATCGCCACGATGACGGCGCAACAGCGGGCGGTGTCGACCGGGACGCTGAACGTGCGCGGGCGGATGGGGAGCCCCGACAGCGAGATCTATCTGTGCAGCGCTGCCTCGGTGGCGGCCGCCGCGATCGAGGGGGCGATTGCCGACCCCCGCAAGTATCTGTGAGGGCGCTACAATGGCGCTACCCGTCCTGAAAGGCCGCATCGCCTTCGTGTTCGAGGAGATCGACTTCGACGTCGACCAGATCGTCGGCGTGAAGAACATCAAGATCACCGACATCGACGAACTCGCCGCGGCGGCGATGCAGGAATACGATACGGATTTCCGCAGCACGGTCCGCAAGGGCGACCTGCTCGTGGGCAACCACAATTTCGGCTACGGGCATCCGCACTATCCGCCGATGCGGGCGATGCGGCACCTGGGCATAACCGGCGTCATCGCCGAGTCGTTCTCGCCCGGCTACTGGCGCGGTGAGGTCAGCATGGGCTTCCCGCAGGTGAGCTGCCCCGGGATCCTCGGGCTGGTCTCGCGCTGGGACGAGGTCGAGGTTGACTGGGAGGAGGCGCGCGTCCGCAACCTCACTCGCGGCGAGAGCCTGCCGTTCGAGCCGTTGTCGCTCGCCGACCGCCGCATGATCGAGGCCGGTGGCCTTGTGCCCTACCTGAAGATGCCACTGGCATCCTGACCCGGAGACTGACCCATGCTGCGATCCGATTTCCGTGCCCGCGCGACCGCCCAGAAGACGATCTGGGCTGCAGGCTCCTATGACGCGCTCTCGGCCAAGTTCATCGAGGAAGCCGGCTTCGACGCCATCCTGACGTCGGGCTTCGGGATCTCGGCCTCGTTCCTGGGCCAGCCCGACGCCGAGCTCTACACGATGTCGGAGAATCTGGCGGTCGTGCGCAATGTCACAAACGCTGTTTCGATCCCGGTCATTGCCGATATCGACACGGGATATGGCAACGCCATCAACGTGATGCGGACGATCCGCGAGTTCGAGGCGGCGGGTGTTTCGGCGGTCATCATGGAGGATCAGGTGGCGCCCAAGCGCTGCCCGATCTGCGTCGGCGGGGTGGAGGTGATCCCGCAGGAAGAGGCCGAAGCCAAGATCAAGGCGGCCGCCGCTGCGCGCAGGGACCCGTCGATGGTTATCATCGCGCGCACCGACGTGGTCGATGAGGCCGAGGCGGCGAAGCGCGCCAGGGCCTATGTGGCGGCGGGTGCCGACATCATCCAGCCGATCTCCAAGTGCTTCAGCTCGATTGCCGGGCTTCGCGCGCTGCGCGAGGCCTGTGGCGTCCCGCTGTCGCTGCAGGTTCTCGGTTGGCTCGAGAAGGATCTTTCGGCCGACGAGATCGCCAGCGTGGCCGGCATCGCCACGTTCCCGCTCGTGCCACTGATGACGGTGGCGACGGCGCTGCGCGAGAACCTCAAGGTACTGGCCGAGCAGAAGAGCTCGAAAAACCTGCCGCGTCCGGTGATGGCGCACAACCCCTTCATCGACTTCATCGGCTTCGGCCAGGTCGAGGAGCTGCAGAAAACCTACCTGCGGGCCAGCTGACCTGCAGTCAAAACGAAACAGATCGGGAGGAGACAACCATGCTGAAGACCATTGTGTTGGCGGGCGTCGCGGCGCTCGGCCTGTTGGCCGGCGCCGCCCAGGCGCAGGACAAGCCACCGGTGAAGATTGCCGCCATCGTCCCGCAGAGCGGCGCCGGGGCGTTCGACGGACAGCTCGCACTGGAGGGCATGCAGGCGGAAGTGGCCCTGATCAACGCCAAAGGCGGCGTGCTGGGCGGCCGTAAGATCGAACTCGTCGTCTATGACGACAAGGGCACGCCCGAGGAGGGCGTCAGTGCCGCCAAGCGGGCGATGGAGCAGGACAATGTCGACCTGATCGTCGGTGGCTGGTTCAGCGCCGTGGCGCTGGCCATGAAGGAAACCACGCGCGACAAGATCATCAGCGTGATGACGTCGAGCCAGCATCCCGATGTGACCGCCAAGGGCCACAAGTACCTGTTCCGGCTCAATGCCACGTCCAGCATGATGTCGGCGAAGTACTCGCAGGAAATCTGCGCCCGCATCAAGCCGAAATCGGTGGCCTTCATCACCATCAATGACGATTTCGGTCGTCTCGAGATCGAGAATTATACCCGATTGCTGGGCGCCTGCGGCGTCGAGATCAAGGGTAACGAGTTCTACAATCGCAACGACACGGACTTCACCGTGGCGCTGACGAAGCTTCGCAGCCTCAACCCCGATGCGATCTATGTGTCGGCGATCAACACCTCGCAGGGCGCGACCATCTACCGGCAGGCCCGGCAGGCCGGCTTCCGCGGCACGCTCATTGCCTCGGCCGGCAACATGAACCCGAAGCTGGTGGAGCTCGCGGGGCCGTCGCTTGAGGGCGTCTACTCGATCTCGCTGTTCGCGCCCGACAGCGAAAACCCGATGCTCAAGGCCTGGACGGCCGAGTATGGCAAGACGTTCAAGAACCAGCCCGCCTTCATCGGCACCCTCGGCGCCCAGGCGGTCCGCGTGCTCGCCGATGCCGTCGAGAAGGCCGGCTCCTCACGTGACTACGACAAGATTGCTGCAGCAATGAAGGGTCAGACTTGGCCGACCGTGCTCGGCGACATCAAGTTCGAGGACAACGGTCAGGCGCTGCAGAATCTGTTCCTGATCAAGGTCGACAAGGGCCAGATCGTCACCGCCCGCTGAACCGGGTCCGTCCTCGCCGCCTCTGCGGCGGCATCGTCCCGGCGGCACCAGCCGCCGGGCCCGTCCTCCTCGTCGAAAGACCGCCATGGACTGGACGCTTCTCGGCCAGCAGCTCGCCAACGGCCTCGTCAACGGGATGAACTACGTCCTGATCTCGACCGGGCTGACGCTGGTGTTCGGCGTGCTGCGTGTCATCAATTTCGCGCATGGCGAATTCTACATGCTGGGCGCATTCCTGACCTATTACGGCATGTCGATGCTGGGCATCGGTTATCTCCCCAGCGTCATCCTGGCGACGATCGCGGTCGGGGGACTGGGCGTCGCCGTCAACACGCTGTTCTTCTGGCCGCTGCGGCGGGAGCACGAGTTCACCATCCTGCTGTCGAGCCTCGGCATGTCGCTGCTGGTCACCCATGCGGCGGAACTCGGCTTTGGCCACGACCCGAAATATCTCAACAGCCCGTTCACCGACGACATTGTCGAGTTCGGCACGATCGTCGTCACACAGCAGCGGGTGCTGGTGTTCGCCGCGGCCGTCGTCGTGCTTGGCGCGACCTATGCGGCGATCAAGTACACGACCTTCGGCAAGATGATGCGGGCCACGGCCCAGCATGCCGAAGGAGCGGCGCTCACTGGAATCAACATCCGCTTCGTCCATTCCTTCACCTTCGTGCTGGCCTGCGGCCTTGCCGCGCTGGCGGGGTCACTGGTCGGTCCGCTGGCCATGATCTTTCCCACCGTGGGCAGCTGGGCGGTGCTCAAGGGCTTCATCGTGGTGGTGCTCGGCGGGCTGGGCAGCGTTCCGGGCGCGCTGGTCGGCGGCATGGCGCTCGGCATCATCGAGGCGCTGGCGGGCAGCTACATCTCGCTCGGCTTCATGGAGGCAATCGGCTACGCCATCATCATCCTCGTGCTGCTGTGGCGGCCACAGGGCCTGTTCGGCGGAGCGGTCCGATGAGGTCGCTACCGCTGCCCGGTGTCGCCGTTTTTGCCGCCATCGCGGTTCTGCCGTTCCTCACCGGCAGTTCCTACCTGCACCACGTGATGGTGCTCTGGCTGCTGTTCGCGCTGCTGGCGCTGAGCCTGAATGTCATCATCGGCTATCTGGGCGAACTGTCGTTCGGGCACGCTGCATTCTTCGGGCTGGGCGCCTATGCGTCGGCCGTGCTGACGCTGCAGACCGGCGCGCCGGTCTGGCTCGGGCTGGTGTTTGCCGGCGTGCTGGCCGGCATGGCCGGATTTGCCATCGGGTATGTGTCGCTGCGGATTGTCGGGCCGCAATTCGCCATCCTGACGCTGGGCTTCGGCTCGATCATCTACACGGTGACGAACTACTGGGTGGACCTGACCCGCGGCCCGATGGGCATCACCAACATTCCGCCGCTGACGCTGCCGATCGTCGGGCCGCTGACCGAGGCCCGCGGCTATTTCGGCGTCGTGCTCGCCTGCGTTGCGCTGTTCGCCTATGCGTGCCATGCGCTGATGACCAGCCGGACAGGCCGAGCCTTCCTGGCGGTGCGCGAGAACGCGCCGCTGGCGGCATCGCTGGGCATCGATGTGTTCCGCACCAAGCTGCTCGGCTTCGTCACCGCCACGGTCGTCGCCGGCGTCGCCGGCGGGCTCTACGCCCATTACCTGCGGGTGATCACGCCAGAGCTGATGAGCCTGCACTACATGGCGGCGCTGATCATCATGGTGGTGGTGGGCGGGCGTGGCACCATCATCGGGCCGATCCTGGGCGCGGCCATCTATGTGGTGCTGCTGGAGGTCCTGCGCGCCTTCGGGCCGGCGCGGCTGATCGTGTTTGCGGCGCTGCTGACGCTGTCGGTGATCTTCCTGCCGAACGGGCTGGTCAGTCTCTGGCCACGCCTGATGGCAGCGCGTGATCGCCGGCAGGCGCGCCTGGTGTCGCCTGCCGATGCGGAGACCTCGCCATGAGCGTTGCGCCGCTGCTGCAGGCCGACCATCTGACGCGCACCTTCGGTGGTCTCGTCGCCGTGTCCGACGTCACCCTGGAGGTGCGCGACCAGGAGATTCTTGGCCTGATCGGCCCCAACGGGGCCGGCAAGACCACCATGTTCAACATGCTGGCGGGATCGATGCCGCCGACCTCCGGCCACATCCGGTTCGACGGGGCGGACGTGACGGCACTGCCGGCGCATGCCAGGGCCCGGCTCGGCATTTCGCGCACCTTCCAGATCACCTCGGTGTTCCCGGCGCTGTCGACGATCGAGAACCTGCGCGCCGCGGCGTGGCGGACCCAATCCACCGGCTGGTGGCAGGCGGTCCTGCACACGCCCGCATGGCGGGCCGAGGAGGAGGCGCTGGATGCGCGTTTGCGCGACGTGCTGGCGTTCTGCGAGCTCGACGCCCAGGCGCAGGTGAAGGCCGACAGCCTGTCCTATGGCGAGCAGCGCCGGCTCGAGGTGGCGATCGCGCTCGCTGCCCAGCCGCGGCTGCTGCTGCTGGATGAGCCGGCCGCCGGCCTCAACCCGGAGGAGGGGCAGCGCCTCGTCGCCATGATTCGCCGGGTGCGTGAGCGCGGCGTCACCGTGCTGCTGGTCGAGCACCACATGCGCGTGGTCATGGGCGTCTGCGATCGCATCGTCGTGCTCGACCATGGCGCCAGGATCGCCGAAGGCACGCCGCAGGAGGTGGCCAACCACCCCGATGTCATCCGGGTCTATCTGGGCCGGGAGGTCGCGCATGCTTGAGGTCGAGGGGCTGTGCGTCCGCTATGGCCACAAGGAGGCGCTGCGCGGGATCGGCCTGCGCGTCGCGGAAGGCGAGATCGTCACGCTGATCGGCTCCAACGGCGCCGGCAAGACCACGGCGCTGAAGGCGATCTCCGGCCTCTTGCGGCCGAGTTCAGGCACCATCCGGTTCCGCGGCGAGCGCATCGACAGGATGGCGCCGCACGCGGTGATCGCGCGCGGCATCGTGCAGGTGCCCGAGGGGCGCCTGCTGTTCCCCGAGATGAGCGTCATGGAACACCTCGATCTCGGCGGCCTGCGCGCTCCGCGGGATGCGGTGCCGTTTGGCCGGCGGAGCGAGGAGCTGTTCGCCCTGTTCCCGATCCTCGCCGAGCGGCGCAGCCAGCGCGCCGGCACGCTCAGCGGCGGCCAGCAGCAGATGCTGGCCATCGGCCGGGCTCTGATGGCGGCACCGCGATTCCTGATGCTCGACGAGCCGTCGCTGGGGCTGGCGCCGGTGATGGTCGACCACCTCGCCGATGCGATCGTCCGGCTGCACAAGAGTGGACTGACGATCCTGCTGGTGGAGCAGCGCGTCGATCTCGCTCTTCACCTGGCCAATCGCGGCTATGTGCTGGAGACCGGCACCATCGTGCTGGAGGATACGGCGGCCGCCCTGCTGGCGGACCCGCGTGTCAAGCAGGCCTATCTGGGAGCCTGACATGGCGGACGCACCTCTGGCGGCAAGGCCGTTCTACGTCACGACCGGTAAGGGCCAGCTGCGCGGCTTCATGGCCGGGGAGGGGGCTGGACTGGTGGTCCTGCACGGTCCGGCCGAAGGGGCGGCCGCGGCCGCCACTGCGGCGGCCACGCGCTTCCCAGGGCGTGCGGCGGTCACCTTCGAGCCGCCCGGCGTCGGTGGATCGGCCGGGGTCGATATGGACGGCGCGGACGCGGTGGCCGCCGCGCTGGCGGGAGCCATCCAGGCCGCCGGCCTCATCGGTGCGCCGGTCCTCGCAACGGACTTGTCGGCCCGGCTTGCCCTACGCGTGGCAGCGCTGACGGCGGCCGCAACCGTCCGGACAGAGGGCGCCGCACGCGCGGCCGGCTGGACCGGCCGGAGCTTCGCGCCGCCTGCGCTCGCGCTGGCAGCGGACGGAACGCATCTGACCGCGCTCGGGGCGTTCCTGCGGGATGCGGCCCTGCTGGATCCCGCCGACGGCACGCGCCCCTGGGACGACGGTCCGCCGCTGCCCGATCCGGCCACGCTTGACCGTGCGGTCGTTGCCGCCGCGGTTCGGCCGGACAGGTTCGCAAGGCTCTGGGGCACGCTGGCCGGAGAGCCGCCCGTCGCCGATGGCGGTCTGCTCCAGCCGCCCAGCGGCGGGGCCTACCGGTCGCCCGTCACCGTTGCGCCGGCGGGTGGCATGTGGTGCGACTATGTCGCCACACCTGCCGGCCATGTGCACCTGCGCCGGGCGGGGCCCGCAGGGCGACCCATCATGGTGCTGCAGTCGGCGCCGGGATCCAGCGCGCCGCTGGCACGGGTCATCACCGGGCTAGCCCGGCATCGCCCCGTCGTCGCGCCGGATTTCCCCGGCAATGGCGACAGCGACAAGCCGGACGGTCCGGTCGATATCGCCCGTCTGGCGGCCATGATGTGGGACGTGGCGGATGCCCTCGGCCATCGTGAGCTTGACCTGTGGGGCACGCACACAGGTGCGGTGGTGGCGCTTGAAATGGCACTCGCCCGCCCGTCGGCGGTCGGCCGGCTGGTGATGGAGGCGCCGCCGCTCCTGCCGCCGGCCTTTACTGCCGACATTCTCGCCAACTACCTGCCGCCGCTCGTGCCGGACCGCTGGGGCCTGCACCTGCAGCAGGCCTGGAACATGCGCCGCGATATGTTTGCCTTCTGGCCGTGGTACCGGCAGGAGCGCGCTGCGCAACGCAGCCTCGGCCTGCCGCCAACGGCCATGCTGCATGACTGGACCGTCGGGCTGCTGAAGAGCGGGCGAAGCTATGATCGCTCGTACCGGGCAGCGTTTGAATACGACACCGCAGCCCGGCTGCCGCTGCTGTCGCGACCGGCGCTGGTCTGCGCCGGCCCGGCCGACATGCTGGCAGACGGGCTCGAGACGGCGCGGGCGCTGGCGCCGGGCGTTGTCACCGTGACGACAACGCCGGCGACGGTGTGGTACCCTTATCAGCCCGAGGCCGCGATCGAAGCCAGCCTCGACGCCTACCGGGCGTTTCTGGGCTAGGCCCGCGCCCGGCTCACGTGCACTCTGGGCCGATGTGTAATCTCTACTCCGCCGTCACCAACCAGCAGGCGATCCGGCGGCTGTTTCGCGTCGACCGCGACCTCACCGGCAATATGCCGCCATTTCCGGCGGTCTTTCCCGACCAGATGGCGCCGGTCCTGCGCACGAGCGAGGACGGGGCGCGCGAGTTCAGCCTGCTGCGCTGGGGCATGCCGTGTCCGCCACAATATGGCACGCGGCCGGTGACCAACATCCGCAACGCCGCCAGTCCGCACTGGCGACGCTGGCTGAAGCCGGAGAACCGCTGCCTCGTGCCGTTCACCGCCTTCTGTGAATATGCCGACACGGTGCCGCGCAAGACGCCCGTCTGGTTCGCCCGCGATGCCGAGCGCACCCCGGCGGCCTTTGCCGGCCTGTGGTGCCGGTGGACCGGCACGCGCGGCACCAAGGCCGATCCGGTGGAGGGCGAGCATCTGCTGTTCGGGTTCCTCACCACCGAACCGAATGCTGAGGTCGGCGCCGTCCACCCCAAAGCGATGCCGGTGGTGCTGACGACCCAGGAAGAGTGTGAGACCTGGATGACGGAGCCGTGGCCGGTGGCTGCAGCGCTGCAGCGCCCCTTGCCGGACGGGGCCCTCGCGGTTGTGGCGCGTGGCGCGCGGCAGGATCCGCCGGACATCCCGGCCTGAGCCGCCGGACGTTGGCCCGACCGTTGAGCGTATGCGAGACCTGCAGGGCCTTCTGGCGACAGGACGGCATGGATCGGCAGAAGGGGATGGATCGACCCCGCCTCCTTGACATGCCGTTGCGTGTCGCGTCATCGACAAGGGACAGGCTTACTCATGGTCAGTTGGACCCCACAACGCCCCGGATGATTGCCCAACGGAGACTGAAATGCTGACCCGTCGAACCCTTCTTGCCGGTGCTGCGGCACTTGGTTTTTCTGCCACCGCCCGTGCCCAGGACGCCTGCCAGGTGTTCACGCCGGACCTGCAATCGGCGGTTGACCCTGCCGGCGCGATCAAGCTACTGCTGGACGGCAATGCACGCTTTGTCGGTGGCACGACGATCAACTGCGATCTTGCCCGGCAGGTGAAGGAGACGGCGCATGGCCAGGCGCCGTTCGCCGCGGTGGTCGGCTGCATCGACAGCCGCGTTCCGCCGGAACTGGTGTTCGACCAGCGGCTCGGCGCCATCTTCAGCGCCCGCATCGCCGGCAATTTCGTCAACACCGACATCATCGGCAGCCTCGAATTTGCCTGCAAGGTTGCGGGCGCCAAGGCCATTATGATCCTGGGCCACAATGACTGCGGCGCCATCAAGGGCGCGGTCGACAATGTCAAGCTTGGCAATCTGACGGCCATGCTGGCCAACATCATGCCGGCCGTCGAGGCGTCAAAGACCGACGGCGAGCGCACGACTAAGAACAAGGGCTTCGTACAGGCCGTGGCGGATCTCAACGCCAAGCTCGCCGCGAAGCTGGTTCTCGACCGCAGCCCCGTGCTGCGCGAGCTGGTCGACGCCAAAAAGCTGACGGTTGTGGCCGCCATGCACGACCTGTCGACCGGGCGCGTGACGCTGCTGGGCTGACCCCGTGGACCTCGGCCTATGCGGTCAGATCCTGCCTGTACCGCACCGGCGAGAGGATAACGCCGAAGAGAAGGTGGTGAGCTCGATGGAACTCGAACCCATGACCCCATGATTAAAAGTCAAATTTTGGGCATCTCCTGTCATATAGCGGAAGCTTCAATCTGAACGTCAACCCTGGTTCAAACGACTACCTGTTCATGTAACCCAAGTCTGACCAAGACGCGCGACGCCAGCCCATGGCCAGCGCATCCCATCGACCGTGCACGGTAAGCGCTGACGCGATGTCAGGAGGGTGGACTGGATGAGAACTGGCTTTGCGGTCATCGGTGTGAAACGGCGTCCGACTTTGACCCCGCTAACCCGCATTTCTCACCACTTCGCGCTTGGTTTGGACGAACTGTGTCGTTGTAAGCTGAAGTTCGTCTTGCCGTCGAAATTGGCCCGCTCCGGCCGTCAGCCCTGGTCCGACCAAGTCTCCTGCGCGGCAAGCGTTGTCCTGGCGTGTCTCGGCTTCGGATTGCTGATCTAGGGCTCCCTTTGAGGCTCTGCCCCTCACCGGGTCTCCGACAGGGGAGGTCTTGCGAGACCGTTCGGCCGACCGGTGCTTCCGACACAGCCAGGTCGGGCTGCGCCTCTTCCGCTCAGGGAGCCCGCCCCGGCGGCACCGGCTGGGTCATCAGCCGCCGTCGGTCAAAGAGGAACTGCAGGTCCTGAGAACCAGACGCAGCTGCCGGAGGGGGCCCCTGCGGCGCGGCCACGGGCGGTGCTTCAGGGAGCCGAGGGCAGACAAGTGGCGCCTGCGGCTCAGTGATGCCGATCGCTTCGCGAATTGACGGATTGCGCACCGCCGCCAGCACGCCGGCCGCGGCGAACGCCGCGCCAAGTGTCAGGCCGAAGATGAAGTTCCACATGGCGCTGCCGCCGGATTCCTCGCCCCCGTCAGCCCTTGTCGCGGCACGGCGCCGACGCGTCAAGCGCCGGTCTTGATCTGCAGCAAGGCGTGGCGTAGCTGAACGCGCATAGGGATACATCATGCCGCAATGGTTGAGCCGAGCCCTTTTCGCCGTTCCGGTCACAGGGCTCCTCTGCGGACTGGTCCTCGCCGCACTGGGCTGGCGCGAAGCGGCCGCCATGGCCCATGCCGCGGCCACCGCAGCGGTGCTGGTGGTGCTGCTGGGCGTCATTGTGGTCAGCCTCGTCCGCGGACGGTTCGGCCTCGACATCATTGCCGCACTGTCGATGGGCGGCGCCCTGTTGGTCGGTGAGCCGCTCGCCGGCAATGTCGTGGCCCTGATGTTCTCGGGCGGGCAGCTTCTCGAGGATTTCGCCCAATCGCGGGCCGCACGCGACATGACGGCGCTGCTGTCACGCGTGCCCCGCGAGGCGCTCGTGCACCGGCCGGAAGGCCTGGTCCCGGTCCCGCTGGACGCTGTCCGTCCGGGCGACAGGGTGATGATCAGGCCCGGCGACGTCGTGCCGGTTGATGGCACCGTCGTGGAAGGCGCCGGGACGCTGGATGAGTCGGCCCTGACGGGCGAATCAGTGCCGGTCCGCCATGCGGCGGGCGAACCGGTCATGAGTGGCAGCACCAACCGAGGGGGCGGCTTCGACGTGCTCTGCCAGCAAAGCGCGGCCGACAGCACCTATGCGGGGATTGTTCGTCTGGTGGCTGCAGCCCAGCAATCTCGCGCGCCGATGGCCCGCCTTGCGGACCGCTGGGCCATCGGCTTTCTTGCAGCCACATGTGCGCTCGCGGGTGGCACGTGGCTGTTCACCCACGACGTGATCCGGACCCTTGCGGTGCTGGTCGTCGCCACACCCTGTCCGCTGATCCTCGCCGTCCCTGTGGCCATCGTCGCCGGACTGTCGCGCTGTGCCGCCAACGGCATCCTCGTGAAGGGTGGCGGCGCGCTGGAGACGCTGGCGCGGGTCAGGACGCTGGTCGTCGACAAGACCGGCACGATTACGTCGGGCACGCCTGTCCTGGTTTCGGTCGAACCGCAACCCGGGGTCGATCCGGCCCAGCTCTTTGCGAAAGCGGCCGGGCTTGCGCAGGGATCCGCCCATGCTGTCTCCGCCGCCCTGGCGGCCGAGGCGCGTCGGCGGACACTCGCGCTGCCCGCGCCTTCGGATGTCGTCGAGGAGGCTGGCGCCGGCCTGTCCGGCACGGTCGGCGGCCGCATGGTCCAACTCGGCAGCGCCGCCTATGTGGAGGCGAATGTAGGCCTCGGGCAGGCCCACCCCGAGGAGGGAGGCAGTCTGACAACCTATGTGGGGATCGACGGCCATCCCGCAGGACGTCTCGTCTTCGCTGACACTCCGCGGCCTGAGGCTGCCCGCACCCTGGCCGCTGCCCGCAAGACGGGGATCCACCGTATCGTGCTTCTCACCGGCGACAGGGCGGCCGTGGCGAACGCCGTCGCGGAGGGGCTCGGCTTTGACCGGGTCGTGGCGGACGCCACGCCCGCACAAAAGGTTGCCGTTGTCACCGACGAGGCAGCGCGCGCTATTACCGCGATGGTCGGTGACGGCGTCAACGATGCCCCGGCACTGGCAGTCGCCGATGTCGGCGTGGCGATGGGCGTTCGCGGGGCCGCTGCATCGGCGGAAGCGGCCGACATCGTTCTGTTGGTTGATTCGCTTGATCGGCTGCCGATTGCCATGGCGATCGCGCAGCGGACCCGGTCGATCGCCTTGCAAAGCGTCATGTTCGGCATGGCCCTCTCCATCGCCGCGATGGTAGCTGCCGCCATGGGGTTCCTGAGCCCCCTTCACGGTGCGCTGCTTCAGGAAGTGATCGACGTCGCGGTGATCCTCAACGCATTGCGGGCGCTGCGCGCCGGAACGCCGACCGGAGCCGGATCTGTCGCTTGACAGGGCGGGGGGTGTCCCTTAATTCACCGGCCACCGCAGCGGTCCCGACCGCTTCGGGGGTGTAGCTCAGTTGGTTAGAGCGCCGGCCTGTCACGCCGGAGGTCGCGGGTTCGAGCCCCGTCACTCCCGCCACCATTTTCCACATCCTGACGGTCTCAATGTGCGGCCCCTGAACAGCTTGTGAGGACAAGCCGCTTGACCTTGCGACGGGCAATGCCCGGCCTTCCTCGGCTCCATTTGACAACCAAAAGTGGCGGAACCGATCGATACAATCTTATTCAATCGCGAAACCCGTCCCAAAGCGGCGGCGTGTCATGGTGACAGTCGCACAACAGGTCGACAGCCATGTTCAAGAACCCGGTCTTCCCAAATGTTCCGATCCTCCTCGTCGAGGAGAGTGTCTTCGTGCGTCGAACTGTCCGGAGCATGCTGGAACAGTCCGGTCTGCGCCATGTGATTGAAGCGGAAGACGGGACTGACGCCCTGAACCGGCTGACCCAGTTCAAGCCATCGCTGATCCTCCTCGACTGGGAGGTTTCAGGCGTCTCTGCGGCCCAGATCCTGGGTCTGTTGCGTGATCCCAGCCGCTCAACCGAAACATGCGTGCCGGTGATCATCATGTCGGCCACGCCAACACGCAAACTCGTCGAGATCGCCGCCGAGAACAATGTCCGGCATATCCTGCGCAAGCCATTCTCGCCTAAGGCGCTCTGGCAGCGTATCGCCGAGTTCATCCCGACGATCGAGGCTGTTGAGCCCCAGGCCGACAAGCCGTTCTCGTCGACGCCCGAGGTCAATCCCTGGAAGGCGGCAGAGGTCGCCGGCTGAGGGCTAGTAGGTCGCCCGGCCGCCCGAGAGATCAAAGACCGCCCCGGTTGTGAACGAGTTTTCGGCCGAGCACAGCCAGGCGATCATCGCCGCGGCTTCGTCGACCATCAGGAATCGGCCGCGCGGAATTTTCGACAGCATGTAGTCGATGTGCTGCTGGGCCATCTGGTCGAAGATGCGTGTTTTCGCCGCCGCAGGCGTGACGCAGTTGACTGCGATGTCCTGTCCGGCAAGCTCCTTGCCGAGCGATTTGGTCAAGGCGATCACCCCCGCCTTGGCTGCCGAATAGGCGGCCGCATTGGGGTTGCCCTCCTTGCCGGCGATCGACGCGACGTTGACGATACGCCCATAGCCGCGCTCCATCATGCCCGGCACGACGGCCTTGCAGCAATAAAAGACGCCGTTGAGATCGATGTCGACGATGCGCCGCCACTCGTCGATGGGATAGGTCGCAACCGGCATGGTTGCCCCGGCGATCCCCGCATTGTTGACCAAAATGTCGATGCGGCCGAGCGCCTCCGTGGTGCGAGCGGCAGCTTCTGCCACTGAGTCGGGATCATCCTGCTCGAACGGAACCGCAACGGCGTTGCCGCCAACGGTTGCGGCCACCTCTGCGAGGAGGCCTGCGTCTCGGTCCCACAGCGCCAACCGCGCCCCAGACGCGGCCAGACGGGTCGCCACGGCCAGGCCGATGCCCTGGGCAGCGCCGGTTACGACGGCCATGCGGCCAGATAGATCGATGCTGTTCGCCATTTTTCTCTCCCTGTCCGCCCATTATGCAAGCCTGCCGGCTGCGGTCGAGACGCAGGCGGCAGATTGTTCCGCCAGGACCGACTTTCTGCGAAGGTGTTGCGACGCCCTTGCGCCTTGCGTCGCTGGTTGCGCTGCGATAAGCCTCGGCCCGACGCATGGGGGTGGTCGAAGCGGTTCGTGCGCGGCGGTTTTGGTCCGCGTATGCCGGTCCTTCGACGACGACGAGCCGCTGACCGGCAGCCCGCCCGTGCTTCACGAGGGTTCCTCGATCGGATTGGCTCATGCCCGACCTGCTCGTCGCCTATCTTCCACTCGTGATCTTCATCGGCGTCGCTATTGTCATTGGCGTGGCGTTGCTGGCAGCGCCTTTCGTGGTCGCTTATTCGCAGCCCGATGCTGAGAAGCTGTCGGCCTACGAATGCGGGTTCAACGCCTTCGGCGATGCTCGCATGAAGTTCGACATCCGCTTCTACCTGGTGTCGATCCTTTTCATCATCTTTGATCTGGAGGTCGCATTCCTGTTTCCATGGGCCGTTGCGTTCAAGGAGGCCGGACTGTTTGGCTTTTGGTCGATGATGATCTTTCTCGGCGTGCTGACCATCGGGTTTGTCTACGAGTGGAAGAAGGGAGCCCTTGAATGGGATTGACCGCAGGGTCCACCGGAACACTCGTGGCGCCTTCGCCGCGCGGCCTGATCGATCCGTCGACGGGCAAGCCGGTCGGGGCGAACGACCCATATTTTTCCGATGTCAACGCCGAGCTGGCCGACAAGGGCTTCCTTGTCACGTCGACGGATGACCTGATCCAGTGGGCTCGCACAGGCTCGCTCATGTGGATGACATTCGGTCTCGCCTGCTGCGCGGTCGAGATGATGCAGATGTCGATGCCGCGCTACGATGCCGAGCGCTTCGGCTTCGCGCCGCGCGCCTCACCGCGCCAGTCGGACGTGATGATTGTCGCTGGCACGCTGACGAACAAGATGGCCCCGGCGCTGCGCAAGGTCTACGACCAGATGCCCGAGCCTCGCTACGTCATCTCGATGGGCTCCTGCGCCAACGGCGGTGGTTATTACCACTACTCCTATGCCGTCGTGCGCGGCTGCGACCGGATCGTGCCGATCGACGTCTATGTGCCGGGCTGTCCGCCCACCGCCGAAGCACTTCTCTACGGCGTGCTTTTGCTGCAGCGCAAGATCCGTCGCACCGGCACGATCGAGCGCTGAGGCGGGGCCCAGGCTCCGCCGATCCGGTTTTCCCGCGCGCCCGCCGCGCTTCGACCCAGGACAACAGTCCATGGACGCGATGTTGAACGACCTTGGCGAGACCATTCAAAAGGCCCTTCCGGGAGCCGTGACCGGCTTTGCGGTGGCGCGCGAGGAGTTGACTGTCGCCGTCCAGGCCGACCGCATCGTCGAGGTCCTGTTGTACCTGCGCGACGACGCCGCCATGCGCTTCGTCAACTTCATTGATCTGTGCGGCGTCGACTATCCGGGCCGTGAAAAGCGGTTCGATGTGGTCTGGCACCTGCTCTCGCCGAAGTACAACCGTCGCGTCCGGGTGAAGGTCCAGACCGACGAAACCACACCGGTTCCTTCAACCGCAGATGTGTTCCCGGCGGCCAACTGGTTCGAGCGGGAGGCCTACGATCTCTACGGGATCCTGTTTTCCGGCCATCCGGACCTGCGCCGCATCCTGACGGACTACGGTTTCGAGGGGCATCCGCTGCGCAAGGACTTCCCCTTGACCGGGTTCGTCGAGGTTCGCTGGGACGATGAGCAAAAGCGCGTCGTCTATGACCCCGTCCGCCTCTCCCAGGAGTTCCGCCAGTTCGACTTCCTGTCGCCATGGGAGGGCACCGACTATGTGCTGCCTGGCGACGAGAAGGCGAAGCAGGCCTGAGGTCCCAGCATGACCGAGCAGACCATCCGCAACTTCTCGATCAACTTCGGACCCCAACACCCGGCGGCGCACGGCGTGCTGCGCCTTGTGCTCGAGCTGGACGGCGAGGTCGTCACGCGCGTCGACCCGCATATCGGCCTGCTTCACCGGGGCACGGAAAAGCTGATTGAGGCCAAGACCTACCTGCAGGCGCTGCCTTATTTCGATAGGCTCGACTATGTCGCGCCGATGAACCAGGAGCATGCCTACTGCCTGGCGGTGGAGAAGCTCCTCGGCATTGCCGTTCCGCGCCGGGCGCAGCTGATCCGGGTGCTGTTCTCGGAAATCGGCCGCCTCCTGTCGCATCTGCTCAACGTGACCACCCAGGCCATGGACGTTGGCGCGCTGACCCCGCCTCTCTGGGGGTTCGAGGAGCGCGAGAAGCTGATGATCTTCTACGAGCAGGCGTCCGGCTCGCGGATGCATGCGGCCTATATCCGCCCCGGCGGCGTCCACCAGGACATCACGGCCACCCTGGTCGACCAGATCGACGCGTTCTGCGACCCGTTCCTCAAGGTGCTCGCCGATCTCGACAAGCTCGTCATGGGCAACCGGATCTTCAAGCAGCGCAATGTCGACATTGGCGTCGTGTCGCTGGACGAATGCTGGGCTTGGGGGTTCTCGGGCGTCATGGTGCGCGGATCGGGCGCGCCGTGGGACCTGCGCAAGGCGCAGCCCTATGAGTGCTACGAGGAAATGGACTTCGACATTCCGGTCGGCAAGAACGGCGACAACTATGACCGCCAGCTGATCCGCATGGAGGAGATGCGACAGTCGGTGCGGATCATGCGGCAGTGCTGCGCCAAGCTGCGTGCTCCGGACGGGCAGGGGCCCGTTGCGACGCTGGACGGCAAGGTCGCGCCGCCGAAGCGCGGCGAGATGAAGCGCTCGATGGAAGCACTAATCCATCATTTCAAGCTCTACACCGAGGGCTTCCGCGTGCCCGAGGGCGAGGTCTATGCCGCCGTCGAGGCACCCAAGGGCGAGTTCGGCGTCTATCTGGTCTCGGACGGCACCAACAAGCCCTATCGCTGCAAGATCCGGGCGCCGGGCTTCGCCCACCTGCAGGCCATGGACTTCATGAACCGCGGGCACATGCTGGCCGACGTCTCGGCCATCCTGGGCTCGCTCGACATCGTGTTCGGCGAGGTGGACCGGTGACGGCCCGCTGGAATGCCGCCGGGCGCAAGTGAGGATCCCATGTCAGTGAGACGCCTGGCTGCCGAGCAGCCCGCGAGCTTCGCCTTCACGCCGGACAACCTCGCCTGGGCCAAGACCCAGATCGCGAAGTTTCCGGAGGGGCGGCAGGCTTCCGCCGTCATTCCGCTGCTGTGGCGCGCGCAGGAGCAGCACAATTACTGGCTGCCGAAGCCGGCGATCGAGTATGTCGCCGACATGCTGGCCATGCCGCGCATCCGCGTGCTTGAGGTCGCGACCTTCTACACCATGTTCAACCTGGAGCCGGTCGGGCGCTGGTTCATCCAGCTCTGCGGTACCACGCCGTGCCGCCTCAATGGTGCCGGCGACATCGTCAAGGTCTGCGAGGAGCGGATCGGGCCGCAGCGCCACGTGACACCGGACGGCCTGTTCTCGTGGCTCGAGGTCGAGTGCCTGGGCTCGTGCTGCAACGCGCCGATGGTGCAGATCAACAATGACTATTTCGAGGATCTGACACCCGAGACCTTCAACCGGCTGCTCGACGATTTGGCAGCCGGCCGCCCGGTGAAGCGCGGGCCGCAGAATGGCCGGTATACGTCCGAGCCGAAGGACGGTCCGCTCACGCTGACCGATCCGACCCTGTTCGACGGCTCTGTGGTCGGCGCCTGGAAGCAGCGTTTCGCCGATGAAGAAATCAAGGCGCGCGAGGCTGCCGAGCGCACCGCGGCTGAAAAAGCTGCCAAGGACGCTGCTGACAAGGCAGCCGCCACAGTGGCTCCCGCGGCACCGGCCGCGACCAGGCCAGCCGATCCGATCGCTGTGACCAAGTCTGCAGTGTCCGCTGCCGGCAGCGTCAAGGCGGCCACTCCGGAGATTGCAAACGCAAGGGGGCCGGCATCCGTCCAGGCAGATGGCGCAATTGGCAGCAAGCCTGCGCCAGCGACAGCGGACACGCCGGTCGCGCCTGCCAGCGGGACGCAGGCTCTGGCTGCCCCGGCCGATGAACCTCAGCCGAGTGAGGCCGATGTGGCGGGCGCTGGCAAGGTTGTGTCCGACGAATTCAAGCCGGAGCTTCTGACGGCACCCGAGCGCGGCAAAGCCGACGACCTCGAGCTGATCTGGGGTGTCGGACCGAAGCTGGCGGCCATGCTGAACAAGATGGGCGTCTGGCATTTCCGGCAGATCGCGTCCTGGAATGAGATGAACCTGCGCTGGGTCGACCAGAACCTCGGCACCTTCAAGGGCCGGGCCGTGCGCGACAAGTGGATCGAGCAGGCCGTCAAGCTCGCCTCCGGCTGGCGTCCGGAAAACGACATCGGCGACAAGCCGAAGGGATGAGTGGACATGCTTGCTGACCGCGACCGCATCTTCACCAACCTCTACGGCTTCCATTCGCCGGGGCTGAAGGCCGCGCAGATGCGCGGCGCCTGGGACGGCACCAAGATCCTGCTCGACAAGGGTCGCGACTGGGTCGTCGACGAGATGAAGAAGTCCGGCCTGCGCGGCCGTGGCGGCGCCGGCTTCCCGACCGGGCTGAAATGGTCGTTCATGCCGAAGCAGCCGGACGGGCGGCCGCACTACCTCGTCGTCAATGCCGACGAGTCTGAGCCCGGCACCTGCAAGGATCGCGAGATCATGCGCCACGACCCGCATCTGCTGGTCGAAGGCTGCCTGATCGCCTCCTTCGCGATGGGCGCGCACGCCTGCTACATCTACATCCGGGGCGAATACATCGCCGAGCGCGAGACCTTGCAGGCCGCGATCGACGAGGCCTATGAGGCCCGCCTGGTCGGCAAGGACAATGTCCACGGCTGGCCGTTTGACATCTACCTCTCGCACGGCGCCGGCGCCTATATCTGCGGCGAGGAGACGGCGCTTCTCGAGAGCCTCGAGGGCAAGAAGGGGATGCCCCGGCTCAAGCCGCCGTTCCCGGCCAATATGGGCCTCTATGGCTGTCCGACGACCGTCAACAACGTCGAGTCGATTGCCGTGGCCGGCACGATCCTGCGCCGCGGCGCAGCCTGGTTTGCCGGCCTCGGCCGGCCCAACAATGTCGGCACCAAGCTGTTCTGCATCTCGGGGCACGTCAACAAGCCGTGCAACGTCGAGGAGGTCATGGGTCTCCCGTTCCGCGAGCTGATTGATCGCCATTGCGGCGGCATCCGCGGCGGATGGGACAATCTGAAGGCCGTGATCCCCGGCGGGTCGTCGGTCCGCATGGTCCCGGCCGAGCAGATCATCGACACGCCGATGGACTTCGACAGCCTGTCGAAGCTGCGCTCTGGCCTCGGCACCGCGGCGGTGATCGTCATGGACAAGTCGACCGACCTGATCAGGGCCATCGCCCGGCTCGCCTATTTCTACAAGCATGAATCCTGCGGGCAGTGCACGCCCTGCCGCGAAGGCACTGGCTGGATGTGGCGGGTGCTCACCCGCATGGCCGAGGGCCGCGCCGAAAAGCGCGAGATCGACATGCTGCTCGATGTCACCAAGCAGATCGAGGGCCACACCATCTGCGCTCTGGGCGACGCGGCGGCCTGGCCGATCCAGGGCCTGATCGCGCATTTCCGCCACGTGATCGAGGAGCGCATCGACCAATATGCGGCCAACCCCGACCATGACGGCGCGGTGCGCCGGATCGCGGCGGACTAGGAGGTTGCCATGAAGCTGCACAGCGTCACCGAACGGCTTGACGTGAACGACGCCAACCTTTCCGGTTCGGAATTCAACGATGCCAATCTGTCTGGGTCGCGTTTCACCCAGATCAACCTTGCCGGCGCGTCATTCGACGATTGCAATCTGTCTGGATGGCGGATCAACGACGTCAACCAGTCTGGAACGAGAGTTGAGGACGCCAATCTTTCCGGCGCGGTGTTCGCGGGTTGCCGGTGGACTGGCGCTACTATCAATGGCATCGCCGTCCAGGATTTGCTTGACGCATATGAGGCGCGCAATGCACCTGGCTGAGCTCAATATCGGCAAGTTCAGATACCCGACGGACGATCCGCGCATGGCGGAGTTCATGGAAAATCTTGACCGCGTCAATGCCATCGCCGAGCGCTCCCCCGGCTTTGTGTGGCGCTTCAAGGGCGATAACAACAACGCCACCGAGTTTCGCGTGGGCGACGGCATGGCGGTGAATCTCTCGGTTTGGGAGGATGTGGCGTCGCTTGAGAACTATGTCTTCAAGACCGTGCATGTGCATTTCTACCGGAAGCGTGATGCCTGGTTCGATCTGATGGAGAAGCCGCATTTCGTGTTGTGGTGGGTGCCGCAGGGACACTTGCCAACGCTCGATGAAGCCTATGCGCGGCTCATGCATTATGAGGGCGAAGGGCCTTCGGACCAGGCTTTCGGGTGGAAAGAAGTCATGGATGAACAGCGCATGCGGGCGCTCCGCTGTGCGTGAGGACTGAACGGGATGCCCAAGATCAAGATTGACGGCACGGAGATCGAAGTCGAGAACGGCCTCACCCTGCTGCAAGCCTGCGAGCAGGCCGGCGCGGAAGTGCCGCGCTTCTGCTACCATGAGCGCCTGTCGATTGCCGGCAATTGCCGCATGTGCCGCGTCGAGGTGAAGGGCGGCCCGCCGAAGCCCCAGGCCTCCTGCGCCATGTCGGTCAACGATCTGCGCCCCGGCCCCAACGGCGCGCCT
>JBEIIL010000047.1:0-25850 GCA_040380755.1 Methylobacteriaceae bacterium | reverse complement strand
GCGCGCTTGACCTTGACCATGTCGAGCACCGGGATGCCCTCGGTGATGCACACGATCAGCGGGACCTCGGCGGCGATGGCCTCGCAGATCGCGTCGGCAGCACCCGCCGGCGGCACATAGATTACCGAGGCATCGGCCCCGGTCCGCTCGCGGGCCTCGACGACGGTGTCGAACACCGGCAGGCCCAGATGGGTGGCGCCGCCCTTTCCCGGAGAAGTGCCGCCGACCATCCTGGTCCCGTAGGCCATCGCCTGCTCGGAATGGAAGGTGCCGTTCTTGCCGGTGAAGCCCTGGCAGATGACCTTGGTGTTGGCGTCGATCAGAACCGACATTATGTGGCCTCCTTCACGGCCTTGACGATCTTCTGGGCCGCGTCGTCGAGATCGTCGGCGGGGATCACGTTGAGGCCCGATTCGGCGATGATCTTCTTGCCGAGCTCGACATTGGTGCCCTCGAGGCGCACCACCAGCGGCACCTGCAGGCCGACCTCCTTCACCGCGGCGATCACGCCCTCGGCGATGACATCGCAGCGCATGATGCCGCCGAAGATGTTGATCAGGATGCCCTTCACGTTCGGGTCGGCAGTGATGATCTTGAACGCCGCCGTCACCTTCTCCTTGGAGGCGCCGCCGCCGACGTCGAGGAAGTTGGCCGGGGCCTCGCCGTACAGCTTGATGATGTCCATGGTGGCCATCGCCAGGCCGGCGCCGTTGACCATGCAGCCGATCGTGCCGTCGAGCGTGATGTAGTTGAGGTCATACTTGGACGCCTCGATCTCCTTGGCGTCCTCCTCGGTCTCGTCGCGCAGGGCGAACATGTCGGGGTGGCGATACAGCGCGTTGCCGTCGAACGACATCTTGGCGTCGAGGCAGCGCAGCTTGGCGTCCTTGGTGATGATCAGCGGGTTGATCTCGAGCATGGCCATGTCCTTGGCCACGAACGCCCGGTAGAGCTGGCCAACCAGAACCTCGGCCTGTTTGGCGAGGTCGCCGGTGAGGCCAAGCGCCTGCGCCACGCGCCGTCCGTGGTGGCCCATGATCCCGGTGGCGGGATCGACCGAGAAGGTGATGATCTTCTCGGGCGCGTCGTGCGCCACCTCCTCGATGTTCATGCCGCCCTCGGTGGAGACCACGAAGGCGACCCGGGACGTCTCGCGATCGACCAGGATCGAGAGGTAGAACTCCTTCTCGATGTCGGAGCCGTCCTCGACATAGAGGCGGTTCACCTGCTTGCCGGCCGGACCGGTCTGGATCGTCACGAGCGTGCGCCCGAGCATCTCGCCGACGAACTGCTTGACCTCGTCGATCGACTTGGCGAGGCGAACGCCGCCCTTCTTGCCAGCTTCCGCTTCCTTGAAGCGGCCCTTGCCGCGTCCGCCCGCATGGATCTGCGACTTGACCACCCACAGGGGTCCGCCGAGATCCTTCGCAGCCGCCTCGGCGTCCTCGATCCTGAGCACGGCGCGACCGTTGGAGACCGGCACGCCGAACTCCTTGAGGACCGCCTTGGCCTGATATTCATGGATGTTCATGGGTGGAGAGCCTCTCGGTCTGTCATCCCGGCCGGAGCGCCGCCGACGCGGACCGGCGGGCGCCCGTTGCACGATGGTGGAAGGCAGTCGAAGCACCCGCGGCGCGGCCGCGGGGCTGACAATTTCACGCGAAAGCCGGGTTGATCTGCTTGCAGGCGTCGACGAGGCCCTTCACGGCCGCCACCGACTTCTCGAACATCGCGCTCTCGGTCGCGTCGAAGGGGATCTCGACGATCTTTTCGACGCCATTGGCGCCGATCAGCACTGGCACGCCGACATACATGTCGGTGACGCCGTAGATGCCGTTCAGATAGGCCGCGCAGGGCAGGACGCGCTTCTGGTCCTTCAGATAGCTCTCCGCCATCGCGATGGCGGATGCAGCCGGGGCATAGAACGCCGAGCCGGTCTTCAGCAGTGCGACGATCTCGCCACCGCCCTTGCGGGTCCGCTCGACGATGGCGTCCAGCTTTTCCTGCGACAGCCAGCCCATCTCGACGAGCACCGGCAGCGGCACGCCGCCGACGGTCGAGTAGCGGATCAGCGGCACCATGTCGTCGCCGTGACCGCCCAGCGTCATCGCGTGGATGTCACGCACCGAGACGCCTGTGGCCTCGGCGAGGAAGTAGCGGAAACGGGCCGAGTCGAGCACGCCGGCCATGCCCACCACCATGTGGTGCGGCAGGCCCGAGGCTTTCTGCAGCGCCCACACCATCGCGTCGAGCGGGTTGGTGATGCAGATCACGAAGGCCTTGGGGGCGTACTGCTTCAGTCCGGCGCCAACGGCTTCCATCACCTTGAGGTTGATGCCGAGCAGGTCGTCGCGGCTCATGCCGGGCTTGCGCGGCACGCCGGCGGTGACGATCACCACGTCGGCTCCGGCGATGTCCTCGTAGGAGTTTGCGCCCTTGTAGCCGGCGTCGAAGCCGTCGACCGGCGAGGATTCGGCAATGTCGAGACCCTTGCCCTGCGGCACGCCCTCGGCGATGTCGAACAGGACGATGTCACCGAGTTCCTTGAGTCCGGCGAGATGGGCGAGTGTGCCGCCGATCTGACCGGCGCCGATCAGAGCGATCTTCTTGCGCGCCATGGGTCGAGGGTTCCTTGCAACAGGGACGGGACCCGGTGACGGACGAACAGGTCCGCCCGGGACGCGAACCCCTTATCCCTGCCGTATGGCAACGGCAAGTCGCGCTAAAGACCAAGATACATCGGTCGTCATGCGCTCGCGGCGTCCGCCATGAGTCATCGGCCATGTGATAAAGCATTGAAACAATGACAGAAAAATGTCGTCCAGCGCGAAGGCTACCCGCATGTGCAAATGTTTCCATCATGGTTACAAATGACAAAAAATGTCATTTGTAACAGTTTTTTGGCGCCTCTGGCTGCCGCGCCTAGACCGTTCCGGCCTTCAGCGACCGGATCAGCATCGCGGTGACAGCCGCAAGCCGATCGTCCAGCGCCCGGCGTGGAAGGTCCCTGTCGGCCCGGATGGCACCGGGGGTCATGAACCGGAACACGGCATCCTGCACCAGAGCCGCGGCGCGCTCCCGGCGGCGGATCGTGAAGATGCCGGACGCAAGCCCTTCCTCGATCACACGGTCGAGAAGGCCGCGCACGCGGGCGCGGTGCTTGCGCGCCACCCCGCGCGACGCCTCGTGGGCCGCGGCGAAAAGGTCGAACAGAAACGGATCCGCCTCGAGCTTGTCGCGTTGCGCACCAGCCAGCGCCAGGATCATGCGCTCGAGCTTGTCATCGGCCGGGTCTGGCGCGTCCGCTACGGTTGCAAGCATCTGCTCGATCGGCTTCAGCCACTCTGCCGTCACCGCATCGCCAAGCGCAAGTTTGGACGGGAAGTACCGGTAAATGTTGGCGTGCGTCATTCCGGCCGCTTCGGCGACGCTGACCACGGTCGTCCTTGCGAACCCGTGCCGCCGCACATGATCGGCGGCAATCACGAGGATGCGGGCATCGGTGGCAGGGAGCGAGGTCTCGGTGGGCACGGCAGTTCCGGACTCCGACCGGAACCCTACCGGCCACGGCTGCCGGCGTGAAGCCGGATCTGCTTCACCCTGTCCGGGGGCAATCGCTGCCTCGAGGAGCGCGCCGTGCTCAGGTCTCGACGAGCCCGGTCATGTCGCCTGACGCCTTCGAGTCCCGCCGCCCGTGCGGGCCGCCCAGATAGGTTTCCGACCGCATCTCGATGAGCCGTGACACTGTCCGGGCGAACTCGAAGGCCTCGCGGCCGTCTGTGGCCGTGTACAGCCCGTCTGGCTCCGCCGCGGCCGACACCACGAGCTTGACGCCGTTGTCATAGAGCGCGTCGATCAGCGTGATGAACCGCTTGGCGGCATTGCGGTCCTCCCGCCCCATCACCGGGATGTCGTCGATCAGGATGGTGTGGAACCGCGCCGCCACCGCCAGGTAGTCGGATCCGCCCAGAGGCTGCTCGCACAGGTCGGCGAACCCGAACCGGGCGACGTTGAGGGCGGCGAGCGGCACGGGCACGGCACGGCCCTTCACCGGCACCGTCAGGCTGGTGGCTCGCGCGCCGCCCGTGAGGCGTCGGAACGCCTCGTCGAGCGCCGTCCGGGCGACCGTGTCGGCCGGGACGTGCCAGACCGGTGCACCGCCGAGCTTCTCGAGCCGGTAGTCGGTTCGCGCATCAAGCCGCACCACCTCCATGCGCTGCTGCAGCAGCGCGATGAAAGGCACGAACAGGGCGCGGTTCAGCCCGCCCTCATAGAGCCGGTCGGGCTCGACATTGGATGTCGCCACCACGGTGACGCCCCTGTAAAACAGCGCCGTGAACAGCCGCCCCAGGATCATCGCATCGGCAATGTCGGTGACGGTGAACTCGTCGAAGCACAGCAGCGTGGCCTCGTCCGCCAGCGCGTCGGCGACCGCCGGAATCGGATCGGTGTCCATCACCTCGCCACGCTTCACCTTCTGGCGGAAAGTGTGGATGCGCTCGTGCACATCGGCCATGAAGGACAGGAAATGCGCCCTGCGCCGGGCGGCAACCGGCGCAGCCTCGCAGAACAGATCCATCAGCATCGTCTTGCCGCGGCCGACAGCGCCCCAGATGTACAACCCCCGCGGCGGCTCTGGCGGCGCCTTGGCGCCGAACAGCCAGCCCAGGGCGCGGCCCTTGCGGGCCAGCGCTCGCTCGGCCAGTGCCACGCCCAACGCATCGAGCCTGCGGACGACCGACCGCTGCTCCGGATCGTTCTCGATCGCCCCTGCGGTGACAAGGGCAGTATAGCGGTCCGTCATCGTGGTCGGCACGGGGGGCTCCGGCGGTCGACGGATGCGTCTAGCCGGAGGCCGCGGCCGCCGCAACCCATCCTGATGCGGAATGCACGCACAGGTCCTGTCTGCAACGAAAGTCGCACTGCACCAGCCACAGAGCAGCCTTGGTCCGGTCTCATATTGCATTGCAACATGAATGGGCAGACGATGGTTCCGCGGACGATTGGACGGATGATGGGCCAGGCGATTCCCCCGACAGGCACGATCCGGAAGCTTTGTTCCACGGACATGCAGATGTTCCGCGCGCATCTGCTGCGACTTGATCCCGACACGCGCCGCAACCGCTTTGCGATGGCGGCGTCTGACGCCTTCATGGAGCGCTATGCCGAGACCTCGTTCGCCCTGGACGCCGTGGTCTTCGGCTATGTCGAGGGCACGACGCTGCGTGCCGCCGCAGAATTGCGGATCATTGCTCGGCGCGAGGCGGAAGCCGCCTTTTCGGTCGAGGACGTCTGCCGCCGTCGCGGCATCGGCAGCGCCCTGTTCGAGCGACTGGTCATCACGGCGCGCAACCGGCGGCTGCGGCGGCTCTACATGAGCTGCCTCGCCCACAACCGGCCCATGCAGGCGCTGGCGCGCAAGTTCGAGGCCGATCTCGTCTTCGAATCGTCGGATGTCCTCGGCATCGTTGACGCGCCCGGCGCCAATCCGGCAACCTATATGCGGGAAGCGGCCGACGATGCCCGCGGCTTTGCGACCGCCATCCTCGACATCCAGACCCGCTGGCTGGCACTGACCGCCAGGCGCCCGTGAACCACAACGCCACCACAACCGTACATCGGGATGGGGTGGAGGCGGACATGACGATAGCTGCGTGGTGTGTGTTGGCTGCGGCAATCATGCCGGTGCTGCTGGCTGGCGTCGCCAAGGCCGGAAGTCCCTATGACAACAGCCGCCCCCGCGAGCTGGAAGGCCGGCTCGACGGTTACCGCAAGCGCGCTTATGCGGCGCACCAGAACTGTTTCGAGGCCTTTCCGTGGTTTGCTGCCGCCGTGCTGTTTGCGCAGACAGGTGGCGCCGCGCAAGGACGCACCGACATGCTGGCATTCGCCTTCATCGTGCTGCGACTGGCCTACACGGCGGCCTATCTGGCTGACCGGCCGACCCTGCGGTCCGGGCTTTGGACCGCCGCTTTGGGCTGTGCAGTCGTCATTTTCCTCGGGCCGCTATGGCGCTGAACGACCGCCGACCAGGCACCTGTCGATACGGTGGCGTCGGCTGCACGGTCTCCGTGAAAAAATTGTGACGAAACCCAAAATTTAGGCTTTGATCTTGGCGCTCCATCGCGCATCGCCTGATTCGGAGGTCACATTCATGGCGAAGACAGCGAAATCAACTGGTAGCGTAGCAAAGCCTGCGGCGAAGTCTGCCGCAAAGGCCCCGGCGAAGGCCGCGGCCGCGAAGACCGAGAAGAAGACAGAAAAGGCTCCGGCCAAGGCCGCAGCCCCCAAGGCGGCCGCTTCCAAGGCCGCTGCTCCCAAGGCCACTGCTCCCAAGGCCGCTGCACCGAAGGCTGCCGCAAAGGCGCCCGCCAAGACGGCGGCGCCGAAGGCTGCTGCTCCCAAGGCGGCTGCAAAGGCACCGGCTAAGGCAGCTGCGCCGAAGGCTTCGGCCAAGGCTGCCGCTCCCAAGGCTGCCGCTCCCAAGGCGGCTGCAAAGGTACCGGCCAAGGCAGCTGCGAAGTCGGCCGCCAAAGCACCACCGGCCAAAGCGCCACCTGCAAAGGCTGCCGCCAAGTCGGCTGCCAAGGCACCGACAAAGTCCGCAAAGGCGAAGTAATGCCTCGCCCCCGGGCCTGGACCGTCCGGCACATCCGGAGGGTCCACCCGGTTCATTGACGCACAGCAGTCCTACGCGGCGGCATCCGTCCGGCTTTTCCAGCGCGATGGGCAGACAGGACGGTCGGCGCGATGCGGCGGCCGTTCTTGTTTTTTGAGGCGACGGCTCAGATCTGCCGCGTCACCATCATCTTCTTGATTTCGGCGATGGCCTTGGCCGGGTTCAGCCCCTTGGGGCAGGCCTTGGCGCAGTTCATGATCGTGTGGCAGCGGTAGAGCCGGAACGGGTCCTCGAGATTGTCGAGACGGTCGCCCGTCGACTCGTCGCGCGAATCGATCAGCCAGCGATAGGCCTGCAGCAGGGCGGCAGGGCCGAGATAGCGGTCGCCGTTCCACCAGTAGCTCGGGCAGGACGTCGAGCAGCACGCGCACAGGATGCACTCGTAGAGACCGTCGAGCTTCACGCGGTCTTCGGGAGTCTGCTTCCACTCCTTCTCCGGCGACGGGCTCGATGTGTGCAGCCACGGCTCGATCGAGGCGTGCTGGGCGTAGAAATTCGACAGGTCCGGCACCAGGTCCTTGATCACCGGCAGGTGCGGCAGCGGATAAATGCGGACCGCGCCGGCGACGTCGTCGACAGCCTTGGTGCAGGCGAGCGTATTGGTGCCGTCGATGTTCATCGCGCAGGAGCCGCAGATCCCCTCGCGGCACGAGCGCCGGAAGGTCAGCGTCGCGTCGATCTTGGTCTTGATCCAGATGATCGCATCGAGCACCATCGGGCCGCAATCGTCGCGATTGACGAAATACGTGTCGAGGCGCGGGTTGGTGGCCCCGTCCGGGTCGTAACGGTAGATCTTGAACTCCGTCAGGCGCGTGGCGCCGGCCGGCTTCGGCCACACCTTGCCGTCGACGACACGGGAGTTCTTGGGGAGCGTGAGCTGGACCATCTTGCGATCTTTCCTCAGTACACGCGGGCTTTGGGCTCGATGTACTGCACGTCGTTGGTCATCGTGTAGGTGTGCACTGGCCGGTAGTCGATCGTCACCGTCTGGCGGTTCTGGTCGATCCACGCCAGCGTGTGCTTCATCCACTCCTTGTCGTTGCGGTCCGGGAAGTCCTCGCGCGCGTGCGCGCCGCGGCTTTCCTCACGGTTGGCGGCCGACTCCATCGTCACCACCGCCTGGGTGATGAGATTGTCAAATTCCAGCGTCTCCAGCAGGTCGGAGTTCCAGATCAGCGAACGATCTGTGACGCCGATGTCGGCCGTGCCGCGCCACACCTCGTGGATCAGCGTCTGGCCCTCGGCAAGCACCTCGCCGGTGCGGAACACGGCGCAGTTGTTCTGCATCGTGCGCTGCATCTTCAGGCGCAGCTCTGCGGTCGGCGTTCCGCCCTTGGCGTTGCGGAAGCGGTCCAGCCGCGACAGCGCCAGGTCAGCAGAGCCCTCCGGCAGCGGCGCATGCTTCTCACCGGGCGTGACCAGTTCGGCGGCACGGAGACCGGCGGCGCGGCCAAACACCACAAGATCGATCAGCGAGTTGGAGCCGAGCCGGTTGGCGCCGTGGACCGACACGCAGGCTGCCTCGCCCAGCGCCATCAGGCCGGGCACGATGGCGTTCGGGTCGCCGTCCTTCAGCGTCAGCACCTCGCCGTGATAGTTCGTCTGGATGCCGCCCATGTTGTAGTGGACGGTCGGCAGCACCGGGATCGGCTCCTTGGTGACGTCGACACCGGCGAAGATCCGCGCGCTCTCAGAAATCCCGGGCAGGCGCTCATGCAGGATCTTCGGGTCGAGATGGTCGAGATGCAGGTGGATGTGGTCGGCATTCTTGCCGACGCCGCGTCCGCCGCGGATCTCCATCGTCATCGCCCGTGACACCACGTCGCGTGAGGCGAGATCCTTGGCCGACGGAGCGTAGCGCTCCATGAAGCGCTCGCCCTCGGAGTTGGTGAGGTAGCCGCCTTCGCCACGCGAGCCCTCGGTAATCAGACAGCCAGCCCCGTAGATCCCGGTGGGATGGAACTGCACGAACTCCATGTCCTGCAGCGGCAGGCCGGCGCGCAGCACCATGGCGTTGCCGTCGCCCGTGCAGGTATGGGCCGAGGTCGCGGAGAAATAGGCGCGGCCGTAGCCGCCGGTCGCCAGGATGACCAGATGGGCGGTGAAGCGGTGGATCGTGCCGTCATCCATCTTCAGCGCGACCACGCCGCGGCAGCGGCCGGCCTCGTCCATGATCAGGTCGATGGCGAAGTACTCGATGAAGAACTCGGTCGAGTTGCGCAGAGCCTGGCCGTAGAGCGTGTGCAGGATGGCGTGGCCGGTCCGGTCGGCCGCCGCGCAGGTGCGCTGCGCCGTGCCCTTGCCGTAGTCGGTCGTCATGCCGCCGAACGGCCGCTGGTAGATCTTGCCCTCGTCGGTGCGCGAGAACGGCACGCCCCAGTGCTCGAGCTCGTAAACGGCTGCCGACGCATTGCGGCACAAATACTCGATGGCGTCCTGGTCCCCGAGCCAGTCGGAGCCCTTGACGGTGTCGTACATGTGCCAGCGCCAGTCGTCCGGGCCCATATTGCCGAGCGCGGCGGAAATGCCGCCCTGCGCCGCGACCGTGTGCGAGCGCGTCGGGAACACCTTGCTGATGCAGGCGGTGCGCAGCCCGGCCTGCGAGCAGCCGACCGTCGCCCGCAATCCGGCGCCTCCGGCGCCCACGACGACAACGTCGAAGACGTGGTCGGTGATCGGGTAGGCCGACCCGGCTGTGCCGGGAGCGCGTGTGCCGTTGGGGGAGGTGGACGCCATGGTTCAGGCTCCGAAGCTCAGCTTGAGGATGGCATAGACGCAGCCGAGGCCGACCGCGACGCTGAAGAAGGTGTTGAGCGCGAGAAGGCCGATCTTCGGCAGTTCCTCATGCACATAGTCCTCGATGATGACCTGCATGCCGATGCGCATGTGCACCACTCCGGTTACGACGAACAGCATCATCAGGATCGCCACGAGGGGATGCGACAGAGTCGCCACCACCGCCGCATGGCTCTTGCCGACGGTCGCCAGCACGATGACCAGAAACGCGATCGTCAGCGGGATCCCGGCGATCGCCGTCATCCGCTGCCGCCAGAAATGCTCGGTGCCGGAACGTGCCGAACCGAGGCCGCGAACCCGCTTCAGGGGTGTCTCGAAAGTTGGCCTGCCACTGTCTGCCATCGTGTCCTCACCGCACCAGATAGGCCACGACCCAGACGACCAGCGTCAGGCCGACGGATCCGGCCAGCGTCAGCTTGGCCGTCGCCTCGCGAGCTTCGGCGCCAAAGCCGTAGCCCATGTCCCAGGCCAGGTGCTTGATGCCCCCCAGCATGTGGTGCAGCAGCGCCCAGGTGTAGACGAGCAGCACAAGCCTCCCGATCCAGGATCCGAACAGCCACTGGGTCTGTTCGAACCCGCTGCGGCCGGTGGCGGCCGAAATCAGCCAGGCAGCGAGCAGGATGGTGCCGAGATAGAGCGCGGCACCGGTGATGCGGTGCACAATCGATAGCACCATCGTCAGCATCGGGCGGTAGATCTGGAGATGGGGGGAGAGCGGACGCTCGGCCCGGATCTTGGAGTCGGCCATGGCCTTCTCTTTCTCGCGAGGAGGGGCCCGTTTCAGTAACGAATGTTCCCCCCCTTCGCAATGCGGTAGGCTCTTCAACATTCGGCGGATTCGGCCGGCGGGGCACATAGACGGGTCGGCAGCGGCGGCAGGCGGAACACTGAAGGGCGCAGGGCGCCGTGCGGAGCGTGAGCGCGCCCCGCCGTGGTGCCATGCTGACAACCCAGATCTTCGAGCCGCTGGTGGCGGAGCTGCGGCACGAATGCCGCCTGCCCGACCTCTCCCGCGTGCCGATGACACCCAACGAGCGCGAGCTTGTGAGATGCTGCACGGCGCGGTGATGTTTCGCGGCATGCGCGAACACATGGACCGGCAACAGGTGGGCGAGGACGCCGAAGCCCTGTTCAGGCTCTATGCCCGAACCTTCCTGACGGGCGCGCGCGAGGCCCTGCGCGGCCTGCATGGCCGCCAGGCCCTGACGGCCCGCCCGCCCCTGGCCAGCCGCGCGGGCACCACGCTGCCGCGCCGGTGATCAAGGAACGATGTCCTGAACCGAGTCTGCGCTGAACGGGTTGAAGTGATCGCCTGATCAGCAGCCGATACGGCCGAGCCTGAATGAGGGACTGGGTCCGGATCCAGTGCTGAAGCCGGCGGAAAAGGTCCCGTAGTCGCTTCGGCAGCGCAATGTTCAAGGAATCATATCCGGAATCGAATCCGCGTTCCGGGGCATGCAGTGGCCACGCGACCATCAGCCCGGCTGCGCGGCGCGTCGTTCTGCACGTCCGCGCTGGAAGGCGGCGATCAGCTGCGCCGCTGCGATCACGGCCGCCGTATCGGTGGTGACGGCATATTCGCCGTCCAGCGTGGCCAGCGCCAGCGCGTGCACCTCCACGGCGCTCCAGTGCCGTCCGTTGCGGCTTTGCACAGCTGCCGCCCGGCAGGCGTCGGCCGGCACGAAAACCCGGAAACCGAGGCAGCCGGCGTGCCGCACCGTGGTGGCAACGGCCAGATGCGTCAGCGCGCCGCACACGACCAGCGTCGTATGGCCGCCGGCGGACAGGGCGGCCTCCAACGCGGTTCCGACAAAGGCGCTGCCGCTGGTGGTAACGATCGCCCTCTCACCCGGCCGCGGCGCAAGCTCCAGCAATACGTGGTCGCACGGTTCGCCCGGCCGGCCAGGCGATCCGGCATCAGCAGCGGCCCGGCCCGGATCAGGCCCCGCATGGATCACCGGCATGCCGGCGCCGCGCCATGTCGACAGCAGCGCCGCGACCGCGTGCCCGTTATCCGTGTTGTGCCCGGGGTCCGCGCACGCGGCATCGAACGCCGCCAGCATGTCGACGACGATCAGCACGGTGTCGATGGGCAGTCGCATGGCGGCTCCGGGCCCGCCGCTCAGCGCGGCATCAGCACCCACAGGTCAAGATCCAGCAGGACACAGGGATCATACGCCTCGCCGGCCATCAGCGGAAATGCGGCACAGGGCTGGTCCTTCGTCGCCACCAGCCGCACCCGCAGCGCGCCGACATCGTCACGCCCGGGCAGCTCCGCCTTGTCGAGGATTTCGCTCCAGGCCGAGACCGTTCCGCCGGCAAACAGCGGGGCGACATGCCGGCCGGCATTGATCGCCGCGATCTGGAAGGCGTTCGCCATGCCGTTAAACGACAGCGCCCGCGCCAGCGAGATGACGTGGCCACCATAGATCAGCCGCCGGCCGAACCGGCTGCCGGCCTGGGCAAGCTGGTCGAAATGGACGCGGGCGGTGTTCTGGTAGAGGCGCGTCGCGATCTGGTGCTCCGCCTCCTCCACCGTCATCGCGTCCACATGGTCGATGCGCTCGCCGACGAGATAATCGCCCCAGCGGTGCGGCGCGCCGGCCAGCACGGTGTCGTAGGCCTCCGAATCAACAGGAGGGCAGGCGTCACCCAGCGCGTCGGCCGCGACCACGCGCGGCAGGGTCGGGACGTGCTCGTCCTGGACCGCGGCGTCGGGGTCGCGCTTGCGCACCATCACCCAGCGCACATAGTCCAGCACCTCGGCCCCGTCCTGGTTGAACCCTGTCGACCGCACATAGACGACGCCGGTCTGGCGGTTCGAGTTCTCCTTCAGGCCGATGATCTCCGACACCGTGCGCAGCGTGTCGCCGGGGTAGACCGGGGCCAGGAACCGGCCTGCCGCGTAGCCGAGATTGGCCACGGCGTTCAGCGAGATGTCCGGCACCGTCTTGCCGAACACCACATGGAAGACGAGCAGGTCATCCACCGGCGCCCGCGGATAGCCGATGGCCCGGGCAAAGGCGTCGGACGACTGCACCGCAAACCGCCCACCATAAAGCGCCGTGTAGAGTGCGACATCGCCGACCGTGATCGTCCGCGGCGTGGCGTGGCGGATGATCTCGCCGAGGCGGAAATCCTCGAAGAAGCGGCCGGAGCCGGTCTTGGCGAGCGCGGGTATCACGGGCTGGGTCATGGCGTCCTCCGCGGCCTTTGTCGCAGGCGATGATCCACTGCGGCAAGGGGCCGGACGCGCCTCCCGCGCGGGATTATTCGACGCGCTCGATCGCGTAGCCCGCCTCGCGGATCAGATTGGCGAGGCCGAGCCGGCCGGGCAGGTGCGCGGCGCCCACCCCGATGAACACGCCGCCCTGCGCCAGCAGCGGCAGGGCCCGGTCCCGCATGGTGGCGTTGCGCATGTCGAGCAGCCGCTCGTAGAACAGCGCAGGCATGGCCGCGTCGACCTTCGGCACCAGGCGGCTGCCGCGGCTCCAGGCGGTCATCCAGCCGAACTCGCCCTCGACATAGAGGCGCAGCATCGTCTCATACATGTCCTCCTGCCGGTCGAGCAGCGCGACCGAGGCCTTCAGATAAGGCCCCTGCATGCTGCCGGGGAACGACGCCAGCACGCCCAGCTGCTCGCCGATCGTCTCCAGCCCGACCACCGGCTTGCCGGCTGCCCGGGCCGTGCGCGCGACCAGCAGGTCGACGAAAGAATTCCCGACCCGCGACAGCGACACGCAGGCCGGCTCGGCGAACATCATGGTGAGGAACACCGGCTTCAGCGCATTGGCCATCGCGACCGGCATCTTGCGCGTCTTCAGCTCCGTCTCGAGGCGGGTGAAGTCCGGCTTCGTCAGCAGGTCCTCGGCCCGCTCGCCCGGCTCGGCCAGCATGCCGGTGCCGATGCTCGCCATGGCGGCCTGCATCACGCCCGCGTCGCCCAGCTGGTCGGCCTCGGCGACCTCGAGCGCGATGGTGCGGGCCTCGGCCATCGCCGCCTGGACGGCCGGCGAGAACACGGTGACGCGCTTGTCCGACACATGCACCGTGCCGAACAGCCATGACGGCTTCACGCCCGGCTTGGTGATGCGGAACAGCCGGCCCTTGCCGAACGGCATGGCGGCCGCCTGGCGGGCGATCTCGGCGGCCAGCGCCGGGTCCTGGCTGGCGATCTCCGGGCGCAGGTCGCGGCCCTGGCAGAGCAGAGACGGCCCCTTGACGGCAGTGAACCCCTGCGCGCCGGCCGGCGCGCCGGCGAACAGGACGGCGAGGGCGGCGAACGAGGCAAGGATCTGGAACAAGCGCATGGCTACAGTGTGCCATACGCATGTGGAGGATCGGTAAAGCCGGTCGCAGAATCTCGGCCGTCCGGTGCGGTCAGACCATCGGGCCTTCGGCCGGCCGATACCCCGTCGCCCGGGATGCCGGGACGCTCAGGCCCCCAGATCCGGCACCGCCCAGCCCCGCCGCGCGCAGGCCGCCGTCAGCGTGTTGGCCAGCAGGCAGGCGATGGTCATCGGCCCGACCCCGCCCGGCACCGGTGTCAGGGCTCCCGCCACCGCCTCCACCGCAGGATCGACATCGCCGACGATGCGGCTGCGGCCCGCGCCCAGTTCCGGCGCATCGACGCGGTTGATGCCGACATCGATCACCGTGGCGCCGGGCTTCACCCAGTCCGGCTTGATCATGCCCGGTCGGCCGACGGCGGCAACAAGGATATCGGCACGGCGGCAGACCGCCGGCAGGTCGCTTGTGCGCGAATGCGCCACCGTCACGGTGCAGCTCGCCCCGATCAGCAGCAGCGCCATCGGCTTGCCGACAATCGCCGAGCGGCCGACCACCACGGCATCGAGCCCAGACAGATCGCCGAGCTGCGTGCGCAGCAGCATCAGGCAGCCGAGCGGTGTGCACGGGACCAGCCCGGCCGTCCCGATCGCCAGGCGCCCGGCATTGACCGGGTGGAAGCCGTCCACGTCCTTGGCCGGGTCGATCGCCTCGATCACCCGGTCGGGATTGATCTGCGCCGGCAGCGGCAGCTGCACGAGGATGCCGTCCACCGCCGGATCGGCATTCAGCTGCGCCACCAGCGCGAGAAGCTCGGCTTCGCTGGTCTCCACCGGCAGGACATGCTCGAACGACGCCATGCCGGCCTCGGCTGTCTGCTTGGCCTTGGACCGCACATAGACCTGGCTGGCCGGGTTCTCGCCCACCAGCACCACCGCCAGCCCGGGCACGGCGCCATGGGCGGCCTGGAGCGCCGCCACCTGCGTGCCGATGCGCGCGCGCAGCACCGCCGCCTGCGCCTTGCCGTCGATGAGGGTTGCCGTCATGCCAAGTCCTCCTTCAGCAGCCAGATGCCGCGGCAAGCCGGCTCGCCAGCACGTCCGCGTCGCCGTCGATCCGCACTGTCTTCAGCCGCGCGGTGGCGCCGCCTTCGAGCCGCACGGCGGAATGGGCGGTCCCGCAGGCCTGCGCCATCAGGCGCAGCAGCGCCGCATTGGCGGCGCCATCCTCCGGCACGGCACGCACCCGCGCCCGCAGCACCGGCCGCCCGTCCGACAACGCCTCCACCGTCTCGACGGCATCGCGGCCGCCGCGCGGCGTCAGCCGCACGGTGACGAGCAGGCCGCCGGCCGCCGGGCGCCAGGGCCACGCGCCGCCGGGCGCGTCGGCCGCCATCAGAAGACGTTGGGGTAGATGTAGTAGGCAATCAGCCGCTGCAGCAGGAAAATGAGCAGCAGCAGCACGATCGGCGAGACGTCGACGCCACCGAAGTTCGGCAGCCGCCTGCGGATCGGCGCCAGCACCGGCTCGGTCAGCTGGTAGACGCCATTCCAGATCATCCGCACCACGTCGTTGCGGACATTGATCACGTTGAAGGCGACGAGCCAGCTCAGGATGGCGGACGCGATGATGACCCAGGTGTAGAGGTCGAGCGCGAGCAGGATGACATCGAGGATCGCGCGCATGCTGGGGCTCCGGCGGGGACAGGCGCGGCAGGTTTATCCGCCCGGCGGCGCCCCGACAAGCGTCCGCGCTCCCGCGCCAGAACGCGATTGACAGTGCGCCGCGGCGCGCCCTACAAGGCCGCGACCCGGAAGGGGCTGTAGCTCAGTTGGGAGAGCGCTGCAATCGCACTGCAGAGGTCAGGGGTTCGAATCCCCTCAGCTCCACCAGTCTCGACGCCGGGCCCTTGCCCGGCGTTCGCTTGTCGGGATGTCGCCTCAGCGGCGGCCGCGACCGATCATCTCGGCACGGCCCACCATCTCCGCCCGGCCCGTCATTTCGGCTCGGCCGGTCATCTCCGCGCGCCCGGTCATCTCGGCGCGGCCTGTCAGGTTTGAGGCACTGCCGAGTTCCGGGGCGAGCAGGATGTCCGACAGCATACCCTCGACACTCTCGAGGCGCACGGCGTGATCGCTCTTGTCGCAGGCCCACATCCGCAGCCCGATGGCGAACGACTCGACCTTGAACTCGACACCGAGAATGCCGAGCTCGACCGGGTTGCCCCCTGAGGGAACCTCGACCCCCGGGCCGTGCAGGAGGAAGATGCTCGGCGCGGCGAGCTTGTAGTAGTTGCCCTCGAAGCTGAAGCCATAGACGCGGACCAGCACAGGGGCCAGATCCTTGCCGTCCTTGGCTTTCCCGCCCTTGGACACGACCGTGAGGTCGTCCATGACGCGGCCGAACAACCGCACGACAGAACCGGCAAGCAGCGTTTCATTCAGACTGGTCACGTGGATCCCCCGGCGTTGCAATGGGTCAAGGCAATGATTTCTGGCCGCGCAAATCATGCTCCCGCCACAGCTGAAGCCAGCGAACCCTGGAACAAGATTAGCCCGACGGCACGGCAGCGGTCCAGCCGGAAGCTGCACGCAAGACCATCGTCATCCGCCGTTTCAGCCGGGGCGTCGGTGGTCGGCATGGATGATCCGGTTGATCCCCATCGCCTGGCCGCGGTCGGCCCTGCGCCAGGGCCGGCAGCACGCCAGATGGCCGAGCCGGCGCAGGTCCGCGGCCTGATGCGCGAACGGCCGCTGTGCGGTGTAGCGCCGGCCACGCGCCAGCATCCGACGCGCCACCGCGCCGGCGGTCCAGACGGGCTCGATGCCGCGCCAGTCGAAATAGGCGGCAAGCTGGGTCGCCGCCCGGTCTGAAACCCGCTCGGTCACCGCCTCGAGCAGCACGCCGGCGACATGCCCGAAGGTGAGGTGATCGATGTCGACCCGCTCCAGCATCAGGCCAATGCAGGACCCGACGAGATCGCGCGCCTCAATGAGACAATCGCGGAAATCGTCGGCAAACAGGGCAAAGCGCGCGCCATATCCTTCCGCGAGCTGGTCCATGGCGGCCTCGACCTCCTCGCGTTGCCAGCCGCGGGCATCGAGATCGGGGTCGATCATGCCGCGCCGGACCAGCGCCTCCTGGAACAGGTCGACCAGGAAATCGAAGATCGCGCCGGTGAGCGGCTGGGCCAGCGCATGGGCGTTGCGTCCCTGCCCGGTCGGGTCGATCCACTCTCCCGCCGGGCTGAGCTCAAGATCGGCCACATCGGCCAGCGTCATCGTGTTGTCGGCGACGCGGATCTGCTGGGTCGAGGACAGTTCGCCGATGCGGTTGAAATCGTTCAGCACATACAGATTGCCGCTGGTCTCGGTCAGCACCCGCATGATCACCACCTCGAAATGCATGGCGGTGAGCAGGGCGCTGACATCGGCAATCGACTCGTGGAAGGCGAGAAACTGGGGCGTCAGCCGCGCCCGCGACGGCACGCCGAGCTCGGCAAACAGCACCGTGTGGCCGGTCTCGTGTGCCACGACATCGAGGTTGAGGCAGAACAGCTGCGCTTCGCCCTCGTCATTGAGTTTGACGCCGGTCTCCAGGAAGCCGAAACCCGAATGGGCGTTGGACCAGTTCACCAGCGGCACCAGCTCGAGGTGGGGGTTGTCCGCCGTGTCGAGCCAGCGCACCGGATGGCCCAGGTATTTTTCCCAGACGTCGAGGGTCAGCCTGACGCTGCCATAGAGATGCGCCTGCAGAAACTGCGGCGTGCCGACCGGAATGGTGTGGAAATGGCCGTCCGCATCCGGCATCGCCGGCGGCCGCACCGGCCCGCGGAACGGCGGGCGGTGCCCGGGCGGGTCATAGGGCTGCTTGTCGAGCGCGTCGACCACCGCCATCCGGCCATCCGACGGGCCCGGGCCGATCGTGCCGGCGGGCAGCGACACCGCGATCAGCTCCGGCTCGGAAAAGGCCTCGGTGGACTGGGGATACAGGCGAAAGAGCGTTCCCCTCATGGCTGGCCTCCCCCGTCCGCAGCCCCGCCGTCGCCCCCCGCGCCGGCTTCGTCGAGACAGTAGCGCGCCCACAGTGCCGCCACAAAGGACGCCGTATCGGGGTAGAAAAGCCGCTTCGCCACAGCCGGAAGGGGTTCTGCCGCCAGCCCGGTGGCGATCAGCCCGTAGTGGGCCGCGAGGGTCACAACGGCTTCGGCCGCCGGCAGCGTGGCGGCATGCGGCAATCCGGCGAGGATCGCGTCCTCGCGCAGCGCCCGCTCGTGCAGCGTTGCAAAACCATCGGTCAGGCGCAGATGGTCGACAACGTCGCGCAGCGGCGCTGCCGTGGCGCCGGCGCCGCTGCGCTGCACGGCCCGCGCGAAAAGCAGAGTCAGACCGGTATCGTCGAGCCGATTGCCGACCATCCAGTCTGCCAGATCGGCGCCTGTCCGCAGCCCTCGGCTCGCCCGCCAGGCTTCGAAGGCTGCTCGGGTATCCGTAGGCCCCCCGGCCGTGCGGGCCGCGATCCGGCATGCATCAGCCCACCGGCGGGGATCCCGCTGCAACGCAGCCACGACCCGGGCGTCGTCGGCGGAGAGGCTCTGTACCTGCCGCGCCTCCTCCGCGCGGACGAAGGCCTCCCACACCCCGGACCGCTGGAAACGGAGGGAAACCGGCGATGCGGGACCGGCCACGCCGGTGCGGGCGGAAGCGGCATGCGCCGCAAGGGCGGCGACCAGCGCCAGCGCGTCCTCGCGCTTCTGCGACACGGCATGGTCGTGCCACCAGTCCCGCAGGGCCGGCCGGACATCTGGGCCGGCCGCCGCACCGGCGGCATCCAGCGTCGCGTCGAGACAACGCTCGCCGAATGGAAGGGCTGTCGCCGCCGCCAGAAGGGCATCGCGAGCAGCACGATCAACGAGGCCCGCCATCTCCGCATCGGCAAGGGCTCGGCGGATATCGACCAGCGCCTCGCTGAGGCGCAGATAACCGGTCTCGGGCGGGCCGTGCAGCACCGCAACCTCGTCGTCATTCTCGAACCGATCATCAAAGGGAGCAAAGCGCCCGACCACATAGGCGTCGAAGATCTTGCCGGTCCCGATCATCCCGAAGGCCTGCAGCTCCGCCGCCCGCAACGCCCCCATGCTGGCGGCGCCATAGACGGCCACGCCCGAGGCCATCGCCCAGAGGATTTCCTTGTGCCAGACCGACGGCACCTGGTGGAAATACCCGTCGACGAGCCCGATCACGGCGGGCCGGTGATCCCTGACGGCGCGGTAGACGTCGCCCTGTGCAGCAGGCGGGAGGAGCACGACGCCGTCCCCGGCCCCGGCCGCCGCCAGGGCGGCCTGGGCCTCATCCGCCGCGAGGGTCGGCCCGAGAAACAGCACCATGCTCATGGGCGCAGCCGCCTCGCCGGCGCTCCGGCCCGGCCGGCAGCCAGGATCCGGGTGCCACGCGGGCCCGGCCGATGGTCCGCCACCGGGCCGGTCACCGGCGCCTCGAGGCCCGGCACGATGGCGCGGACCACGGGCAGTCCGAAATCGGGACGGGTCAGGTCCACCAGATAGACGTCCCGCAGCCCGACGCCGGCGAGACGAGACAGCACGGCGGCGAGATCATCGGCCAGCGACGCGCCGGCGCAACCTGCGCGCGCCGCCGCCGGCGCGGTGGCGGGCGCATCGAGCCAGCGCAGGCTGGCCTCCCGACGCGACCGGCGCGCGGCCGGACCGTAGAGCGAAGGGGCGAAATCATCGCGCGCGCCGGCGATCCAGGTGGTGCGGGCCTGGGCGGCTTCCGACAAGGCCCGCGCCATGGCGACGGCGGGATCAGGATGGCAGCCCCCGCCGAGCTCGGGATCGGTGGCCCCGTCCTGCGCATCGGCGAGCAGGCACACATAGGCAGGAACGCCGATATCGGACGTCGCGTCCCACAGACGGATGCGGGTCCCGGCCGCTGCGAAGCGCTCCACAAGCCATCGGCAGCCGGGATCGGTGATCGTGTCGAGGTCGATCGCCGGCTCGCCAGGACCGCCGCGCAGCTGCCACAGCGCGACGCCGTCGCGCTCGATGAGTTCGTAAAGCGCGTGGGCGAACGCCTCGACAGGGTGATTGCCGGAGGCAAGGCCGTTGGTGGTGGCCTCGAAGATCCGCCCGAGCCTGGCGGCGGCCGCCTCGGTGTAGTCGGTCGAGACCAGCTCCAGCGGCACCCAGGCAGGCGCGCCCGAGACCGCGTGCCGCGCCTCGATCCACGGGATGAGGGTGTCGGCATCAAAAGTGGCCGCCCCCGCCAGAGGCAGTTCCGCCCAGACAGCCGCAAGGCCAGCGGCTTCGAGGTCGTCCGCCCGCGCCAGGCGGCACGGCGCCCGGATGTCCTCGGCGTGAAAGGTCTCGGCCGCCTCCATGAAGGCCGACACCTTGGCGGCGGCGAGCGTCAGACCCTTGCCCTGGAAGACGGCGATGGATCGGGAGTTTGGCCGCGCGGCAAAGCACACCGGGATCCCCAGCGTGTCGAGCCCCGTCAGCACGCCCAGCCGGGTGATGCCCATCCGGGGTCCAAGCGGCGCAAAGCGCGCGAGCGTCTCTTCAGGCGTCGCGAGACGGTGAGTCCCGTCCACATGGCGTTTGGCCAGGGTGAGGCCATCGGTGCCGTCTGCGAGGATCCACGCCGGCGGCGTGGCCTCCGTCATCCGGCGATCCCGCTGGCGAGGATGCCGGGCGCGACGGCATCCGCCAAATCGTCGCCCGCACGCAGCGTCGCCGCCAGCAGCTGCGCCGTGCCGACATCGGCCTTGCGCAGCCACTCCGGCGGCCCGCCCGTATAGGGTGCCAGCAGGTCGAGCGCGCCATCACGGTCGCCGATGCCGGCGCGAAACCGGGCGAGGCTGATTGCGCCGCGCACCGACAGCGCCCGCGCACCCTGCTCGATCGCCATGTCGAGGCCCTCCTGCAGCGCTGCCTCGGCCAGGGACTGGCCAGCACCGGCCAGAATGCGCAGCTCGCCGATCCGGCGCAACACCTCGGGAATCCAGATCCTAAGTCCTGCGGCCCGGCAGACCGCCAGCACCGCTTCCAGCTCCTCCAGCGCCTCGCCGGGTCGTCCGGCCAGCTGCAGCGCATCGGCAAGCAACGAGAAATAGATCGGAAAATCCTCGACCGTGCCGTTGTCCTTCTGGCGGGCCAGCCCGGAGCGCAGCAGCCGGAGGCCGGCCGTGGGGTCGCCCTGCAGGGCCACGGTCCAGCCGAGAAAGATGTGGCCCTTGGACTGGTGGTCCGCAAAGCCCTTGGCCTCGGCAAGCCGCAGCATCGTGTTGGCGCGCTCGACCACGTCGGGCAGGTCGCGCCGGTAGGCGCTGTGCATCACCGCGATGTCGATGGCGTGGCTCGACGAACCGTCATGGTTCAGATCAGCGGCCCACGCCATCGCCTTGCGCTCCTCCGCCTCGGCCTGCTCGGGCAGGCCCTGGAGCCAGTAGACCAGCGCCCGCTCGCCATGGCCGCAGACCTTGGCGTCGTGGTTGCCATAAAGCGTCGCATGCGACCGGTAGTCGCCCGCCTCGTAGATGGCGAGGCCGCGATCGATATGCTCGCAGCAGATCTTGAAGTTCCCGAGACCGAAATGGCTGCCCCAGCCGCAATGGTGCGCCTGCAGCTGCAGCTCCGGATCGGCCCGGACCTGGGCGCGCTGCAGCAGCGCCTCGAAGCGCTTGGTCTTGTCGTTGTAGTCGCGCGACATCCGCCACCAGCCCCAGAACACCGGGAAATGGCTGCGCGATTCCGGCAGCTTGCGGGTGGTCTCATAGGCGCTGATATAGACCCCTTCGACTTCCGCCGAACCGGGACCGTTCAGCGAGATCAGCGCCGGGCCGAGCAGCGTCAGGATGCGCAGGCGCTGTTCGAGATTCCGCGGCGTCTCCGGCAGCGCGTCCAGCACCTCCAGCCCGCGGCGCAGCTGCGCCGCCGCCTCGCGCAGGGCCGAGCGATGCAGGCTGCGCTCGGCCGCGTGGATCCAGTGGCCGACGGCCCGCTCCGGCAGGTCGGCCGCCGTCAGATGGCGGGCCATCAGCTCGGGCTGCTCGGCGACGATCTCGGGCATCAGGGTTTCCAGCGCGTTGGCGACCAGCGCGTGGAGCTGACGGCGGCGCTCGCGCAGGAGCGTGCGGTAGGCGGCGTCCTGCACCAGCGCGTGCTTGAACGTGTAGTGCGCCTGTCCGTCGACATCCTCCTCCAGCAGCAGCCCGGCGCCCACCAGCGTGTTCAGACTGGCGTCGGTGTCGCTGGGGGTCACGCCGACAACGGCATCGAGCAGCACGCGCTGGAAGCTGCGGCCGAGGACCGAGCCGGTCTGGGCGAGGATTTTCGCCTCGCCGGCCTGGTCGAGCCGCGCCACCAGGATTTCGTGCAGGGATTCAGGAATGCGCGGCATCGCCGGCGTGGCGAACCGGTCGAGCCCACGGGCGCTCTCGACCGCGTCGACGACGGTGCTGGTGAACTCCTCGAGGAACAGCGGGATCCCGTCCGTCTTGCTGACGATCTGCGCCTGGAAGGCCGGGTCGAGATGGCGCTCGCCGAGCACGTTGCGCACGATGGCCTGGGAGTGCTCGGGGCTGAGACGCCCCTGGCGAAGCACTTCAAGTCCTGACCGGGCGATCCACTCCTCCTGCTCGCCATCCCGGCAGGTCATCACCAGCAGGACACGGCGGTCGCGCAGGCGGGGGATGATCCGGTCCAGCAGGTCGAAGGACGTCGGGTCGAGCCAGTGCAGATCCTCGACGATCAGCAGCAACGGCGCGACCTCGGCGAGCCGCTCGAACTGGTCGAGTACCAGCGCGAAGGTCCGCTCGCGGATCTGGCTAGGGGTGAGGTCGAGCGGCGGAACGCCACCGAGCGGCAGCGCCAGAAGGTCCGCCAGAAGGGCCAGCGCCTCCCGGCGCTCCGTCTCCGAGCCGCGCAGGATGCCCTCCAGGCGACGCACGCGCGTCGGCACGTCGTCGGTGCGGCGGATATGGGCCGCGCGGGTGACGAAGGCGATCAGCGGACTGAGCGGGCTCTGGGTGGTGAAAGGTCCTGCATTGTAGCGCTGCACGAAGGCCTCGCCGCCCTCGATGTTCTGGGCGAAATGCTCCACCACGCGCGACTTGCCGATCCCGGCCTCGCCGACGATGACGACCGCCTTGCCCTCGCCGAGAACGCTGTGGTGCCAGGCGGTGCGCAGCACCTCGAGCTCGGTCTCGCGGTTGACCATCGGGGCGGAGGGCCGCCGGCCGCGACTCGCCCGGAAACGGGTGACGACGCGCCGTTCGCTGCTGACCTTCCACAACGCGGTCGGATTGGCGAAGCCTTTGAACATCCGGCTGCCGAGCGCCTCGCAGACGAACAACCCGCGGACCAGCCGATAGGTGCTTTCGGCGATCAGCACCTCGTCGGGTGCCGCCGCCGCATGGATGCGCGCCGCCAGGTTGGGCGTCGCACCGACGATTTCCTTGCGGTCGGGCAGGGCCGCGCCATGCTCGTCACCAATGATCACGACGCCGGTCGTGATGCCGATCCGGGCTTCCAGCTTCGTGCGCGATGCATTGGCGACGGCGCCGAGCCCCCTGACAATCTCGAGCCCGGCGCGGACAGCCCGCTCGGCATCATTTTCGTGGGCGATCGGATAGCCGAAATAGCACAGGATGCCGTCGCCGATGAACCGCGCGACGAACCCCTCGTAGTGGCCGATGATCTGGGTGCAGAACGCCCGGTAGGTGCGGATCACCTCGAGATAGTCTTCGGTCTCGAGTCGGTCAGACAGCAAGGTCGACCCGACAAGGTCGCAGAACACAACCGTCAGGTGGCGGCGCTCCGACGGCATGTCGCGCTCAGGAGACAGCACCATCTCTGCGGCGGACCGGAAGAGGGTGGGCGGCGGCGGAACGGAGGTCCGGCGCTGTGGTCGCCCCTCCGCAGCCCGCGCCGCCAGCGCCTTGCCAAGCCGCAGGCGCTGACCAAGGGTCAGCCCGAGTTCCCGCAGATCGCCCTCCGTGAGATCGCCGAGGATGTCGAGATCCACATGTTGGGCCTCGAAAATAGCGGCAAGCTCCGCCAGCCCATGACCTTGAAGCCATTCAGCCATCGGCGACATTGTGGAAGCCCTCCCAGCGAATGATTACCGGAGATCGCAAGAAGCTTCATCACCAACTTTGTCGCGCACCACCGCTGCCCGTCGTGTCGCAACGACCGCCGCATGACAGGGCCCGGCCTGTCATGCGCTGTGGTGACCCCAATGGCTGGGGGCCGAACCTGGCTGGACCGGCCCCTCCCTGGATGACCCGGGCTCGAAGGAGGGCACCATGACGCTCTCGGCAGACGGACGACCGTCGTGAGGACCGGGTCGTCCGGACGACGGCCGGTACACCGTAGCGTCGCTACGCCGTGCCACAATGGTTAAAGATGAATAAACGCATGTACCAAATATAACCAACATTTTATCAAGAAAGATAAATATTGAATCAAACCCTCGTTTGGCCCGCGCGGCTACCTCGTACAGGCTGCAGCCGTCATCTTTGCAACCGGTGATTCCATGAATCCCTTCGCCGCCTACCGCCCCTTCGGCCTGTTCCGGCTGCTGCTGGCGCTGCTGGTCGTGGCGCAGCACGTCCTTGCCAACGTCGCGCCCGAGCCGCTGGCGACCGCGACCCTGCCGTACGAGGTCGGGACGATCGCCGTGGCGGTGTTCTTCGCGCTGTCCGGTTTCGTCATCTGCGAGGGAGCCGACGTCGTCTACCGCGACCGGCCGATGGCGTTCATGAGCAACCGGCTGCTGCGCATCCTGCCGCATTTCGTGCTGTCGGTGACAACAGCGATGGTCCTCTATGCGGTGTTCGACCGGCTCGGCACGCTGCGCCTGTCCCGCGATGAGGTCTGGCCGGGCGAAGCGGCCTTCGCGGCCCAGAACATTGCCGCAAACCTGTTCGGCTTCCTGCCTGTGGTTCGCCGTTTCATGACCTTCAGCTTCATGACCGTGGCGTGGGCGATCAGCCTCGAAATGACCTTCTACATCATTGTCATGGTGGCGCTTGGCCTCTCGCGCGCCGTGTCGGGCCGGTTGTCCTTCGCGGCGTCGCTGTCGCTTCTCGGCTGCGCCGTCGTGCCGCTGTTCAGTCTCGCGCTCGCCGGCAGGGCCCCGTCGATGTTCCTGTATGCCCCGCATTTCGCTTTCGGTTGCGCGCTGTATTTCGTCGTCTCGACCGGAAAGCGGGGAAGCCTCTGGGTCGGCATCGGGTCCCTGGCCGGCATGGTCCTGGCCTTCGTCGCCCAGCCGCCGCTGCATGAGGGGCTCGGCTTCACCCGCGCCACCGGCGCGCAGTTCATCCTCCTGGCCGCGCTGATCAGTCTGATGACTGCCCTGGCCTTCCGGACGGCCGGCGCCGCGGAGCGTTTCGACCGCTGGGCCGGCGACCTGACCTATCCGCTCTATTTGTGGCACCTGAACGTGATGCTCGTCGCCCTGTCGGTCACCACGGACTACACCCTTGCGGGTCTTGCCGGCACGGTGATCGCCAGCCTCGTGGTCGCCTGGGCGTTGCGCTGCCTCATCGATCCCCTCGTCGACCACGCTCGCAATGCCGTGCGCGGTGGCACTGCCCGGCGACCGCCGACACGGGGCGAACGCCTGGCACCGGGTCGCGCCGCAGGCTCCTGAGGCGAGCGCCGCAGGGAGAGCGGCGACGATCAGTGCGCCATGAACACCGGAACCTCGGCGTGCGACAGCAGATGGCTGGTGGCGCCGCCGAAGATCATCTGCCGCAGCCGGCTCTGCGTGTAGGCGCCCTTGATCACCAGATCGGCCCCCCATGCGGCGGCCTGGTCGAGGATGACCTCACCGGTGCTGCGCCCGCGTCCCGCCACCGTGACCGCATCGGCGACGATGCCGTTGAACCCGAGACTGCGGACCAGCTCCTCGCCGCTGGGTCCCGGGACCGTGCCGCCCTCCGCCGTCAGCACGCGCACCCTCTTGGCCTGGGTCAGCAGCGGCATCGCCAGAGCGGTGGCACGGGCGGTCTCGGTGCTGCAGTTCCAGGCGATCATGATGCTGTCGCCCATCGCCGACGGGGC
>JBEIIL010000046.1:0-26160 GCA_040380755.1 Methylobacteriaceae bacterium | reverse complement strand
GCGGTCTCGCGACGCAAAAGCTTGCTGGGGAGAGATCGGTGACGGCACTTTTTTCTCGGAACTGCTAGATGGGCGGCAGGGCCGCGACGTTTTTTTCGAGCGAATGGCGTCAATAGATGCCGACACAATGCAAAAATTTTTTGGGGTGAATTCCCTTTGAAATCAACAGCGTAGCATTTCGACGGCCTTGGGGGCGGTGAACGCGATTAAAATCGGCAGAGAATGGCAACAGAATCAATATGTTAGATATGCATTGAACAATCGAGTGGGAGTGAGGTGGGTCCCAACCGGAAGGACGGTTTATATCGGCCAGACAGATTGCAACCAGACTGCCTGAACCCGTCTTCGGCACAACAAGCATCAAGCCCAAGGATAGGTCCGCTCACCGGTCATTGCAGCCCCGTACATGACTGGGCAAACCAGAAGCGACCTCGTTCAATCAGCAGCCGCACCGGCACGCCGAGCACTAGCCCCGCTGCGGCCAGCCGCTGATCGAGCGTATGCACCGTCGCGCCATGTTCGGCTGCGATGGCGAAGTGCAGCGCGTCTGCCGCGCAAAGCCCCAGCCCGTGCTGATCGGCAAACCGTGCCGCCGTCCGAAAGAGCCTTCCCGTCACGGCAAGCACGGAGAATCTCTCGGCGACCCGCCGGTTGAACAGGGCAAGCGCCGCCGCGTGCTGCTTCAGGCTGATCTGGCCGGTGCGAAGCTTGATGGCCATGGCGGAGGACATTTCGGTGAAGGTCCAGTCGCTGACCCGAAGCTGCGCCGGATCCTGTGCCGCCAACCACGACTGCATGCGCGGCGTCATCGCTTCATTCGAAAGCGCCGCGACGATCAGCGATGTGTCGAGATAGAGCATCAGTAGCGATCGCCATCCCGCATCGACCGCACGAGATCGGCGGCACTCCGGGATAGCGGCGGCATGGACGCCGTGAGCGCCTGAAGCAGCGCGACATCGACCGGTTTGCGCGGCCTGGCCACGGCGATCAGCCGCGCAACCGGCTTGCCGCGGCGGGTGATGTCGATTGAATCGCTCGCCTCAACCCGGTCGACCAGCTCGCTCAGATGAGCCTAGGCATCCGCCAGATTGATCACAGCCACATCACGCTCCTGACCATTCAGATGGTCATATCGCGCGTCGGCCTTTCGAACTCCATCGCCTGGATCACGCAAGCGGAAGGAGGCGGTTTCGATACGGCTCCGAAGATGCTTCCGTTGGTCTTGAAGACGAGCGGCGACGCGCCCCGGAAGCCGTAGACCTCAAACAGGATTTCGAGGATTTCACGGGCAACGGCCCCGTCGTCGACACTGCGTTTCAGATCCTCCGTCCGAGTCAGGCGTCGACAGTTTCCTGCTCCAATTCAGGATGGAGAAGCACATCGGTGCTGGTGCCCCGACTGTCGGTCCCGTGTCACCCGCATGCAGCCCGGGAAATCTCGAAAGACACCTCACCCCTGCCCGACCCACCAGGCCGCGCCAATAAGCAGTGCCTCCCCGGTCAGCACGCCGGCGACAAGGTTGCGGCCCGTGGCGAAGAACGCCGCGGCACCCACCACGATGCCGCCGGCCCGCGCCAGCAGCGGCACGGCCGCGAGAGCTCCTGACGGATTGAGCACCAGCTTGGCCACAACGGCAGCCAGCAGGGCCGTGGCGACGGCCCTTACCCAAACCAGAATGGGGGAAGTGTCGGAAAGGCCGCGCGACAGGACAACGCCCAGCACCCGCCAGATCTCGCTCGGCAGGAAGCCGAACACGATCAACGCCACATAGGGCCACAGGGCGCTCCCGGCCGCGTCCGCGAGGCTCATCCGCGCGCCTCCGACAGGCGGCCGACCAGGAAGGCCAGCGTGCCGCCGACGAGGCCGACGCCCAGCAGGTCCAGGCCATCGCCGAGGCCCGCCAGCATGACGGGCTGGAGCGCGAAGCCGAGGCCGATCGCCAACCAGTCCGCAGCGCGACGTGCGCCACCGGTGACCGACAGGGTGAAGAAGATCGGTGTCAGGAACAGAAGGCCTGCCGCCAGGGCCAGGGGCAGCGTCGCCATCAGATGGTAGCCGATGCCCGTCGCCACGGTGCTCAGCAGAAGGCAGGCGGCTGCGAAGCCGAAATAGAACGGAACCCGGTGCGCCTGCGGCACATCGGGCAGGTGGCGCATGGTCTCGCTCCATACCGTCACGGCGACGAAGTGGGCCAGCAGCAGCTGTTCGCCGGTCCCCTGCCCGGGCCTGCGCAGCATGGGCAGCAGCGACATCGTCATCGGCAGAAAACGGATCGATGACAGGGACACCGCCACCGCAATGGCGGCCGGAGCCATGCCAGTCGCCAGTCCCGCATAGAAGATCACCTGGGCCGGCCCGGCCCAGATCAGCACCGTCGACATCATGGCGGCGCCGATGGGATGGCCGACGTCGCGGGCAAGGCTGCCGACGCCGAGCAGCGCCAGTGCAACCGTCCAGGCGGGAAAGGACAGGGCTGCCCGGGCGCCTTGCCAGAGCCATGACCGGTCTGGCCGCGACGGCCCTGCCATCACGACACGGTCGCGTCAGGCGTCACGGATCGACGGCGACGCGGTCGCGGCCGGTGAGGATGCTCATCAGCGGCGTGCCCCTGATCTGGTCCTTGACCTGGAGCCACGCCCACCAGCCCATAACGGCAATCAGCGGCACGACGATCCACGCCACGAGCTCTTCCATGCGCTCGCGCCGCCTGCGCCGCTGCCGCCGCTTCTCGAACCACGATGCCACGCGCAAAATCCCCGCTCAGCCTGTGCCAGCTCAGCTGCGGGCGAGCGGCACCTTGGGCACCGTGCGCACAGCCGGCTTGCCGCCGCCCTTGCCGCCACCGGACGGCCCCTGCCCGGTTGGGCCGGCCCCTCCGGTTCCGCCACCACCCTTCAGGTCCTTGTTGTCCTTGCGGGACTTGGCGGCCTTGCGGGTTGCCGCACCCTTGCGGGCCGCAGCAGAGCGCTTGTCGCTCGCCTTGCGCGCTTCTGCAACCGCCTTTTCGGGCTTGGGCGTCACGGGACCCTCGGGGAACTCGAACCCTGGAGCCTTCTTTCCGTCCTTGTCGACGACCACGACGCGCACGGCGCCGCCGTCCTTCAGCCGGCCGAACAGCACCTCGTCGGCCAACGGGGTCTTGATGGTTGACTGGATCAGCCGGGCCATCGGTCTGGCGCCCATGGTCTCGTCGTAACCGTGGTCGACCAGCCACTCGCGGGCCTCGTCGGACAATTCGATCGTGACATTGCGGTCGGCGAGCTGCGCCTCCAGCTGCATCACGAACTTGTCGACGACCTTGGACACCACCTCGCGCGGCAGCTGGCCGAACGAGATGATCGCGTCGAGCCGGTTGCGGAACTCCGGCGCGAACAGGCGGTTGATCGCCTCGTTGTCCTCGCCGTCGCGCTTCGTCTTCATGAAGCCGAACGCCGGCTTGGCCAGATCGGCCGCGCCCGCATTGGTGGTCATGATCAAGATCGCGTTGCGGAAGTCGACCTGCTTGCCGTTGTGATCGGTGAGCTTCCCGGGATCCATGATCTGCAGGAGGATGTGGAAAAGGTCGGGGTGCGCCGTCTCGATCTCGTCCAGCAGCAGCACGCTGTGCGGATGCTGATCGATACCGTCGGTCAAGAGGCCGCCCTGGTCGAAGCCCACATAGCCCGGCGGCGCGCCGATGAGCCGCGAGACCGTGTGGCGCTCCATGTATTCGGACATGTCGAACCGGATGAGCTCGACACCGAGGCTGGTCGCCAGCTGGCGTGCAACCTCGGTCTTGCCGACACCGGTGGGCCCTGCGAACAGATAGTTGCCGATCGGCTTTTCCGGATCGCGCAACCCGGCCCGCGACAGCTTGATCGCCGAGCTCAGCGCCGAGATCGCCGCATCCTGGCCATAGACGACCCGCTTCAGCGTGTCGTCGAGGTGCCTCATGACCTCGGCGTCGTCCTTCGACACGGTCTTGGGCGGGATCCGCGCCATGGTGGCGATGGCGGCCTCGATCTCCTTGATGCCGATCGTCTTCTTGCGCCGGCCCTCGGGCAGCAGCATCTGCGATGCGCCGGTCTCGTCGATCACGTCGATCGCCTTGTCGGGCAGCTTGCGGTCGTGGATGTAACGCGCTGAAAGCTCAACCGCGGCCTTGATGGCGTCATTGGTGTATCGGATCCGGTGAAAGTCCTCGAAATAGGGCTTCAGGCCCTTGAGGATCTCGATGGCATCCGGCACGGATGGCTCGTTGACGTCGATCTTCTGGAACCGGCGCACCAGCGCCCGGTCCTTTTCGAAATACTGGCGGTATTCCTTGTAGGTCGTCGACCCGATGCACCGCAGGGTCCCCTGCGCCAGGGCCGGCTTCAAAAGGTTCGACGCGTCCATGGCCCCGCCCGAGGTCGCACCGGCGCCGATCACCGTGTGGATCTCGTCGATGAACATGATCGCCTTGGGGTGGTTCTCGATTTCCTTCATCACCTGCTTGAGGCGCTCCTCGAAGTCGCCCCTGTAACGGGTGCCGGCCAGGAGAGAACCCATGTCGAGGGCGAAGACGGTGGCGTCAGCCAGCACTTCCGGCACCTCGCCGGTGACGATCTTGCGCGCCAGCCCCTCGGCGATGGCGGTCTTGCCGACGCCGGGCTCACCGACCAGCAGAGGATTGTTCTTCTGCCGGCGGCACAGGATCTGGATCGTGCGCTGCACCTCGGACTCGCGCCCGATCAGCGGATCAATTCGCCCTTCTTTCGCGCGCTTGTTGAGGTTCACGCAGTATGCATCGAGAGCCTCGCCCTTTTTCTTGGCGCTGCCCGACGCTTCTTCGGTGCCGGATGGGCGCTCGGATTGCTCCTCCTCGGCGCCACGCGGCGCGCGCGGCTCCGACAGGCCGGCCCGCTTGGCGATGCCATGCGAGATGTAGTTCACGGCGTCATAGCGCGTCATGTCCTGCTCCTGCAGGAAATACGCGGCGTGGCTTTCACGCTCGGCGAAGATCGCGACGAGCACGTTGGCGCCGGTCACCTCTTCGCGACCTGACGACTGCACGTGGATGACCGCGCGCTGGATCACGCGCTGGAAGCCGGCCGTCGGCTTGCTGTCGTCGCCGGTGTCGGAGACGAGGTTCGTGAGTTCGGCGTCGACATACTCGACCAGATTGCGCCGCAACGCTTCCAGGTCGACGTTGCACGCCCGCATCACGGCGGCAGCGTCCTGGTCGTCGATCAGGGCCAGCAGAAGGTGTTCGAGCGTCGCATATTCGTGGTGACGCTCATTGGCCAGAGCCAGAGCCTTGTGCAGGGCCTGTTCCAGGTTGCGGGAGAAGGACGGCATCGAGACCAGCCTTTCACTTCTTTTCCATGACGCATTGAAGAGGATGCTGGTGCTTGCGTGCGAAGTCCATCACCAGTGTCACTTTGGTTTCGGCGACCTCGTAGGTGAACACGCCGCACTCGCCCACACCGTGCTGGTGGACGTGAAGCATGATCTGGGTCGCCTCGTCGGTGTCCTTGTTGAAGAACCGCTGCAGAACATGCACGACGAAGTCCATCGGCGTGTAGTCGTCGTTCAGCAGCAGGACGCGGTACATGCTCGGGCGCTTGGTGCGCGTCCGAGTTTGGGTGATGATGGCCGTTCCGCTGCCGCCGTCGCCGGGTCGACCCGCAACGCGGCGCCGCTCGGCCGCGCGTGCCGGGTCCGAACGGACCCAGCCGGCTGCGATATGGCGGCCGCGCAGCAGCACACGCCTGAGGCGCTGGACCATCGCGGGTAAGATCAGCTTGATGTCCATGGGGACGCGGCGGCTCTGCGGTTGGTCAGGATGGCGGAAGCGAGGATCGGCGGAACGGAGTGCCCGCGTCGCCACCAGTCACTGTAATGTAGGACTGTCCGACACGATCCGCCAGACCATCGCGGGGTCCGACATGCCGCAGGGCCACCCTGCGTCCAGCATGTGCCCAAGAAAAAAGGGCCCGGCGCGAGCCGGGCCCTTCAGGCGACCGCCAAAGCGGTCGCCAAATCTCTGTGAAACCGCTTACTTGGCGGTCGCCGAGACCTTAGCCATCATCCCCTCGTACGGCTTGACCGTCTCCTTGGCCATCGCGGTGTAGAGCTCGCCGACCTTCGACGTGTAGGCAACGAAGCCCTCATAGGCGGTCTTGACGTAGCCGGTCTGGATCTCGAAGGCCTTGTCGAGCGACTTGGCGCCGACAAGCTGCTCGGCGGCGGCCGAACCCTGCTCGAAAGCCTTCTTGGCGTAATCGGCGGTCTCGGTGGCGATCGCCTGAACCGACTTGGTGGTCGAGCCAATCGACTTCATCGCCAGATCGGCATTGTCCTTGGCGATCTTCTGCATCTCTTCGAACTGCGCGGCCATGTGGCACCCCTGCGTTTGTGGCCGCCTCGCGCGGCCGATTGAAAACCTTTGGGATCCGCTGAAACACGACGCCGGAACCCGTACCCAACTTATAGGTGCGGTGCACAATTGCTGTCAAGAATGGATTGTGCAACGCAGCATTATCTCTTTGTCGGAGATCGGGTGTCACGACCCACCCAGCCGTCTGGCGTGAATTGTCAGCCCCCTTAACCACCGCGTAACCCCGTCCAGTTACCGTTCATGACTGTGCTGCGAAAGCGACAGTTCGGCCGGATCAGATCCGTCCGTCGCCGCCGTGGCACCGGCTCCGTGGGACGAGCTGGATTGCGTGACATCGGGGACGTCAATGGTTTCGGTCAGCGTAAAGCGTGGGCGTCTTCGGACGTTTGCTACCATCCTCGTCGCCGCCGCTGCTCTGGCAGCAGCCGTGGCACCGGCGGAAGCCCGGCGCAAATCCATCAAGCGCAGCAGCGGCTACAATCCCCCCTATGCGGCGATGGTGGTCGACGCCAAGACCGGGCGGACGCTCCACGCCGAGAACGAGGACGCGCTGCGCCATCCGGCGTCCGTCACCAAGGTGATGACCCTTTACATGCTGTTCGAGCAGCTCGAGCGCGGACGCTACCGCCTCGATTCGCCGCTTCGTGTCTCCGCCCACGCCCAGAGCATGGCCCCGTCCAAGCTCGGCGTTGAGGCCGGCGACACAATCGCCGTGGAAGACGCCATCAAGGCACTGGTGACGAAGTCTGCCAACGACGTCGCCGCCGCAGTCGCCGAGAACATCGGCGGGTCGGAGGAGGCCTTTGCCGAAATGATGACGCGCAAGGCGCGTCAGCTCGGCATGACCCGGACGGTCTATCGCAACGCATCCGGACTGCCCGACACAGGCCAGGTCACCACCGCCCGCGACCTGATCATCCTCGGCCGTGCCATCCAGGACCGCTTCCCGCGCTACTACCCGTATTTTGCCCTGACCGGCTTCAGCTACGGCAGCGCCTGGCACCGCAACCACAACCGCCTGCTCGGTCGGGTCGAGGGCATGGACGGCATCAAGACCGGGTTCACCCGGATGTCGGGATTCAACCTTCTGTCGAGCGTCAAGGTCGACGGCCGCCACGTCGTGGCGGTGGTGCTCGGCGGGCGCACCGGCGCGGCGCGCGACCGGCAGATGGCATCCCTTCTCGGCACCCACATCAACCGCGCCTATGCGGGCACCCGCATCGCCCCGACGGTCGGCGAGGGCACCGCCGTGGCTGAGGCACCGGCCCGTCCGGTCCGCGTCGCCAGCGCTGACGACGACGTGCCGGCCACGACCGCCGCGGTCACGCCGCGCGCTCCCGTGGGCCGCCCGATGATCGACATTGCCACCACGCGACCGGTCGTCGCCTCGGCGTCCGGCGCGTCCACGGCGACACCCTCATCGGGAATGCGCTGGGTCACCGGCGCATCATCCAAGGCTGAGCCGCCGAAGGTCGAACCGGCACGCCCGGAGCCGCCGTCCCGGCCCGAGGCCCTTCGCACCGAGAAGACCGAGACGCGCGTCGCCAAGGTCGAGCCCAAGGCGGAGCCCAGGAGCGAACCGAAGACCGAAGCCCGCTCGCCGATCTCCGGCTGGGTAATCCAGCTCGGCGCCACCGACGACGAGGCCAAGGCCAAGGAAATCCTGCAGCGGGCCAAATCCCAGGGCCGCAGCACCCTGGCGCATGCTTTGGCCTTCACCGAGAAGGTCAACAAGGGCGGCTCGACGCTCTATCGGGCCCGCTTCTCGGGCTTCGACGAGGACGACGCCCAGACGGCCTGCAAGGCCCTCAAGCGCAGCGGCTTCGCCTGTTTCGCCATCCGCGGATAAAGCCGGCAGCCGGGCGTCGCCCGGTCAGCAAAAAAGACTGGGCGCCAACCGGCGCTCCATGACGACAGACGCGCCGGAACAGGCGCGCGACGCCCGCAGGGGGCGGTCTCCTCGGAGGCGCAGAGTAAGCAGAAGCGTCCGGAACGCGCGTGGAGTATTAGCGATGCCGGTTCAAGAGGACGTCCTTGGCCTGGTTCACCCGGGTGGCGAGATACGTCGATCCCCCCTGGTCGGGATGCAGTTTCTTCATGAGAGCGCGGTGCGCGCGGCGGACGTCGTCCTCCCCCGACCCCGCCGGAAGGCCCAGGACCTCGTAGGCCTCCTGTTCCGTCATCGCGCCCGCTGGCGCGCGCGGCGACGGCCCCGGGTGCGCATCCTCCTGTGCTGTTTCACGCCGTCCGGGAAACCGGCGGTCGAGATAAGCCTCTAGCAGCCGCAATCCGTCCGGGTCTGCCTGGCGACACAGCGTGGCCAGCGAAGCGAGCGCCGCCTCGTCGAGATCGTCCAGGCTGCTGCCCTCCAGCGGGCCTGCCAGCACGCGTCCGCTCAGCCCGCCGGTATCGTGATCCATCACCATCTCGATGGTGGCCGACCGCACGCGCGACTGCGCGCCGGGCGTGGTCGAGGTGCGCTGCGCCCAGCCCGGGACACCGAACCCCTGCAGGCCCAGCAAGGCCGCGCCGAAGAAGCCGAGCGGCATGGCAATATCGATCCGGCCCCGCACGGCCAGGAAAGCCGCCACGCCAAGCGCGGCGACGCCGCCGGCCTGCTTGCCGTAGCGCGCCAGCAGGGTCGGGCTCGCCTTGACGTAGCTGCGCGCCAGCCACAGGAACAGGGCTAGCGCCGCGATGCCGAGGATCAGGCTCACCGGGCCCCCTGCTGCATCTGGCCGACCAGCAACCTGGCGCCGCCATCCCCTGCAGCGGCCAGCCGGGTCAGCGCAGCCCGCCCGCCTGCCGCATACGCGGCCGCCGCCCGCAGCAACGCCGAGAGCTGGGCACCGGCCGCCGCATCGAAGCGGGCATAGGCCCCGCCGGTGAGGCGTGCGATCTCGCGGAAGCCACGTTCGGCCACCGGATCGCCGCCCTCATGGAACATGAACGCCTTGACGCCGAGCAGGCCGATTTCGCCGGCCATGGCGCACAACGGGTCGAGCGCCTCCTCGAACGCGTCACCCACATAAACAAGTGCTTGAACCGGCAGCCGCCGGGTCTCGGCGCGGACATGCTCCAGCACCCGCCCGATCTGGGTGTGACCGCCGCGGCAGTCGATCTGCGCCATCAGGTCGGTCAGGGCGCGCGCATCGGGCACGAAGCGCGAGGCACGGCACTCGTTGAAACCGCGAAAATACACCAGCTGCACGTCGAGCCCGCCGCTGGCCGCCGTGGTGGTGAACATGTCGGCCTGCAGCCTGCAGGCCATGTCCCAGGTCGGCTGCCGGCTCATGGTGGCGTCGAGGGCAAACACCAGACGCCCGCGGGCGCCGGCCGGGCCAGGCCCTTTCGCCTTGGCGACCTGCAGGAACGCGTCAATGTCGCGCGAGGCTGCAGCCGGTTCCGGCACGACACGGTTTCCGCGCGCCGCCAGATCGACCCCCTTTTTGCTGTCGTCTGCCATGGTGTGCCTCCGGGTCCCAAGATCGGGTCCAGACGGAGCCTTTGCAAGCGGGCCGCGCATACCCCCGATCAGGGACGCGTGGTTTGCATCTCCAGACGGATAGTGCCGCCGGTGCGGATCTCGGTCTCGCCATAGCGCATCACGGCGGGTCGCGAGCCCGACTGGAAGGGATCGGCCCGGCGCGCGGGCGCAAACTCCTGCCGGAAAGGATTGGAGCACGCGTCCGACCGCATCTTTACGCCCGGAGCGACCTCGACGACCGTACAGCGTTCCGCAGCCAGCGTCGGTCCCGCCACGGCCATGCCGCAGACAGTGCTCACCAACAGTCTTCCCAGCATGGATGCCCCGCCACCGACTCGTCGACCGCCGTCCCGAATGGTACCCAATCGCGGACTTTCTGTGGCAGAAATCGCCTTACAACAGCCCCAGTTCGCGCAACTCACGCCGCATCGGCTCCGGCATGCCGGGGGCGTCCGCGCCAAGCGCAGAGAGGTCTCGCGGTGCGGTTGTCGGCTCGAGGTAGCGCCAGCCCTGGAACGGCCGGCAGGGCCGCGGATCGACCGGGATCACGGTCGGCTCCAGCACCAGATGGCACCGCCCGACCCCGTCCTGATCGGTGAACGGCCGGATTGCCGCCAGCGGCTGCCGGCAGGCGATGGCCCCCTTGATCACCCAATAGAGCGAGCCGCCGTCGACGAGCTCCGCAAGGCGCTTGGGCACCATCCGTGTGGTGTGGATCTGCTCCTCGGGTTTGCCGAGGCGGCGCCACAGAGCTATCGAGTCGGCAATCCAGCTTTCGAGGTCGGCAACCGACTCGCAGCCGACACAGAGCTTGAGGAGATGCAACGCCATGCTCACCTCCTAGCGCGGCGGGCCGGGCGCGTCGACGCGGCGGCCCGGCCCGCTGTGGACAAGTCAGGCCGGGCCAGCCTCCGGCTCGCCGAGCGCGATGATCTTCGCACCCTCGGCGACCTGGTCGCCGGCGGCGGCGGCGACCTCGACGACGATGCCCGCCCGCGGCGCCACCAGGGCGTGCTCCATCTTCATGGCCTCGACGATGGCGAGCTTCTGCCCGCGCTCCACCACCTCCCCCTCGACCACGAAGATCGCCACCACCTTGCCGTGCATGGGCGCCTTGATGAGGCCGCCCGCATCATGCCCGTCGACGGCGAGGTCGAGGGAATCGAACAGCCGCATGGCGGTCTGGCGTCCGCCGTTGAGCACGATCAGGCCCTCGTCGGTATCGACCACGGCGATGTCGTGGTCGCCGGAGGGGACGGGCAACCCCGGCAGCTCCACCGACGCCCCGTCGCCATCCCAGCTCAGCTCCGCGTCAAGCCGTTCGCCCTCGACGATGAGCGGCAGGCCTACGCGGCGCAGGCCGGAGAGCTGGAACCCGTCGGCCCGGTCCCACGGCCCGGCGGGCCCGGCTTGGCTGGCCGTCACGCGCGCCGCCTCGCGCCCGACCAGTGCCAGCGCCCCTGCGGCCACCGCCACCGGATCGGGGCCGCGCGGCACCGCGCCGAGCGCGTCGAGATTGCGGTCAATGTAGCCCGTGTCGAAGCGACCGGCGCGGAACTCCGGCGACAGCACCAGTGCCCGCAGAAAGGCGGCATTGCTGCGCGGTCCCGCGACCACCGTGCGGCCTAGGGCGTCGGCGAGACGATCCATCGCCTCGTCCCGGCTGGCGCCGTGCGCAATGATCTTGGCGATCATCGGATCGTAGTGCGGGGTCACGCTGTCGCCCTCCACCACGCCGGTGTCGACGCGCAGCCCCTCCCCCTCGGGAAAGCGCAGCGCCCAAAGCCGCCCGGTCGACGGCAGGAAGCCGCGCTCAGGGTCCTCGGCGTAGAGCCGTGCCTCGACGGCGTGGCCGGCGATCGCCAGGTCCCCCTGGGCGAAGGGCAGCCTCTCGCCGCCGGCGACCCGAAACTGCAGCTCGACGAGATCGAGCCCGGTGATCGCCTCGGTCACCGGGTGCTCGACCTGCAGACGCGTGTTCATCTCCATGAAGAAGAACCCGTCGGGGGTCAGTCCCTTCGAGCCGTCGGCGATGAACTCGACCGTTCCCGCTCCCACGTAACCGACCGCACGCGCGGCCTCGACCGCGGCCCGGCCCATGGCCGCACGCACATCGGCCGGCATGCCGGGCGCAGGCGCCTCCTCGATCACCTTCTGGTGCCGGCGCTGCAACGAACAGTCACGCTCGAACAGGTGCACCACATTGCCGTGCCGGTCGGCGAACACCTGGATCTCCACGTGACGCGGCGCCCGCACATACTTTTCGACCAGAACCCGCGCCTCCCCGAACGAGGCTGCGGCCTCGCGTTGGGCCCCTGACAGCGCCTCTTCGAAATCGATCAGCCGGTCGACCCGGCGCATGCCCTTGCCGCCGCCGCCGGCCACCGCCTTGATCAGCACCGGGAAGCCGATATTGGCAGCGCGCTCGCGCAGGAAGGCAGCATCCTGCTTGGCGCCATGGTAGCCCGGCACCACGGGCACCCCGGCCCGCTCGGCAATGGCCTTGGCAGCGTCCTTGAGGCCCATGGCGCGGATCGCCTGCGGCGGCGGCCCGACAAACACGACACCGGCCGCGGCACAGGCCTCGGCGAAATCGGCATTCTCCGACAGGAAGCCATAGCCGGGATGGATGCACTGCGCCCCACTGGCGCGGGCCACGGCGAGGATCCGCTCGCCGACCAGATAGCTCTCCCGCGCCGGCGCCGGGCCGATGGCATGCGCCTCGTCGGCCTCGCGCACGAACAGCGCGTCCCGATCGGCGTCCGAATGGACGGCAATCACCCGCATGCCGAGCCGGCGGGCGGTGCGCCCGACGCGGCAGGCGATCTCACCGCGGTTGGCGATCAGGACGGAGGTGAACATGCACAAGCCCGCAGCAGGAGGATCAGTTCAGCGTTTGGGTGGCGGAACATCCGCAGCTCCGACCTCACATCCGGAACACGCCGAAGCGCGTCTCTTCGACCGGGGCATTGAGGCAGGCCGAGAAGGCGAGGCCCAGCACCCGGCGGGTCTCCGACGGCAGGATGATGCCATCGTCCCACAGCCGCGCCGAGGCGAAATAGGGGTTGCCCTCGGCCTCGTACTGCGCCCGGATCGGCGCCTTGAAGCCCTCTTCCTCGCGCGCCGTCCAGGTCCGTCCCTCGGCCTCGATATTGTCGCGCCGCACCGTCGCCAGCACGCTCGCCGCCTGCTCGCCGCCCATCACCGAGATCCGGGCATTTGGCCAGCTGAACAGGAAGCGCGGCGAATAGGCTCGGCCGCACATGCCGTAATTGCCCGCGCCGAACGAGCCGCCGACCAGCACGGTGACCTTCGGCACCCGCGCGCAGGCCACAGCCGTCACCAGCTTGGCACCGTCGCGGGCGATGCCACCGGCCTCGTATTGCCGCCCGACCATGAACCCGGAGATGTTCTGCAGGAACAGCAGCGGGATGCGGCGCTGGCAGCACAGCTCGATGAAATGGGCGCCCTTCAGCGCCGATTCCGAAAACAGGATGCCGTTGTTGCCGATGATGCCGACCGGCATGCCCCACAGCCGCGCGAAGCCCGTCACCAGCGTGGTGCCGTACAGCGCCTTGAACTCGTCGAAGCGCGAGCCGTCGACCAGCCGGGCGATCACTTCGCGAATGTCGTATTGCTTGCGCAGGTCCGTCGGCACCAGCCCCTCGAGCTCGGCCCCGTCGAGCAGCGGCTCCTCGGGCTCGGCCAGCGTCACGTCGTTGGGCTTTGTCGTGTTCAGATTGGCGACGATGCGCCGGGCCATCGCCAGCGCATGCGCGTCGTCGAGCGCATAGTGGTCGGCCACGCCGGAGACGCGGGCATGCACATCGGCTCCGCCCAGCTCCTCGGCTGTCACCACCTCGCCAGTGGCGGCCTTCACCAAAGGCGGGCCGCCGAGGAAGATCGTGCCCTGGCGGCGCACGATCACGGTTTCGTCCGACATGGCCGGCACATAGGCGCCGCCGGCCGTACACGAGCCCATCACCACCGCGATCTGCGGGATGCCGAGCGCCGAGAGGTTGGCCTGGTTGTAGAAAATCCGGCCGAAATGCTCGCGGTCCGGGAACACCTCGGTCTGGTGCGGCAGGTTGGCACCGCCGGAATCGACGAGATAGATGCAGGGCAGCCGGTTCTCGCGGGCGATTTCCTGGGCGCGCAGGTGCTTCTTCACGGTGAGCGGGTAATAGGTGCCGCCCTTGATGGTGGAATCATTGGCGACCACCATGACCTCGCGGCCCTCGACACGGCCGATGCCGGCGATGAGCCCGGCCCCGTGGATCGGCTCGTCGTAGACCCCCATGGCGGCAAGCCCGGCGATCTCCAGGAACGGTGAGCCGGGGTCGATGAGCCGGGCGACGCGCTCGCGCGGCAGCAGCTTGCCGCGCGACAGATGCCGCTCGCGGGCCTTGGCCGGGCCCCCGAGCGCGGCCTCGGCCCGGCGCGCCAGAAGCTCGCGCGACAGGACCTGCCACTGGGCGGCACTGGCCTCGAAATCAGCCGAGCGGGTGTCGACGGCACTGGTCAGGACGGCCACGGTTGCTCCCCGCTGGTGTGTGGTCGGCGCGACGGCGCCCGGTGGTGGGGCCGGACGCCGCGTCGCGCGTTCAGGCCTTGCCGGGCTCGATCGGTCCACCGGCGTCGCGCCAGGCGGCAAACCCGCCGCCAATATGGGCGACAGGCTTCAGCCCCATCTCCTTGGCGGTGCGGGCCGCCAGAGCTGAGCGCCAGCCGCCGGCGCAGAAGAACACGAACCGCTTGTCGTCGGCGAAAACCGGCTTGTGGTACGGGCTTTCCGGGTCGATCCAGAATTCGAGCATCCCGCGAGGGCAGTGGAACGCCCCAGGAATGCGCCCTTCCCGCTCGAGCTCGCGCGGATCGCGCAGATCCACCAGGACGGTGTCGTCCCGCCCAACCAGCGCCACGGCCTCGGCCGCCGGCACCGTCTCGACGGCGGCGTTCGCTTCCGCGAGCAACGCCTTGTAGCCCTTGCTGATGATCTGCGTCATGGCAGCCTCCCCGATCGGCCGACCATGTCGCGCGCCGGCCGGGCGGTCAATCGCCCGCGCTGCCAACCTGGTCAGACCGGCTGGTAGGGCGCCACATCCTTGAGATGGACGTTGTTGGCCTCACGCTGCTTCGCCGCCGCGTCGTCATAGAGGAACGGCAGGAAGGCATAGCGGCGACCCTTGGTGACCTTGGAGACAGCGTGCAGCAGCGAGCATGAGAACACCACGGCACCGCCTGGCGGCGGCTTGTACTTGCGCCCACCATATTCGGGAAACATCACCTCGCCGCCGCGGAAATTGTCGTTGAGGTTGATCGACACGGCAAAGCGCCGGTGCGCGGTCCCCTTGGTGGTGTTGTCCCGGTGCGCCTGGAAATGCGCCCCGTCCTCTGCCGCGTAGCAGCCGATCAGGTAGCGTTCCATGCGCGTGACGTCGAACTGGTGGACCTTGCGGATCTCCGGCACGATGCGGCGCACTATTCGCGCCTGCACCTGCTGGATCAGCGCTGCATCCTCCACCATCACGTCCTTGCGGACCTTGTAGCCTCGGTCGACGACGCCGACGGTCTTGCCGTCGACCTCCCGCATCACGCCGCTGAGTTCGCCACCGGTTTCGTCATACAGCTGGATCAGCTTCTCGCAGAAGGCCGGCTCGAACACGTTGGGAACAATCAGGACAGGCGCGTAGACCTCGAAGCCGACAGCGCGATCCGGCGGCGGCAGCGCGTCCAGATAGGCAAACATCGCGTCGCTGTCGTGCAGCGGAAAGCCCTTCAGGACGCGCAGGCCGGGGTCGAGCACCAGCCAGAACCGCATCGCGGTGGCCGACTGCCCCGGCTTTGAATCGCGCGGCAGCGCTCCGAACAGCCGGCTGACGGCACCGTCGAAATCCCAGAAGAAGCGAATGCCCGGCAGCCGCTCGACGACGCCGCCCGGCCCGGCATCGCGGGGATCGATGCTCACCCCGAAAAAACAGGCGCGTCGGTCGTCGAAATTTCCCGTGTCCGCCATGGCGGCGTCCACGGCCGCACGGCCGACAGGATCCGACGCGCTGGCGTAGAAGCACATCACCACGTAGCGACCCGCCACGCCATCAAACGCATAGGCCGGATTGCTCGGGCTGCGCTGGATGAACCACGGCGCCGGATCCCCGGGTCCGAGTTGCGAATATTGCGGGACGGGCTGGGCAGGAGCGTTCATGGCGGCTATCCGGCGAATCAGCGTGTGATTGCCGGCCACGCTAGCGCCGCAAGCGACTCGCGTGAAGGCAGGGCTCAGCGGTGCGAAACGAAAGCTTCGGCACCGAGCATGAACAGCGCGATCATCAACACCGCGGACAGGGCCAGGCTGACGGTCGCGGGAGTCCAAGGCTGGCTCGCGGGATTTTCGATCACAACCGGATGCATGACGCCGCCTCGTGTGCCGGTCTGTGGTCCAGCCCGGGAATGATCAAGGAGTTAAGCGTTTGTTAAATCTGGCTCAAGGGCTGCACACTCCGGCAGCAGGCAATCTTCAGCAGTAAGGTTGATGCGGCGCCTTGCGTCCCGGGGATGTGCCGCCCATCCTCCCGGCATGGTCTTCCTGATGCCGATGGACTGGATTGCGCTCACGGTGTTCGCCCTGTGCTGGTCGGGCTACGCCTATCTGATGGATTCAGATCGTTTCGCGAAGGCGAGCCTGAATGCCCGGATGCACCGGTATCGCCACCTGTGGATGGAGGAGATGCTGCGCCGGGACATCCGCATCATCGACACCCAGATCATGGCCAGCCTGCAGAATGGCACGGCCTTCTTTGCCTCGACCTCGCTGATCGCCATCGGCGGCGCGCTTGCCCTGCTGCGCGCCGCCGACGACGTGCTGCGCGTCTTTTCCGACCTGCCGCTGGGCATCGAGGCTTCCCGCGGCCTGTGGGAGGCGAAGGTGATCGGGCTGGCGGTGATCTTCGTCTATGCCTTTTTCAAGTTCTCCTGGTCCTACCGGCTGTTCAACTATGCGGCGATCCTGATGGGCGGGACACCACCGGCCGACCGCGCCGACACGTCCGAGGCCAGGGCGCATATCCGCCGCACGGCCAGCATGGCAACAGCGGCGGGCCGGCACTTCAACCGGGGCCAGCGCGCCTTCTTCTTCGCCCTTGGCTATCTCGGCTGGTTCGTCTCGCCGTGGCTGTTCATCGCCAGCACCGCCGCGGTGATGCTGGTGATGAGCCTGCGGCAGTTTCGCTCCGACGCGCTCACCGCGGCGACCACGGGCCGCGACCCGCCGGGTTGACGCCGGCCGCGCGAGCGCGCACCACCGCAGCATGACCAGCGACACGCCGACCCCGACCCCGCAGGCGCTCGAAGACGCCATCCTGCTGCTCGCCACCGCCCGCGGCGAAGGCAAGACGATCTGCCCGTCGGAGGCCGCCCGCCATCTCGGCGGGTCCCACCCGGATGGCTGGGGGCCGCTGATGATCCCCGTTCGCCGCGCCGCCGTGCGGCTCGCCCATGCCGGGCGCATCATCATCTTCCGCAAGGGCCGCCCGGTGGACCCCGACGATTTCAAGGGCGTCTACCGGCTCGGCGTGCCGCACTCCGACTGATCGGTTCGCCACGAACCCGTCAGGGCCCCGGCAGCAGCGCGTCGGTCTGGCCGAGCAGCCGGGCCGCGGCAAGGCCGATCCACTCCCGCGTGACGATCTCGACACGGCGCATGCCGTCGCCCGGCAGCGTGAACGGCCGCCAGGCGTCCTGTGGCCCGCCGGTGCGGAAGTCGACCGGCACCGGCACCACGGTGAAGCCGGCGCGCCGGAACAGCCCGACCGAGCGCGGCATATGGAACGCCGAGGTCACGAGCAGGTAACGCCCCCGCCGGTTGCCGAGCAGCTCGCGGGTCAGGGCCGCATTCTCCACCGTATTGCGCGAGCGGCGCTCGAACATCACCCGGCCCGGCGCGAGCCCCAGTGTGGCCAGGTGCCGCTCGACGATGTCGGCTTCCGCCGGACCGGTCTGCCGCAGGCCGGCTGAGCCGCCGGTGAACACCACCGGCAGGTCCGGGAACCGCCGTGCCAGATCCGCCATGGCGACGAGCCGCTCACCGGATTCGTTGAACGTCAGCATGTCGCGGGCGTTCGACGTGGTCTCCTCGATCGGCCCGCCCAGCACGATGATGCCCGCATAGGGGCCGCGATCGGCTTTCCATGGCGGAAAGCGCTCCTCCAGCGGCACCAGCAGCAGGTTTCCCAGCGGGGAATAGGCGCAGACCAGCAGGCCCGCGAAGCCGAGGACCGCCAGCGCACGGCCGGTCCGCCGCCATGACGTAAACTGCAGCGCAAGGCCCAGCGCCGTGCCCAGCATCAGCAGCGTCGTCGGCGCCGCCAGCGTCCAGAACACCTTGGAGGCGATGAAGTACAACGCGATGCTCCGGTTCAGCTCTTGGCTTTGGCAGCCTCGTAGCGCGCCTTGGTTTCGGCGTTCGGCGGATAGAGCCCCGGCAGCGGCACGCCGCGCGCCACCTCGGTCATGATCCAGGCCTCGAGCCGTTCCTGCTCGGGCCCCTCCTTCAGCACCGTCTCCAGAAAGGCGGCCGGAATGCAGACGACGCCGTCGGCGTCGGCCAGGATGACATCGTCTGGAAACACCGCCACGCCACCGCAGGCGACCGGCTCCTGCCAGCCGACAAAGGTCAGCCCGGCCACCGACGCCGGCGCGGCGGTGCCCTGGCACCACACCGGCAGTCCCGTGCCCAGCACGCCGGCGATATCGCGCACGACGCCGTCCGACACGAGCGCGGCGACGCCGCGCTTGGCCATGCGGGCGGTGAGAATGTCGCCGAAGATCCCCGCATCGGTCACGCCCATGGCGTCGACCACGGCGATGCAACCCTCCGGCATCTCCTCGATGGCGGCGCGGGTCGAGCGCGGCGACGACCATGATTCGGGTGTGGCGAGGTCCTCGCGGGCCGGGACAAAGCGCATCGTGAACGCCCGCCCGACAATGCGCTTGCCCTGCGCCGTCACCAGCGGATGGGCGCCGCGCATCCACAGGCGGCGCAGGCCCTTCTTCAGAAGCACGGTGGTGACCGTTGCGGTGGAGATCTCCGCAAAGGCGGCAAGGGTGGCGGCATCAAGGGTCATCGGTCGAACTCGCTGGGGAAGGAACACAGGGCGGGTGGAAGCGGGCGCACTGGGGGGCTGCGCCGGGTGGGCGACGTCGCGGCAGTCTGGCGGAAGCGGACCGCCATGGCCAGTCGCGGCAGAGCCAGCGGGATGGTCAGGCATCCCACTGCGGGGAGAAGGGCGGGTTGATCACGCGCCCGCCAGGTCGCGCCAGGCCGGAGATTGCCGCCATCTCGCCATCGCTCAGGGCGAAGTCCCAGATCGCGAAATTCTCGGCGATCCGCGACGGCGTGACGGTCTTGGGGATCGCAACGGTGCCGGGCTGCTGCACATGCCAGCGCAGCACTACCTGCGCCCCTGTCTTGCCGTGACGTGCTGCAATCGCCTGCACCACCGGATCCTGGGTGTCGGCACCCTTGCCGATCGGCGCATAGGACGTGAAAGCCACATGGTGGCGGGCACAGGCCGCCCGCAGCCGGGTCTGGTCGAGATAGGGATGGTACTCGCACTGGTTCGCGACGATCGGCTCGGCGCAGCGCGCGACGGCCTCGTCGAGCAGCCCGATGGGGAAGTTGGACACGCCGATATGCCGGGCGAGACCGCGGCGCCTCGCGTCGGCCAGCCCTTTGAGCGCGCTGGCGAGCGGCACCGCCGGGTTCGGCCAGTGGATCAGCAGCAGGTCGACGGCATCGAGGCCGAGCTTGCGCAGGCTCTCCTCGGCGGAACGCTGCAACTCGCCATCGGCGATGCGCTCCCACCACACCTTGGTGGTGACGAACACCGAGTCGCGGGCGACGCCGGAGGCGCGCAGCCCCTCCCCCACCTCCCGCTCGTTGCCATACATCGCCGCGGTGTCGACATGCCGGTAGCCAAGCTGCAGCGCGGCCGAGACGGCGGCAACGCAGGCCTCGCCCTCGGCCCGGAAGGTGCCGAGACCCAACGCCGGAATGGCCGCGGCGTTGATGGTGACGATCGTCTGGTCGGTCATGGGGACATCTCCGGTATAACGGTATGGCGGTCAGGCGGGCGTCGGGGCCTCACGCTACTGCGTCCGGGTCGGTCCGAAAACCGACTCGAACGCCGCGCGCAACGCAAGGTCGGCGTCAGCAAACGTCACCGGCAGGCCGAGATCGACCAGACTGGTAACGCCATAGCGGCCGTCGGCGATCCCGCACGGGACGATGCCGCCGAAATGCTCAAGATCGGGGTCGACATTCAGGCTGATGCCGTGAAACGCCACCCAGCGCCGCACCCTGATGCCGATCGCGGCGATCTTGTCCTCGGCCCCCGGGCCCTTGTCGGGACGCCGCACCCACACGCCGACCCTGTCGTCGCGGCGTTCGCCGCGAATGTTGAAGTGGTCGAGCGCCTCAATGACCCAGTCCTCGAGCGCCGCCACATAGGCGCGCAGGTCCTGGCCACGGGTGCGCAGGTCGAGCATCGCATAGGCCACGCGCTGCCCCGGCCCGTGATAGGTGAACTGGCCACCCCGCCCGGTCTGGTGCACGGGAAAGCGCGGCGCCAGCAGATCCTGCGGCCGCGCCGAGGTGCCGGTCGTATAGAGCGGCGGATGCTCCAGCAGCCAGACCAGCTCGCCGGCACGGCCGTCCGCAATGCCTGCCACGCGCGCCTCCATGGCGGTGACGCCTGCGTCGTACGCAACCGGCACATCGGCGATCTGCCACGTCACCGGCGGCAGCCCTGCCGCGGTCAGCCGACGTCCCGCATCGGTGCGGCCGTTCACGCGGCGTTAACCCTGTTCTGGCCCACTCCGGAGGTGGATGGGACAGACCGGGAGTGACTTTTGACGGGCCTCGACAATGTCAGCGTCGATATCTCGATCGTTCTCGGACGGTCCCGCATGCCGATCCACCAGTTGCTGCGCATGGGCCGAGGCGCGGTCATCACGCTTGATTCGGCCGAGGGCGACGAGGTCGAGATCCTCGCCAATGACCTTCCCATCGCTCGTGGCGTCGTCGTCGTCAACGGCACGCTGATTACCGTCGAGGTGAAGGAGCTGATCCGCCGTCCGCCGAGCGAGAAGCTGGCGGCCTGATACCGCAACGCGCCCCGCGATTTCGGTCCCAGCGCCGCCGCAGTCCTTGTCGATCCAGAACCGATCTGATACACGGAGCGCCGCTTCGGCCGGACGCTTTGTCCGGCTTCGGTTCAGCGGCCATGGCGGAACTGGTAGACGCGCTAGCTTGAGGTGCTAGTCCCGAGAGGGGTGGAGGTTCGAGTCCTCTTGGCCGCACCATCTTATTCCCGATCGCGCATAATTCCGACCTGCAGCCGGGCTGCCGGTGCAGGTCATTGCTGAGACCGCAGTCCCTTCCCTTGCGCAACCGGGCCTAAGCGCCCCGCTTCGGCCGCGTCGCCGCGATGATGCGCTCGGTCTCGCTGGTCCAGCCCGGCCTCGCCGCCGCCGTAGCCGCCGTGCCGGGGCCCGCCACAATGTGGACGACCCGGAACCCCTCGGTCTTCAGGGCCGCGAGGAAGGGGCCGATCATCCGCGCCGTCTGGTGGCGCGTGTCATGGAACAGCACGATGCCGCCACGGGCCGCGCGCAGCCGGCTGAGCGTCAGCGTCAGCTGGTGTTCCGGCGTCGCCAGCACCCAGTCGGATGCCCACAGGTCGCAGCCGAACACGCCGATCCCGCGCTGCGCCAGCCAGCCATTGACGGCGGCGGTGTCGGCAAAGCCCGGATAGCGGAAGAAGGGCGCGACGGCGCCGCTCCAGGGTGCCCCCGCATCCTGGCCGGCGGCACGGGCGATGTCGGCGAAGCCCTGCTCGGCCTGGGCGATCGCCGCGGCTTCGCCGATGTCGCGCATGGTCCACGGATGGGTGCGGCTGTGGCAGGCCAGCGTATGGCCCTCGGCCCGGATGCGCCGCACCAGCGACGGATGCTCCGCTGCGTGGGCGCCGATGAGGAAAAACGTCGCCCGCACCCCGGCGCAGGACAGGGCGTCGAGCACCCGCGGGGTCGTGTCCGGCGACGGCCCGTCGTCGAAGGTCAGCACCACCTCGCTGGCGCTCAGCGCCAAGGTCCGCGGGTAGGTGCGCAGTCCGATCTTCAACCCGCCCTCCGTTCCCACCGGCAGGATCCGCGTCGTAGGCCCGCCACAGGCGGCAAAGGCCGGGAGCGGGCTGGAGGCGGCCGCAAAGGCGCCCAGCAGGGCAAGTCGGCGCGATATGGACATCCGGGTCTCCGGCCGCCTTGGCGGTTTTGTGCGGCGCAGTGTTAGCACGGACGGGTTGCAGGCGCTGCGTTGCGTGGCGACGGACGACGCCCTAAAAGCGCTGGTGCCCGTCTGCTGCGGGAATCCCATGATCGACCTCGACACGCCGCGCTCGCCCGCCGACTCTGCCCCTGCGCTGCGTGACGCAGACGGCGAAATCGTGCCCGGATTCGTCGAAGCCGTGGATGCCGCCACGCGGGCCGGCGATTCGCGTCGCCTGCGGGTGCTGGTCGGCGATCTGCACGAGGCCGACCAGGGCGCCCTGCTCGAAGCGCTCGAGACCGAGCTGCGCCCCCGGCTGATCGGCCTCCTCGGCGAGGATTTCGACTTCGCCGCGCTGACCGAGGTCGACGAGGCGATCCGCGAGGAGATCCTCGAGGAGCTGTCCGCCGCGGCCGTCGCCGAGGGCGTGCGCGACCTCGACAGTGACGACGCGGTGGTGATCCTCGATGCCCTCGACCGCGAGGAGCAGGAGGAGGTCCTCGACGCCCTGCCGCCGACCGACCGTGTCGCGCTGCAAAAGAGCCTCGACTACACCGAATACACGGCCGGGCGCCTGATGCAGACCGATCTGGTCGCCGTGCCGCCGTTCTGGACGGTGGGCATGACGCTGGATCACCTTCAGGCCGCGCCGGAGCTGCCCGACAGTTTCTTCGAGGTGTTCGTGGTCGATCCGGGCCACCGCCTTCTCGGCCATGCCTTCCTCGACCGGCTTGTGCGCAGCAGCCGCGACGCCAGCATCGACAGCATCATGACGGCCGACCGCCGGCGCGTGACGGTGACCGACGACAGCGAGGAGGTCGCCCATCTGTTCGAGCGCTACAACCTGGTCTCGGCCCCGGTGGTCGACGAGGCCGGCCGGCTCGTCGGCGTCATCACCATCGACGACATGGTCGACGTGCTGCAGGAAGAGGCCGACGACGAGATCAAGGCTCTGGGCGGCGTGCGCGCCGACGAGGCCCTGTCCGACACGGTGATGTCGATCGCCCGCAGCCGCTTCGTATGGCTGTTCGTCAACCTGCTGACGGCCTTCCTCGCCTCCTCCGTGCTCGGACTGTTCGAGGGCGAGTTGCAAAAGATGGTCGCGTTGGCGGTGCTGGCGCCCATCGTGGCCAGCCAGGGCGGCAACGCCGCCACCCAGACCATGACGGTGGCGGTCCGCGCCCTCGCGCTGCGGGAACTCGGCACCTCCAACATCCTGCGCGTCACCCTGCGCGAGACCTGCGTGGGCCTGATCAACGGCGTCGGCTTCGGCCTTCTCACCGGCACGGTGGCGGCCCTCTGGTTCCGGGACTGGAACCTCGGCCTCGTTATCGGCGCCGCCATGGTGGTGAACCTCGTCGCCGGCGCGCTCGGCGGCATCCTGATCCCGATTGCCATCGATCGCTCCGGCGCCGACCCCGCGGTGGCGTCCGGCGTGTTCGTCACGACGGTGACAGATGTTGTCGGCTTCTTTGCCTTTCTGGGCATCGCATCGGTGTGGTTTGGGCTCACCTGACCCGCGGCGCGGCCTCGGTTACGGGTTCCTTAAAGGTTTTCATCGAATCGGTGAGGAATGGCGCCACGAACGTGGCTGGAGCGGAGGCGTGCGGCGTTGGCATTCCCGATCAGGACCCTTGCGGCGGCAGCCGCCCTTGTCGCAACCCTGTTGGCCGCCGGCTGCACGGTGGCACCCGACCCCTACTCCCGCAAGAGCGACGCCAAGCCTCATTCGGGTGTCGCCAAGGCCAAGGAGCTGCCGATCCACGGCATCGACGTCTCGCGCTGGCAGGGCGATATCGACTGGCGCCAGGTGCGCGAGGCCGGCACCCGCTTCGTGTTCATCAAGGCGACGGAAGGCGGCGACCATATCGACCCGGCCTTCCCCCGCAACTGGGCCGGCGCCAAGGCTGCCGGCATCCCGGTGGGCGCCTACCACTTCGTCTACTGGTGCCGGCCGGCACACGAGCAGGCGAAATGGTTCGTGCAGCACATCCCGCAGGATCCCGACGCCCTGCCCCCCGTCCTCGATGTGGAATGGAACGGGCACTCGCTCACCTGCCCCCGCAAGGTGCCGCGTGCGGACGCACTGGAAAAGATCCGGCTGATGCTCACCGAGCTCGAGCGCCACACCGGCAAGCGGCCGATCATCTACACCGACATCACCTTCCACGAGGAGGTGCTGCGCGGCGAGTTCAACGACTACCCCTACTGGATCCGCAGCGTCGCGGCCGAGCCGCAGGAGCGCTACTCGGACCGGCGTTGGCACTTCTGGCAGTACACCACGACCGGCCGCGTGCCCGGCATCCGCGGCGATGTCGATCGCAACGCGTTCCATGGCAGCGAACGCCAGTGGGAAGCGTTCCTCAACCCGAAGTGAGCGCGTTTGTCGACCCTGTCTCAGGCTGACTGCTTGCGCACGTCCATCCGCGGGCCGTTCGGCGTCATCGTCCGGCTGAACACGACCCTGTCGCCCTCCTCGACGATGCCGAGCGACACCTCGCGGTCGGGCAGCACCGCCGTGGCGCTGCGGTTGACATAGACGATGACGTGCCGGCCCGACGACAGGCCGGCCTCCGCCCACATCCGGAACTGCCGCAGATAGGGCTCCGCCCGCCACGCGCCGGGCCGGCCCGGATCCACCTGGACCAGCAGGTTGCGCGACACCGGGTCCACAGAGAGCACAAAGGCGGACCGGTCCGGCTTCCATTCGGGCGCGAGAAAGTCCGTTGTGATCCACAGGCAGTGGAAGGCCCGGCACGGATCGGGACGCGTCTCATGGATACCGCACCCCTTTCCCGGGGTGCAGTGCTTGCACCAGCTCCCGGCCGGCTTCTCCAGCACGGGGACGTCATAGACCTTGCAGCACAGCGCACAGGTGCCGCAGGAGCGGCCGGGCGCGGGCTGGGAGGCAAACTGGGCGGGATCGAGCATGGGCTTGGCCTTCCTACGCGGCAAAAATGCGCCGGCCTCGCCGGAGCGTCAAACGGCCGGCACTAGAGCCAGCGGCGGACCTGGCTCGCATAGGCGCGCCAGTCGGCTCCAAACCGCCGCTCCAGGTGCTCCTCCTCCCGCGACACGGCAAGCCACTGCACAGCCGCGACCGCGACCGGCACGAGCATCACCAGCCACGACCACCGCAGCGCAATGCCAAAGCCGATCATCGCCAGCGTATTGCCCACATAGATCGGGTTGCGGGTGAAGCGGAACGGGCCGGTGATGACCAGTGCCCGGGCGGCCGCGGTCGGCATCACCGGCGTGCCCTTGCGGCGCATCTCGATGAAGGCCCACAGATCCAGCACGACGCCCGCGACGAACAGCGCGATGCCGAGCGCGCGTGGCAGCAGGGCCAGCTGCCGGTCGCCCCACTCGAATGCGTCATAGCGCTGCAGGACAAACGCCAGCAGCAGCGCCGCGCTGTAGATCAACGGCGGCCATGGCACCGCGTTGGGCTTCGCCCGGAAGTCCTGCGGCATTGTCAGTCATCCTCCGGTCGGCGACCGATTGCTCCTGCACGGTCGCGCCACCTGCGTTATCGTGCAGTCAAAATGCTGCCCGCAAGAGGAATCGACGCCCCATGCTCGCCAATGCCGCCCGCCCGTTCAACTTCGACCTCGGCGAGACCGCCGACATGCTCCGTGACACGGTGTCGGCCTTCGCTGCGGCCGAGATCGCCCCGCGGGCGGCCGAGATCGACCGCACCAACACCTTCCCCCGCGACCTCTGGCCGCGGATGGGCGCGCTCGGCCTGCACGGCATCACCGTCGAGGAGGAGGATGGTGGCTCGGGGCTCGGCTATCTCGAGCACTGCATCGCCATGGAGGAGGTATCGCGCGCCTCGGCGTCGGTTGGCCTCAGCTACGGCGCCCACTCGAACCTCTGCGTCAACCAGCTGCGCCGCAACGGCAATGCCGACCAGAAGCGCCGCTATCTGCCGGCCCTCATCGACGGCAGTCACGTGGGCGCACTGGCAATGTCGGAACCCGGTGC
>JBEIIL010000045.1:0-26379 GCA_040380755.1 Methylobacteriaceae bacterium | reverse complement strand
CCGGCAGCTGGTAGTAGGCGACGGCGCCGGCCAGCATCAGCCCGATCGCCAGCAGCGTGGTGCCGACGGGCCTGCGGACGAAGGCTTCGGCGAAGCGCATCGGCTATGTCCCCACCGATGGCGCTGGCGCGGCGGCGGGGGCCGGTCGCCGGCCATGGCCCAGCCGGTCGAGCAGCAGATAAACCACCGGCGTCGTGTAGAGCGTCAGCAGCTGGCTGACGAGCAGCCCGCCGATGATGGTGATGCCGAGCGGCACCCGCAGCTCCGAGCCGGTGCCGTGCTCCAGCGCCAGCGGCAGCGCGCCCAGCAGCGCCGCCAGCGTCGTCATGGTGATTGGACGGAAGCGCAGCAGGCAGGCCTGCACGATCGCCTCGCGTGCCGGCAGGCCCTGGGTCCGCTCCGCCTCCAGCGCGAAGTCGATCATCATGATGGCGTTCTTCTTGACGATGCCCATCAGCAGCACGATGCCGATCAGCGCGATCAGCGACAGGTCGTGCCCGAGCCACATCAGCGCCAGGATGGCGCCGACGCCGGCCGATGGCAGCGTCGACAGGATCGTGATCGGGTGGATGGCACTCTCGTAGAGCACGCCCAGCACGATGTAGATCGTCACGATGGCGGCCAGGATGAGCCAGGGCTGTCCCGCCAGCGCGCGGGAGAACTCCGCGGCGTCGCCGGAGAACTGGCCGCTGATCGTACCCGGCATGCCGAGCGTCTCCTGCGTCCGCGTCACCGCCTCGACGGCCTCGCCCAGGGACGCGCCGGGCGCAAGGTTGAAGCTCAGCGTCGCCGAGGGGAACTGGGCGTCGTGAGCGATCACCAGCGGGGCGGTGGTGCGCGTCACCGTCGCGAAGGCGCGGATCGGCACCTGGCTGCCGCCTGCGCCCGCCACATAGAGCTGGCCGACCGTCGCCGTGTCCTGCTGGTAGCGCGGCTGCGCCTCCAGGATGACGCGGTACTGGTTGGCCTGGGCGTAGATGGTGGAGATCTGGCGCTGGCCGAAGGCGTCGTTGAGCGTGTCGTTCACCGCCTGCATGGTGATGCCGAGGCGCGCGGCCTTCTCGCGATCGACGCGCACCATCAGCCGCGCGCCGCCCTCCTCGGCCTCGCTGGCGACATCGCGCAGCGCCGGCTCGTCCGCCAGCGCGCCGGCCAGCCGCTCGGCCCAGCCCGTCACCTCCGCCGCATTGGTGCCGCTCAGCGCGTACTGGTAGGCCGCCCGGCTCTCGCGGGTGGCGATCTGCACGTCCTGCACGGCCTGGAAGTCGACGCCGATGCCCGGCACGCCGCCGGTCAGCAGGCGCAGCCGCTCGATGATCTGCGTTGCGGTGGCGTCGCGGCTGTCGCGCGGCTTCAGGGTGATGCCGAGCCGCCCGGCATTGGGGGTCGGGTTGGTCGTGCCGACACCGATGACCGAGGTCACGGCGGAGACATCCGGGTCGCGCGCCACCGCCGTCGCCAGCTCGGCCTGCAGCCGCTTCATCCGGTCGAACGACACGGTCGGCTCGGCGCGGGTGTAGCCGGTGATCGCCCCGGTGTCCTGCACCGGCAGGAAGCCCTTCGGCACGATGATGTAGAGCCAGCCCGTTGCCGCGACGGTGGCGGCCAGCGTCGCCAGCGTCAGGCCCTGGTGCCGCAGCACGGCCTCCAGCGACACCCTGTAACCGCCAAGCAACCACTCGAAGCCACGGTCGAGCGCCGGGAACAGCGGTCGTTCGCCCTTCTCGCCGCTGCCGCGCAGCAGCCGCGCGCACAGCATCGGCGTCAGCGTCAGCGACACGACGGCCGAGACCACGACGGCGATCGTCAGCGTCAGCGCGAACTCGCGGAACATCCGTCCGACGATGCCGGTCATGAACAGCAGCGGGATGAACACCGCGACCAGCGACACCGTCAGCGAAATCACGGTGAAGCCGATCTCGCGCGCCCCCTTGAGGGCGGCCTCGAACGGCGATTGCCCGCGCTCGATCTGCCGCACGATGTTCTCGATCATCACGATCGCATCGTCGACGACGAAGCCGGTGCCGATGGTCAGCGCCATCAGTGACAAATTGTCGAGGCTGAACCCGCAGGCCCACATCACCGCGAAGGTGGCGACCAGCGACAGCGGCAGCGTGATGCCGGCGATGATGGTCGCCCGCACCGTGCGCAGGAACAGCAGCACTACCAGCACCACCAGCGCGACGCTGAGCGCCAGCGTGAACTGCACGTTGCGGATCGCCGCGCGGATCGTCTCGGTGCGGTCCTGCACCACCGCCAGCGTCACGTCGGCAGGAAGCGCCTGGCGCAGCCGGGGCAGTTCGGCCCGGATAGCCGTCACCGTCTCCACCACATTGGCGCCCGGCTGCCGCCGGATGTCGACGAGCAGGGCCGGCGTGCCGCGGTACCAGGCGCCGACCTTGTCGTTCTCGAGGCCGTCGACCACGTCGGCGACGTCGCCGAGCAGCACCGGCGAGCCGCCCTTCATCGTCACCACCACCGCCTTGTAGGCGTCGGCGGCGGCGATCTGGTCGTTTGCCGCGATGGTGTAGGACTGCTGCGCCCCGTCGAGCGATCCCTTGGGGCCGGCCACATTGGCGCCGACGATGGCGCTGCGCAGGTCCTCCAGCCCGAGGCCGTAATTGGCTAGCCGCGCCAGATCCGCCTGGATGCGCACGGCCGGACGCACGCCGCCCTGCACGGCCACCGAGCCGACGCCGCCGACCTCGGCCAGTCTCTGCCCCATCAGCGTATCGGCGAAGTCGCTGAGCTGGCGGACCGGGATCGTCGGCGATGTCAGCGCCAGTGTCATGATCGGCGCGTCAGCCGGGTTCACCTTCGCGTAGGTCGGCGGGTAGGGCAGGTTGCGCGGTAGGGTCGATCCGGCGGCGTTGATCGCCGCCTGCACGTCCTGGGCGGCCGCGTCGATGTCGCGTCCGAGCTCGAACTGCAGCACGATCTGGCTCGACCCGTAGGTGCTCTTGGAGGTCATCGAGGCCAGCGACGGGATCTGCCCGAGCGGTCGCTCCAGCGGCGAGGTGACGAGGATCTCCATCGTCTCCGGATTGGCGCCGGGCAGCTGGGTGCGGACCTGGATGGTCGGGAAGTCGACCTGCGGCAGCGACGCTACCGGCAGTTGTGCATAGCCCATGATGCCGCCGATCAGCACCGCGATCCCGAGCAGCGAGGTGGCGACCGGCCGGCGGATGAAGGGCTCGGAGACGCTCACGGCGTGCGCACTGCCGGGGCGGTCCCGGTCCCTGCCGCCGGCCCGGTCCCGGCAGGACCCTGGCGCGGTCCGCCGGGCGCGGCGGGATCGCCCGGGCGGCGCTCGCCACGCGGCCTACCCTCGCCCTGGCCGCGTGGCCGCGATTCGGCCGCGCCCGGCACTGGCGGGGACGCAGGTGTCGCCGCGACCGGCGGGGAGGCAACGGAGGGCGGGGCACCGGGCGCCGGCGGCGGCTCGACGACGCTGACGCGCGTCCCCTCCGACAGCCGCGAGAACCCGGAGGTGACGACGCGGTCGCCCTGCGCCACGCCGGTGACGACGGACTGCACGTCGTCCTGCTGCACCACCGCAACCGGCCGCACCGTGACGGTGTCGTCGGCCTTGACCAGGTAGACGAAGGTGCCCTGCGGCCCGCGCTGCACCGATGCGGTCGGCGTCACCGTGACGCCGCGCAGCGTTTCCACCTGCAGCCGCACATTGACGAAGCCGCCCGGCCACAGGCCGAGGTCGCGGTTGGGGAACTCCGCCTTCATCCGCACCGATCCGGTGGCGGGATCGACCTGGTTGTCGATCACCTGCAGCGTGCCGCGGTCGACCGAATTCTGGTTGTCGCTGTCCAGCGCGTCGACCTGCACCGGCCCGGCCGCCAGCGCCCGGGCGATCCGCTGCAGCTGCTGCTGGGGGATGCTGAACAGCACGCTGATCGGCCTGATCTGCGACACCGTCACCAGCCCCGCCGCATCGGAGGCGCGCACCAGATTGCCCTCGTCGACGACGCGGATGCCCGTGCGCCCGTCGATCGGCGACACGATCCGGGTGTAGGCCAGCACGGCGCGGGCATTGTCGATCGCCGCCTGGTCGGCCTGCACCTGGGCGACCAGCTGGGCCACGACGGCGCGCTGCGTATCGGCCTGCTGCTTGGTCACCGAATTCGTTTCGGCCAGCCGCACATAGCGCTCGAGATCGCGCCGCGCATTGTCGAGCTGGGCCTCGTCCTGGGATTTCTTCGCCAGCGCCTGGTCGAGCTGCGCCTGGTAGATCGTCGGGTCGATGCGGGCCAGCAGGTCGCCCTTGCGCACGTCCTGGCCCTCGCGGAACCGCAGCTCCAGCAACTGGCCGTCGACCTGCGAGCGCACCGTCACGGTCGCGGCCGGCCGCGCCGTGCCGACCCCGTCGATGGTCACCGGCACGTCGGCGACGCGCACCGGCGCCGCCAGCACGGCGACCGGGCCGGCCGGTCCGCCGCGTCCACGCCGGCCGCCGCCACCACCACCGCCCGGGGCCTGCACCGCCGGTGCGCTGCTCCACGGCCAGCGCCAGTCGTCCGGCACCACGAGCGTGACGCCCGCCGCCAGCAGCAGCGCGAGCAGGCTGATGCGCCCGATGGTCCGCATTCCCGTTTCCCTTGCGGCCGCGACAGCCGACCCAGACTCGTCCGCCTACACCCGCATCATGGCCGAGGCTTGTCGAAGGTCCAGCCCCCGCCCAGCGCCTGGTAGAGCGCCACCGCGGCCTGCAGCCGCAAAAGCCGGACGCGGGTCAGCACATCCTGCGTCAGAAACAGGCTCTGCTGGGTGTTGAGCACCGTCACGAGGTCGACGGTTCCCTCCCGCAGCCGCTGCACCGAAATCTCGTAGGCGCGCCGTGCGCTGGCTTCCGCCTCGGCCTGCAGGCGCTCCTGCAGGGCGAGCTGTCGCTGCGCCACGAGGGCGCGCTCGACATCGGCGAAGGCCTCGATGACGGATTTCCGGTAGGTCTGCAGCAACTCGGCCTCGCGGCCGCGGGCCTGCTCCAGCTGCCCCTCGAGGCGGAAGCCCTGGAAGATCGGCTGCGCCAATCCGGCGCCGACCGACCAGAACGCGGCTCCGGGTCCGAACAGCGCCTTCAGCGCGAGGCTCTCATAGCCGCCCTGCGTCGTCAGCGCGATGGTGGGGAAGAACGCCGCCCGTGCCGCCACAACGTCGGCGCCGGCGGCCTCCAGCTGCACCTCGGCCGACTGCACGTCGGGGCGCCGCGTCAGCAGCTGCGCCGGGACGCCGGGCGCGACCCGCGGCAGGACGACGGCGTTGAGCCCACCGCCGCGCACCGTGATCCGCTCCGGCGAGCGTCCGGTCAGCACCGCCAGCGTGGCGGCGTTCTGGTCGATCTCCTGGTCGAACGGCGGGATCGCGGCGCGCAGATTGGCCACCACGCTTTCCTGCTGGGCGATGTCGAGGGAGGTCGCCGTACCGGCTGCGAGCCGCTCGCGGATCAGCCCGAGCACGCGCGTGGCGCTGGCCAGGTTCTGGTTGGCGATGCGCTTGCGCTCCTGCGCGGCGAGGATCTGGAAATAGGTCGTCGCCGTCGCAGCCAGCGCCGTCAGCGCGATGGCGTCGCGGTCATGCCGGCTGGCCAGCGCGCCGAGCGCGGCCGCATCGGCCAGCGCCTTGTTCTTGCCCCAGACGTCGATCTCCCAGCTGGCGCGCAGCCCCGCCTGCAGGCTGTTGACGACCGGCGCGGCCCGCCCGGCCCGCGACGAGGGGCGGTTGCGTGTGGCGTCGGCCGTGGCGTCCAGCACCGGCAGCAGCGGCGCGCCCGCCACCGTGGCCTGGGCGTCGGCCTGCCGGACGCGCGCGACCGCAATGGCGATGTCGAGATTGCCGGTCTGCGCCGCCTGGGCGAAACCGGTCAGCTCGGGCGAGCGGAAGGCCTGCCACCAGGTCGCCGACACCGGCGGTGCGGGCGGTGCCGCCTGCGCCCGGAAGCGTCCCGGCACGTCCAATGCCGGATCAGGCTTCTCCGCCTGCAGGCATCCCGCCAGCGCAAGCGCCAGCAACCCCAGCACGCCGCCCTGACACAGGCCGCGACGGCGGGACGCGGCCGTGTCGAGGGTGGGCCTGGCGCACATCGCCCCCGCAATAGCGGAGGAAGCGCCCGGGGCGAAGCCTCAATCGCGTGAGCAAGCCCTGTGTGCCAACGCTGCGACACCGGCGCAACGCTGGCCGCACGGCCTTTAGCGCCGATGCATTGCGGCGGACGAGCCCGTCAGCGGGCCTTGCTGAGAAAGGCTGCGAAGGCCGCCTGCGCCGCCGGCCCCTGCCGCAGCCGCTCGAACTCGCCGCGCTCGCGCTCGATCGTCTCGGCCACGGCCTGCGGCCCGGCCTTGCGCAGCAGTGCTTTGGTGGTCAGCACGGAATCGGCGGGCAACCGTGCCAGTACCGTGGCCCGCTCCAGCGCTCGCGCCACCGCCGTGCCGTCCTCGACCGCCTCGTTGACGACACCGAAACGGGCCGCCTCGGCGCCCGAGAACTCCTCGCCGAACATCAGCAGATGCGCCGCCGCCTTGCTGCCTGCCACCAGCGGCAGCAGCAGGCTCGACGCGCCCTCCGGGCACAGGCCGAGCGACACGAACGGCATCCGCAGCCGCGCCGACATGCCCGCATAGGCGAGGTCGCAGTGCAGCAGCATGGTCGTGCCGATGCCGACGGCAAAGCCCTCGACGCCGGCGATCACCGGCGTTTCGCAGGTCGAGATCGTCCGCAGGAAGACAATCGCCGGCGGCGTCGCCGCGCGGGTCCCCGCCTGGAAGTCGGCCAGGTCATTGCCGGCAGTGAACACGCCCTGCGTGCCGGCGATGACGATGACCCTTATGGACGGATCGGCATCGGCATCGCGGATGCCGTCGGACAGCCCGTCATAGGTCGCGCTGTCGAGCGCATTGCGACGCGCCGGCCGGTTGATCTCGAGCAGCCGCACCCCGTCGGCGGGCGTGGAAACCGTCACCGTGTCGGTCATGCGCCGTCTCCCCTTGCGCCGCACAGGGCGGCCTTCGCCTCGTCGTATTCACGCGCCAGCCGCGCCACGAGATCGGCTGTCGCCGGCAGGTCGTCGATGCTGCCGACGCCCTGGCCGGCGCCCCAGATGTCTTTCCACGCCTTGGTCGGCCGGTTCGAGCCGAAATTCATGCTCGACTTGTCGGCGGTCGGCAGATTGTCCGGGTCGAGCCCGGCGGCCGTGATGCTGCCGCGCAGGTAGTTGCCGTTGACCCCGGTGAACAGCGGGGAATAGACCACGTCCGCCGCCGTGCTGCCGACGATCATGTCCTTGTAGGCTGGGGGCGCGCCCGCCTCGCGGGTGGCGATGAAGCGCGTGCCCATGTAGGCGAGGTCTGCGCCGATCGCCTGGGCGGCGAGAATGGCCCGCCCGGTGGCGATGGCGCCCGACAGGATGACCGGTCCGTCGTAGAAGCGCCGCACCTCCTGCACCAGCGCAAACGGGCTCAGCGCCCCCGCATGGCCGCCGGCGCCCGCGCACACCAGGATCAGCCCGTCGACGCCCTCGGCCAGCGCCTTTTCGGCATGCCGCACCGAGATCACGTCATGGAACACCAGCCCGCCATAGGAATGCACCGCCGTCACCACCTCGCCCGGCGGGCGCAGGCTGGTGATGACGATCGGCACCTGCTGGCGCACGCAGACCTCGACATCGTGGGCCAGCCTGTCGTTGGAGCCGTGCACGATCTGGTTCACCGCGAAGGGCGCGATCCGCCGCGCCGGATCCTGCGCCTGGGCCTCCGCCAGCGCCGCCTTGATGCGCAGGATCCAGGCCTCCAGCTCCTCCTTCGGCCGCGCATTGAGGGCCGGGAACGAGCCGACGATGCCGGCAAGGCACTGCGCGATGACGAGGTCGGGCTGCGACAGGATGAACAGCGGCGCGCCGATCACCGGCAAGGTGAGGCGGCCTTTGAGCCGGGCAGGGAGTGCCATCTCAGGCCAACAGTCCGCCGGCGGTCGCCAGCCGTGCGAGATGGTGGTCGGCATCGCCGAACAGTGTGTCGATCATCGCCAGTCGCTTGAAGTAATGGCCGATGCGATACTCCATCGTCATGCCGACGCCGCCATGCAGCTGCACCGCCTGCTGGCCGACGAAGCGGCCGGACCGGCCGATCTGCACCTTGGCCGCCGCGGCCGCGCTGCTGCGGGCATTGGCATCCGGCTCATGCGCCATCATGGTGGCGAACATTGCCATGCTGCGCGCCTGCTCGAGTGCCACGAACATGTCGGCGGCGCGGTGCTGCAGCGCCTGGAACTGGCCGATGGCGGTGCCGAACTGCTGGCGGGTCTTGATGTACTCCAGCGTCAGCGCCTGGGACTGCGCCATGGCGCCGACCGCCTCGGCACAGAGCGCCGCCATCGCCTCGTCGACGACACGCGCGATTACGGCGAGCCCGCCCTCCGGATCGCCCAGCACCGCGTCCGGGCCCACCCGCACGCCGGTGAGGCCGATCTCCGCCGCCCGCATGCTGTCCTGGGTCGGATAGCCGCGCCGCTCGACGCCGGGCGCGTCGGCCGGGACGAGAAAGAGGCCGATGCCGCCGCTGTCGCGCTGGCCGCCGGCGGTGCGAGCCGACACCACCAGCGTGTCGGCGCTGCCGCCATGCAGGACGACGCCCTTGGCGCCGTCGAGGATCCAGCCGTCGCCGCTGCGTCGCGCCGTGGTGGCGATGTCGCAGAGGTCGTAGCGCGCCTGCCGCTCCGTCTGGGCGAAGGCCAAAAGCTGCTCGCCGGCGACGATGCCGGGGATCAGGGCCGCCTTCTGCGCCGCGCTGCCGGCAGCCCGCAGGATCCCGCCGCCCAGCACGACGGTCGCCAGGTAGGGCTCGACGACCAGCGCCGCGCCGAACGCCTCCATGACGATCATGGTCTCGACAGGCCCGCCGCCGAAGCCGCCATCATCCTCCGTGAAGGGCAGGCCGAGCAGGCCCATTTCGGCGAACTGCGCCCACACGGCCGGGCTGCGTCCTTCCGGAGAGGCCGTGATCGCCTTGCGGGCGTCGAAGTCGTAGGCGTCGGCGAGCAGGCGGGTGACGCTGTCGCGCAGCAGCGACTGCTCCTCGGTCAGGTCGAAATCCATGGTTCAGAGCCCCAGCACGGCCTTGGCGATGATGTTTTTCTGGATCTCGTTCGAGCCGCCATAGATCGAGACCTTGCGGGTGTTGAAATAGGACGGCGCAAGCGGCCCCGCATAATCGGGGCCGACGGGTGGCTCATTGGAGCCCTCGTCGTCCTCGGGGGCAAATGGCAGGGCGTAGGGGCCGATCACCTCCATGAGCAGCTCGGTGGTCGCCTGCTGGATCTCCGAGCCCTTGATCTTGAGGATCGACGAGGCCGGGTCCGGCCGTCCTGCCGCGCGCTTCGCCTCGGCGGCGACGACCCGCAGCTGGGTGATCTCGAGCGCCTTCAGCTCGATCTCGACCGCGACGAGTTTTTCGCGGAACCGCAGGTCCTCGATCAGCGGCCGTCCACCGGCGAGCTCCAGCGCGGCGAGCTCGCGTACCCGCCGCAGCCGGGCCTTCGACACGCCGACGCGGGCAATACCGACGCGCTCGTTGCCGAGCAGGAACTTGGCATAGTCCCAGCCCTTGTTCTCCTGGCCGACGAGGTTTTCGACGGGGACGCGCACGTCGTCGAAGAACACCTCGTTGACCTCATGGCCGCCGTCGATGGTCTGGATTGGCCGCACCGTGATGCCGGGGCTCGTCATGTCGATCAGCAGGAACGAAATGCCCTCCTGCTTCTTCACGCAGGGGTCGGTGCGCACCAGGCAGAAGATCCAGTCGGCATATTGGCCGAGCGTCGTCCAGGTCTTCTGGCCATTGACCACGTAGAACGCGCCATCGCGCTTCGCCGAGGTCTTCAGCGAGGCGAGGTCGGAGCCCGAGCCCGGCTCCGAGAAGCCCTGGCACCACCAGTCGTCCAGCGTGGCGATGCGCGGCAGGAAGCGCGCCTTCTGGGCGGCATTGCCGAAGGTGTAGATCACCGGCCCGACCATGTTGGCGCCGAACGGCAGCGGCGCTGGTGCCGGGGCCGCCATCAGCTCCTCCTGGAAGATGTATTGCTGCACCGGCGACCAGCCGGTGCCGCCATGCTCCACCGGCCAGTGCGGCACGGCCCAGCCGCGGTCGTGCAGGATCCGTGTCCAGCCCTGCATGTCGGCCTTGGACGGGTGCAGCCCGGCCTCCATCCTGGCGCGCAGTGCCGGCGGCAGGGCCGCGGCGAAGAACGCGCGGACCTCCTCGCGGAAGGCGGTTTCCTCGGGCGTGAAGCGCAAATCCATGGCGGCCTCCTCAGGCGATCTCGAACAGTCCGGCGGCGCCCATGCCGCCGCCGACGCACATCGTCACGACGACACGTTTTGCGCCGCGCCGCTTCCCCTCGATCAGCGCGTGCCCGGTGAGGCGCGCACCCGACATGCCGTAGGGGTGGCCGACTGCGATCGCGCCGCCATCGACATTCAGCCGCGCCGGATCGATGCCGAGCCGTTCGCGACAATACAGCACCTGCACGGCGAAGGCCTCATTCAGCTCCCACAGGTCGATATCGTCCACCGTCAGCCCGTGTCGCTGCAACAGCCGCGGGACGGCAAAGACCGGGCCGATGCCCATCTCGTCGGGCTCGCAGCCCGCCGCAACGAAACCGCGGAACACGCCGAGCGGCGTAAGGCCGCGCCGCGCCGCCTCGGTGTCGCTCATCAGCACGCAGGCGCTCGCCCCGTCCGAGAGCTGGCTGGCATTGCCGGCGGTGATGCAGAAGCCCTCGCCGCGCACCGGCTTGAGGCCGGAAAGCCCCTCCGCCGTCGTCTCCGGCCTCGGCCCCTCGTCCTGCGACAGCGTCACCTCGCGGTGGCTGACCGCGCCGGTCGCCTTGTCGACCACCGCCATCCGCGTCGTGATCGGCGCGATCTCGGCCGTGAAGCGGCCAGCCGCCGTGGCGGCTGCGGTCCGGCGCTGGCTCTCCAGCCCATAGGCGTCCTGCGCCTCGCGCGAGATGCCGTAGCGCTGGGCCACGATCTCGGCCGTGTCGATCATCGGCATGTGGATCGCCGGCGCCAACGCCAGCAGCTCCGCGTCGTCCATCCGGTAGCGGTTGCGGTGGTCGTTCTGCACCAGGCTGATCGACTCGAGCCCGCCGGCGACCCCCACCGTCAGCCCGTCATGCAGGATCGCCCGCGCCACCACGGCAATGGCCTGCAGGCCCGAGGCGCACTGCCGGTCGATGGTGGTGCCGGCCGTACTCGCCGGCAGCCCGGCGCGCAGTGCCGCCCGCCGGGCGATGTTCAGCCCCGTGCTGCCTTCCGGCATGGCACAGCCCATGACCACGTCCTCGACGTCTGCCGGGTCGATCCCCGACCGGGCCACGGCGTGCGCGATGGCGTGGCCGCCGAGCGTTGGCCCGGCGGTGTCGTTCAGCGCACCCCGATAGGCCTTGCCGATGGGGGTGCGGGCGGTGGCGACGATGACGGCTTCGACCATGGTGGACCTGCGATCACGAGGGCGGCGGGGAGGCGGCACGCAACTCGGCGTCCCGCAGTTCGATGCGCGACAGCTTGCCGACCGCCGTACGCGGCAGGGCGTCGCGGATTTCCAGTGCCGCCGGCATTTCGTGCCGGCCGAGCTTGTCTGCGAGGAAGGCCCGCAGAGCGTCGAGCGTCGGAGCCTCGGTGCCCGGCTTCGTCACCACGAAGGCCTTGGCCGCCTCGCCCCGGTAGCGGTCGGGGATGCCGATCACCACGCATTCGGCGACGGACGGATGCTCGTACACCGCCTGCTCGATCACCTGCGGGTAGACGTTGAAGCCACCTGACAGGATCATGTCCTTCTTCCGCTCGACGATGAAGAACCAGCCATCGGCGTCCATGGTGCCGACATCGCCGGTCAGGAACCGGTCACCGACGAACACCGCCGCCGTCTCCTCCGGGCGGTTGCGGTAGCCGGCCATCACATTGGCACCGCGGATGCGGATCTCGCCGATCTCGCCCGGCGGCAGCACCCGGGTCGGGTCGTCCAGCGCGACGATGTCCATCTCGACGCTCGGCAGGGGGACGCCGATCGAGGCCGGCTTCACCGGGCCGGTCAGTGGCAGGTTGGTGCCGGCCGGCGCCGTCTCGGTCATGCCCCATCCGCCGCGCAGCGTCAGGCCTGTGAGCACTTCCATCCGCCGTGCCACCTCGACCGGCAGCGGCGCGCCGCCGGATGCCGCATGGCGCAAGGACGAGAGGTTCCGCGTCTCGAGCCCGGGGACCGCCGCAATCGCGATCCACATGGTCGGCACGCCGGGAAAGACCGTCACCTGCTCGCGCTCGATGTCGTCGACCACGCTGGCGGCGTCGAAGCGCATGCGCAGCAGGATGCGGTTGCCGTTGCGCAGGTGGCGCAGCAGCACCGTGACGAGGGCGTAGATGTGGAACAGCGGCAGCACGCAAAGCACCGTCTCGCCGCCGCGCTGCGCCGGCAGCCAGCCGTCCAGCCAGGCGTTGTACATGCCCACCGAGGCGGTCAGGTTGGCGTGGGTCAGCATCGCGCCCTTCGGCTGCCCGGTCGTGCCGCCCGTGTACTGCAGCACCGCAAGGTCACTTGGCGACACCGGAGGCCAGGCCGCAGGGCGCACCGCTTGCCTGATGGCATCGCTCAGCCGCACGACGCCGGGCCGCTCCGGGATCGGCACGCGGGCCGGCCCGCCCTCGCCGTGGGCGGCGTCCTCGCCGACCAGCACACAATCCACCGCGCCGGCCTCGAGCAGGCGCAGCGCTGCCGGCAGCAGCGTGGCCAGATCCAGCGTGACGAGGATCCGGGCGCCGCTGTCGGCCAGCTTCAGCGCCAGCGTGCGCTCGGCATCGAGCGGGCTGAGATGGGTGCAGCACGCCCCCGCCCTCAGCGTGGCAAAGAACGCCACCGGATGCCAGGGCGAGTTCGGCAGGTAGAGCGCCACCATGGACCCCGGGCCACGCCCCTGCGCCAGCAGCCAGGCCGCCGCGTCATCCACCGTGGCGCCCAGCGCGGCGTAGCTGATGCTGCGATCGCGAAACGCGAGGGCGGTTCGTGGGCCGTGTTGCGCCACGGCGTCGTCGAGCATACGCGTCAGCGTGCCGACGGGCAGCGGCGTTCCCCAGTCGAGGCCCGGCGGATAGGACGATTCCCAGGGGAAGGGACGGCTCATCGGCGCGCCCCGATGGCCATGCCCGTGCAGGACGCGGCAAAGCCACCGCCGCAGCGCCTTGCAGCCGCGGCGAACCCTGACCCGGGTCGCTCCTCCCTCATGGCGATCATTTCGCAGTGCGGAATTTGATTTCGCAGATTGACGGGCAGGCTAGAAGTGCGCTGACATGGTGTCAACGCGCCCGGAGAGACGGCCCGGAATGCCGACAGAGGCACAGCGACCGGCGGGAATGCCCGCGGGAGGGGACCGGAAATTCGTCGTCGCGCTCGCCCGCGGCCTCGACGTGCTGCGCGCGTTCCGCCCTGGCGACGGCGTGCTCGGCAATCTCGAGATCGCCGCCCGCACCGGCCTGCCCCGCCCCACCGTCTCGCGCCTCACCTACACGCTGACCAAGCTCGGCTACCTCACGCCCGTGCCGCGCTTCGGCAAATATGCGCTGGCCCCGGCGGCCCTGGCGCTGGGCTATACGGCGCTGGCGAACCAGGGCATCCGGCCCGTCGCCCAGCCGCACATGCAGATGCTGGCCGACTATGCCGGCGGCGCCGTCGCCGTCGGCGCGCGCGACCGTCTCAGCATGGTCTACCTGGCGCAGGCGCGCAGCGAAGGGGCCCTCCAGGTCCGCCTCGACCTCGGCGCCCGCATCCCGGTCGCCCGCACCGCCATGGGTCGGGCCTGGCTCGCGGCGCTGCCGCAAGGCGAGCGGGCGCCGCTGCTCGACGCCATCGCCGAGCGGGCCGGAGCTGGCTGGCCTGCTTTGCGCGACAGCATCGACGTCTCGCTCGAGACCTTCGCCCGCCACGGCTTCACCGTCTCGGCCGGCGAATGGCAGGAGGATGTCCACGCCGTCGGCGTGCCGCTGCTGCGCGGGGACGGCTCGCCGCCACTGGCGTTCAACTGCGGCGCCCCGGCCTTCCGCTTCACCCGCCAGCACCTGATGGACGAGATCGGGCCGCGGCTGGTGGCCATGGTGCGCACCATCGAGGCGGCCCTTGGCGGCGCAGTCCAGGGCGTGGCCGACCTTGCGGTTCCGGCGCCGCTGCCGGAACGCGCGCGATCAGCCTCCGTCTGGCCGGATGAAACGGGAGGCCCGGTGTGAGCAGCACGCAGGCCCAGCCTTCCGCCCCACCGCTCCTGTCCGTCCGCGATGTGCGCGTCACCTTTGGCGGCATCGTCGCGCTCGACGGCGTCAGCTTCGATCTGCCGCCCGGGCAGGTGCTGGGCCTCATCGGCCCCAACGGCGCCGGCAAGACGACCTTGTTCAACTGCCTGAGCCGGCTCTACCAGCCGAGTTCGGGCGACATCCTGATGGATGGCGCCAGCATCCTCGACCGTCCGGCCCACCGCATCGCCGAGATCGGCATCGGCCGGACCTTCCAGAACGTCGCCCTCTTTCCGCGGCTGAGCGTGCGCGACAATGTCCTGGTCGGCGGCCATGCCCGCAGCCGCTCCGACATGCTGAGCGACGCGCTGCGCCTTGCCTGGGTTCGCCGCGGCGAGCGCGCGCTGCGGGCCCAGGCCGAGGCGGCGATTGCCTATATGGGGCTCGAGACCGTTGCCGACCGACCGGTGGCTGGCCTGCCCTTCGGCACCCAGAAGCGTGTCGAGCTGGCCCGCGCCCTGGCCGCCCGCCCGCGGCTGCTGCTGCTCGACGAGCCGGCCGGCGGGCTGAACCATGACGAGGTGACGGCGCTCGGCACGCTGATCCGCCGCATCCGCGACGACCGCGGCGTCACGGTGCTGCTCGTCGAGCACCACATGGGTCTGGTGATGTCGATTGCCGACCATGTGGTGGCGCTGAACTTTGGCCGCAAGCTGGCCGAGGGACCGCCCGCAGCGGTGCAGCGGGACCCCGAGGTGATCCGCGCCTATCTGGGAGGGCCCGGCGCATGAGCGTGCCGCTGCTCGAGGTGCGCGGACTGACGGCCGCCTACGGCCAGGTCCAGGCCCTGCACGGCCTCGACTTCGCCATCGTGGCCGGCTCTGTGACGGCGCTGCTGGGCGCCAATGGCGCCGGCAAGACCACCACGTTGCGCGCCCTGACCGCGATGGTGAAGGCCGCCGGCGACGTGCGGTTCGAGGGGCGGCCCATGAACCGCCGCTCCACCGAGGACGTGGTGCGCTACGGCATCGCCCATGTGCCGCAGGGCCGCGGCACCTTCACCCGCATGACCGTCGCCGAGAACCTGGCACTGGGGGCCATGACCCGCCGCGATTACGCCGGCATCCGCGCCGACATCGAGCGGATGTATGGCTATTTCCCCATCCTGCGCACGCGCCGCGAGCAGCAGGCCGGGACCCTGTCAGGGGGCGAGCAGCAGATGCTGGCGGTCGCCCGTGCGCTGATGCTGCGGCCACGCCTGATGCTGCTGGACGAGCCCTCCTTCGGCCTGGCGCCGCTGGTGGTGCGTGAGCTGTTCGGGATCCTCGCGGCCGTCAACCGGGACGAGAAGGTCAGCATGATGATCGTCGAACAGAATGCCGGCCTCGCGCTGGGGCTCGCCAGCCACGCCTATCTGCTCGAAACCGGGCGGATCGTGCTCGACGGCCCCTCCGAGGCGATCAGCGCCGACGAGGGCGTCCGCCGTGCCTATCTGGGCTACTGAGGCGCCGGCATGGAACTCCTTGGTCAACAGATCATCGCCGGCCTCGCCACGGGCGCCATCTATGCCTGCATGGCGCTGGCGGTGGTGATGATCTACCAGGCCATCGACCATCTCAATTTCGCCCAGGGCGAGATGGCGATGGTGTCGACCTTCTTGTGCTGGCAGATGCTGCAGTGGGGCGTGCCCTACTGGCCAGCCTTCGTGCTCACCGTCGCGCTGTCCTTCGCCGGCGGCGTCGTCATTGAGCGGGTCGTCTTCAAGCCGCTGAAGGATGCACCGGTGCTGTCGCACGTGGTGGTGTTCATCGCGCTGTTCACCATCCTCAACAGTGCCGCGGGCTTCATCTGGGACTTCACCATCAAGCCTTTCCCGAGCCCGTTCGGCACCGGCTCCTTCCTCGGCACGGGCCTGCTCAGCAAGCACCAGGCCGGCATGATCGGCGTGACGCTGCTGGTGCTGACCCTGCTGTGGGCCTTCTTCCGCTTCACCCGCACCGGGCTGGCGATGCGGGCCGCGGCCTCCAACCCGGAGTCGGCCCAGCTTGCGGGCATCCGCGTCGGCTGGATGATCGCGCTCGGCTGGGGCATGGCGGCGGCCATCGGCGCCGTCGCCGGCATGCTGATCGCCCCGGTGGTGTTCCTCGATCCCAACATGATGCTGTCGATCCTGCTCTACGGCTTTGCCGGCGCAGTGCTCGGCGGCCTCGGCAGTCCGGCCGGCGCGGTGGCGGGCGGTTTCGCGGTCGGCGTCGTGGAGAACCTCGCCGGCACCTACATCCCGGTCATCGGCGGCGAGCTCAAGCTGCCGATCGCCCTGGTGCTGATCGTCGCCGTGCTGGTGGTGAAGCCCAACGGCCTGTTCGGCCGCATGACCGTGCAGAGGGTCTGAACCATGGCCATGGAGACCTCAGCCGTGCGTGCCGTCCCGCCGCAGCCACGCGGCGCCATGGCGGCTGATCCCGGCCTGTGGCTGGGCCTCGCCGTCATCGTCGCCCTGTGCGCGCTGCCCTTCTTCGTCCGCAACTTCGTCGTCTTCCAGATGACGATGGTGCTGGTCTACGCGCTCGCCATCCTCGGCCTCAATCTGCTCACCGGCATCAGCGGCCAGTTCTCGCTCGGCCACGGCGCCTTCTACGCCATCGGCGCCTACACGGCGGCGATCCTGATGGAGCATGGCGGCGTTGCCTATTTCTGGACGCTGCCGGCGGCCGGGCTGATCTGCTTCGCCGCCGGCTTCCTGTTCGGGCTGCCGGCCCTGCGGCTCGAGGGGGTCTATCTGGCGCTCGCCACCTTCGCGCTGGCGGTGGCGACCCCGCAGTTCCTCAAGCTCACCCCGCTCGAGCGCTGGACTGGCGGCGTGCAGGGAATTGTCATCAACAAGCCGGATCCGCCTTTCGGCCTGCGGCTCAGCCAGGACCAGTGGCTCTATTTTTTCACCCTGGCGGTGGCGCTGCTGCTTTACTGGGCGGCGCGCAACATCGTTGCCAGTCGCTCCGGCCGGGCGCTGCTGGCGATCCGCGACAACCCCATCGCTGCCCGTTCGATGGGCGTCGACACCGCGCGCTACAAGGCCCTCGCCTTCGGGGTGAGCGCGCTCTACACCGGCGTCGCTGGCGCGCTCGGCGCCATCGCGGTGCAATTCGTGGCGCCCGACAGCTTCACCTTCTCGCTGTCGGTTGCGTTCTTCGTCGGGCTGGTCGTCGGCGGTGTCGGCTGGCTGCCGGGCGCCCTCGTCGGCGCGGCCTTCGCCATGTACGTCCCCAACGTTGCCGAGCACCTGTCCAAGGGCCTGTCCGGCGCCGTCTACGGCGTGATCCTGATCGCCCTGATCTACCTGATGCCCGCCGGCGCGGGCGGACTGGTCCGTGCCATCGGACAGCGACTGACGTCACGACGGACCGCAGGGTCCGCAACCGGAGGAGACAGAGCATGACATCCAGCATCGCCTTGCGGCTTGCCGCCACATCCCTCGCCCTCGCGCTGGCCTGCGGCACCGCCGCCGCCCAGAAGAAATACGACACCGGTGCCACCGACACCGAGATCAAGATCGGCAACATCATGCCGTATAGCGGGCCGGCCTCGGCCTATTCGCTGATCGCCAAGACCCAGCAGGCCTATTTCAACATGGTCAATGCCGGCGGCGGCATCAACGGCCGCAAGATCACCTTCATCTCTTACGATGACGGCTACAGCCCGCCGAAGACCGTCGAGCAGGCCCGCAAGCTGGTCGAGAGCGACGAGGTCCTGTTCGTCTTCCAGCCGCTCGGCACCGCCCACAACGCCGCGATCCAGCGCTACATGAACACCAAGAAGGTGCCGCAGCTGTTCGTGGCCACCGGCGCCACCCGCTTCGGCGACAACCCCAAGCAGTCGCCCTGGACGATCGGCTGGCAGCCCAATTACCAGACCGAGGGCCGGATCTACGCCCGCTACATCCTGCAGACCAAGCCGGACGCGAAGATCGCCGTCCTCTTCCAGAACGACGACTACGGCAAGGATCTGATGAAGGGTCTGCGCGACGGCCTCGGCGACAAGCAGTCGCTGATCATTGCCGAAGCCGGCTACGAGACCACGGAGCCGACGGTCGACAGCCAGATGGTGAAGCTCAAGGCCTCCGGCGCCGATGTCTTCATCAATGTCGCCACGCCAAAGTTTGCCGCCCAGGCCATCCGCAAGGCGGCCGAGATGGGCTGGCAGCCGCTGCACATCCTCAACAATGTCTCGAACTCGGTCGGCGCCGTGCTGCGCCCGGCCGGGGCCGAGAACGCCAAGGGCGTGATCTCGTCGGGCTACCTCAAGGATGCCACCGATCCGCTGTGGAAGGACGATGCCGGCCTGAAGGTGTGGGCCGGCTTCATGGACAAGTGGTTCCCCGAGGGCGACCGCAGCTCGAGCTTCACCATCTATGGCTATGCGTCGGCGCAGACGCTTGTGCAGGTGCTCAAGGCCTGCGGCGACGACCTGTCCCGTGAGAACGTGATGCGCCAGGCGACCGCGCTGAAGAATGTCGCACTGGACGTCGCCATCCCGGGCATCCTGATGAACACCAGCCCGACCGACTATTTCCCCATCGAGCAGATGCAGCTGATGCGCTTCGATGGCGAGCGCTGGAACCTGTTCGGGCCGGTGCTGTCGGGCGAACTCGGCCAGTAGGCTGGCTCGCGCACTTTCGCGCCGGCATCGGCGTTGCACCCGTCAGGCGGGCCTGTTCGCCCGCCTGCCTGCCGCTGGCCCGGTCCCGAATCCGGCCAGAAAGAGCCACCACGAAAAAAGGGCCACCCTGCGGCAGCCCTTCCCTCGCCCTCTTCGGGCGTCTGTGCTGCAAGCCCCGCACCGCCAGTACATCCGTGGTCGGGGATCGGCTCGCTTGCACATCCGACGTGCCGTATACGGCTCCATCGGTCTTGGACTTAAATAGGGGATCGGGGTTCGATCCACAACCCCCTGACAATCAGGCTCTCATTAAAATCTTAACGACAGGTCAACGTTCAACGCTTCGCCCGGCCGGACAACCAGGCCTGCGACACTGTGGCATGGCTCCGAACCGGCCGTTGTCGGCGTTGACGATCATGTGCAGCAGTCCGCCGGCGGAAATCATCGGGGACGACTCAGCTGCCGTAAAGGCTATCCTGCCTTGAAACGGGGACCGAGCCGGCATGGGTGGGTTGCGCGGCATCATCGTGGCACTGGCGTCGCTGTTCGCGGTGGCGCTGGTCGGTGTTCGCGTGGCGACCCTGTGGATCGAGCATGGCCGGGCCATCGCCCGTGCCGAGGAGGGGACCGGGGACTGGGCCCGGATCCTCGAGGAGTATGCCCGCCGCACTTTCCAGACGGGCGATCTTCTGGCCGAGGAGGCGTTCCGCTACGCCCGCAGCCGGGGCGGCGCCCCGGCGCTGCGCGACGGCCCCGAGGCCACGGCGTTCCTGCGGGCGCTGTCCAGCCGCTCCTCGGGCGATTACATCATGATGGTCGACGCGGCCGGCCTGCCGGCGGCGGTGACGACCAGCTTTCCTCCGCCTGCGACGGACCTGTCCGATCGCGGCTGGTTCCGCGCCCACGCGGTGCAGGGCAAGGACCGCCACGTCGGCGAGGCCATCTTCAGCCGCATCACCCGCGAGGTGCTGTTCACCTATTCGCGCAGCATGCTCGGCCCCTCCGGCACGCTGGATGGCGTGTTCCAGCTGGCCATGCGGACGGGGTTCTTCGAGACCATGTCGATCTCGGGGGGCCTGGGGCAGCAGGCGACTTTGGCCATTTGGGCCCCGGATGGGCGGCTGATCGCCCGGACGAAGCTGAGCCCGGAGCAGGTCGAGCGTCCGTTTGTCTCGACGGTCCTGGCCGAGCGCGCCGCGCGCCAGAAGTCCGGCACGTTCCGGACGATCTCGGCCGTCGACGGGATCGACCGGATCATCGCCTACCGGGCCATCGAGGACTGGCCGGTGATCGTCACCGCCAGTGTGCCGGTGGACAGTGCCCTGGCCGACTGGTGGAGCGGCCTGTGGTGGAGCGCCGCTGCCATCCTCGTCCTGCTCGCCGCGCTGGCCGGCTTCACGCTGGTGGCGCTGCGCCTGAGCCGGCGCGAGGAGGCGGCGCTGGCCGACCTCACCGCCGCCAACGCGGCGCTCGATGCCCGGCAGCAGGAGCTCTCGGCGGCCAACGCGACGCTCCGCTCCGCGCTGGCCGACAAGGAGCTGCTGCTGCGCGAGATCCACCACCGGGTGAAGAACAACCTCCAGGTCACCGCAAGCCTGCTGCGCATGCAGTCGCGCCGTTTTTCCGATCCGGCGGTGCGGGATGCCTTTGCGCAGACCGACGAGCGCCTGCGGGCGATCGCCCTGCTGCATGAGACGCTCTATCGCAGCGACCTGTCGGGCCAGGTCGCGGTGGCGTCCTATTTGCGGCGCATCGTCGCCGAGATGTCGTCTGCCCACTGGATTCCCGAGCAGGGCGTGGTGATCAGCGTCGACGCCGATCCCGTCAGCGTCTCGCTCGACCGGGCCCTGCCGCTGGGCCTTGTCCTGACGGAAGTCCTGTCGAACGCCGTCCGCCACGCGTTCGAGCCGGGCCGCTCCGGCCGCATCGACGTGACGGCGCGGATGCTGGGCTCGGACCTTGAGGTCTCGGTGCGCGACGATGGCCGTGGCCTTCCGGCGGAGCCGGTCAGCGGCACGCTCGGCATGCGACTGATCCACTCTTTCGTCATGCAGCTCGGTGGCAGCTTCACCCTGGAGACCGACGGCGGAACGGTGTTTCGGCTGCTCGTCCCGACGCGGGACGGTGAGACAGTCCCGCCCCCGGTGGAACCGACCCCCGAGGTCAGCATGGCCGCGACATGAGAGGCAGAGGGCCAAACCGATGATCACGCTCACCTTGTCCAGTCCACCGGCCTACACGCAGGCTCTTCGCTCGCAGGATGTGCGCGAGCTCTGTATCCAGGCCGAGAACATCATCCGGTTGTGGGCACGGCGCGGCCGGACCCTAGACGTGGTGATCACCGGCGCCACGCCCGCGCAACAGGCCCACATCCGGGGCTATCTGCGCGACGTTGATGCCGAGCTGCGCGCGCCGCTGTCCCGCGCTGGGGGGCTCCGCCTGAAGCGGTAACCCGGCGGAACCCGCGGTCACCCGGTGCGTTCGTGGGGCGTCCGCAATCCGAACCACGGGTGTTTCACATGGCCGAAAAGACCCTGCAGGACCTGTTCCTGCACACGCTCAAGGACGTCTACTACGCCGAGAAGCAGGTCCTGCGTGCTCTGTCGCGGATGGCGAAGGCGGCGACTTCGGAAGAGCTTCGCCGTGCCTTCGAGCACCATCGCACCGAGACCGAGCATCAGATCGAGCGCCTCGAGCAGGTGTTCGGCCTGCTGGGCAAGAACCCGCACGGCGTGCCCTGCGAGGCGTTCAGGGCATCATCGCGGCTGCCCAGGCGGTCGAGCACTACGAGATCACCCGATACGGGACCCTCAAGACCTGGGCTGACCAGCTTGGCATGAAGGACGCCGTCAAGCTCTTCGACGAATGCCTGACGGAAGAGGTGAAGGCCGACGAGCGGCTCACGTCGCTCGCCGTCGCCCAGGTCAACCGCAAGGCGGCCTGACCCGGGGGCTGCCGGTGGTCCGTGCGCCGCCGGCAGCCCGTCTCTCGCGTCGTGAAAGGCGGTCCTTGGTCGGCGCGTCAGTCCGTGGTCGGTTCGTTCAGCGAGGTCGGAACGAGCCCCTGTTCGACACGCTTGGCGAAATCCGTCTTCAGCCCGGCCGCCAGCGTTTTGGCTTGCGCCACCCAGTTCTCCCGGTCGATCCGCCCAGGAAACGCCAGATAGCTGCCGGCCCACGCCACATTCTCCGGGGTCCAGGCGGCAATCTGGTCGAAGTGGAAGATGCCCAGGGCATGGAGCTTCTGCTCGTTCTGCCGGCCGATGCCGCTGATCTGCTTCAGGTCGTCGGCAGCCTTGCCGCGCGGCGCCGCAAGCCCCAGCGGCCGCCGGCCGCCGTGGCGCCCCTCGTCCTCGAGCGAAGCGGCGAGAACGGGAAGTGCGGCGCCCAGCGCCGCGCCTTCGGTCTCGTCCAGCGCCGCATCGCTGGCCGTGACTGTCCCGGCCCGCACGGCGGCCGAATGGTCGGTCTCGATGCCGGCGGCGAGCAGCCTGGCCTGCGCGATCCAGTGCTCGCGCTCGATGCGGCCGGGGAAGGCGATGGCGCCGTTCACCCACGCCACCTCGCCGGTGCTCCAGTCGGCGATCTGATCGAAATGCCAGACGCCAAGCCCATGCAGGATGGCCTCGTTCTTCGGCCCGATGCCGCGGACCAGCGTCAGGTCGTCCGCACCGCCGGCGCGCGCTGCCGCAAGACCGGCGGGCTTCAGACCGGGCAGGGCTGGTGCCGGGTCGGAGGCGATCTCGCCGCCCCTTGCGCTGGCCACGAGCGCCGGCACGGCCGGGGCTGGAGCCGACGGAGCCGTTACGGGGGGCTGGACGGCAGGGACAGGCGCGACCGGCACCGTCTCGGGCCGTGGCGGCACGGCGGCAGCCGGCGCGGACATCGGTTTCGACGCGGCAACTGCCGGACTAGCGCCTGCCGGGGGCACGGCCGTGAAGGCGGCAGGCCGAGCCATTGCCGGGCCGGTCTCGGCGGACGCCAGGCGACCGCGGAGCCACGCCCCGAGCAGGCAGCCCAGCGCATAGGCCAGCAGGAACAGCACGCCCAGTTCGATCCAGTAGCCTGAGCGTTGCGGCGCGACCTTGACGATCGCCACCAGCGCGGCGACGGCAAGGCCAAGTCCGGTCCAGCGCAGCCAGGGCGCGCCACGGGCGGCTTCGCCGGGCGCAAATGTCATCCAGCCGGTCACCGCCCCGATGGCGAAGGCGGCGAGCAGCCAGCCGGCATGGAATGTCAGCAGATAGGCCATGTCCCGCCCCTCACTTCACGGTGAATTCGATGCGGCGGTTGGCGGACTTGCCGTCCTCCGTGTCGTTCGACGCGCGCGGCCGGGTCTCGCCATAGCCCTTGGCCTCCAGCCTGTCGGGCTTCAGTCCGGCGTCGGCCAGATAGGCCACGACCGCCCCGGCCCGGCGCAGGGACAGATCCATGTTGGCGTCGGTCCCTCCGGTCGCGTCCGTGTGCCCCGAGATTTCGATCTCGGAGCCTCCGCACCGCGCCGCTGCAGCCGCCAGGGCATCGAGGATGCTCGCCGAATCCTGGTCGATGCTGGCCTTGCCGCTGTCGAACAGGATCGTGCCGCGCGACAGCAGTCCGTGGAACAGCGCCTGGCAGCCCGGACCATCGATGTCCGGCTCGGGCGGACCGACGCTGACCGCGACCGTGTCGAAGCGAACGCCGCCCGGCAGCTCCACCGCCCGGATCGCCGCCGCCGCCTGTTCATAGAACGCCTCGCCCTTCAGCGTGGCAATGCCGTCCGACACCGTCAGAAGCCCTGACCGCAGGCGCGACAGCGGCCCGAGCGCCGCCACCAGAGCGGGGCCGGCGGACGCCGGGACCCGCGGGTCCACCGCGGTGGTGTCGGACACGGTTTCGGCAAAGAAGCGTCGCTTGGCGGCGGCCAGCATGGCTGTGCGGGTCGCCTCGTCCGGGAGAGCGCCAGACAGCACGAGCGTGCCGGCGGCAGCATCCTTCACGGCGCGGAACGGCGCTGCCGGGACGCCGATCTCGAGGCTCCCGAGCTTGAAGTCCTGGGGCAGGCCGGCCAGCGCCTGCACGATCGCCGCGCGGGTCGCTGCGTCCGGAGCCTCTCCGGAGACCGTCACGGTCCCGTCGGCAATGCTCGCCGTGCCGTCCTTGAGGCGGGCCAGCTGGGCCAGCACGGTGGTGGCGGCAGCGGCAAACCCCTGCGGCGCACCCCGTGCGGCAAGTTGCCCGTCGCGCAGCGTCGCTCCAGGCAGGGCCTGCCGCGCGGACGCCAGCAGCGTGGCCCGATCTGTTTCGCTCGGCACGCCGCCAGCCAGCGCAAGGGCGCCGCCCGTGGCCTGGGCCGACCAGGTGAACGGAGCCATGACTGGAGGCTGGATCACGGTGCTGCCCGCCAGCCCGGCCGGGCGGCGCGCCGCCTCCGCCATCGCGGCGTCATAGCTGGCGCGATCACCCGCCTCGCCGGTGATCGCAAGGCCGGCGTCAGCGAGTGTCGCCGATCCGGTCGGCAGGCGGGACAGGACGGCCAGCGCATGGCTGGTCGCGGCCGCATAGAAGGGCTGCTCGCCCGCACCAAACCGGGTCTGGTCGGCCGCGCCGCGGCCGGCCGCGAGGAGCTGGCCGGCCCGCACCTCCGGTGACGGCACCGCGCCGGTCAGCGTCGTCACAGCGCCGGTGCGGCTGGCGCCCCACGCATAGGGCTTCAGCACCGGCGGGGTCACCGCGAAGGTGCCGCGTTCGATGCCGGAAGGCAGCCCGGTCCAAAGGCCGAGCAGCTCGGCATGGGCGGCCGGTGTCGTACTGACGCCGGACAGCGACAGCGTTGCGTCCGTCAGCGTCGCCTTGCCGTCGGAAAGGCGGCCGAGAGCGGCCAGCGCCGCCGTGACGCCCGCATCCCACGCCGCTGGCGCGCCGATCGCCGGGGTGGTGGAGTCGATCACGGTCGCGCTGCCGCGGGAGCCTTCGGCCAGCTGCAGCATCAGGGTGCGCAGCGCCGGCTTCGGCGCATGGCCGGCAAGTGTCAGGGTACCGCCTGCCCGGGTCGCGGACCACGCGTAGGGGCGCGCCTCCGGAACCAGAGTCAGGGTATCGCGGACCAGCCGGACACCGCGCTGCGCCGCGACGGTGTCCAGCGCGGCTTTTCGACCCGCTTCGGTATAGATCGCCCCGCCGACGACGGCATCGCGACCGCTGACGGTGATTTTCGGCTCGCTGATCGGCTGCCCCGACAGCGCTGCCACGGACCGGCCCGACAGGTCGGCCTCGACGTGCCCGGTCGCGCTGTAGCCTGCCGCGAGCCAGAGCCCGGCCAGCGGGATCAGGCCTGGCCACCACCGACTGGGCTGAATCATGCGCGTCTCCCTTTTCAGAAGGACTCAATCCGACGCAGGGCAAAAGTCAATGAACCCCGAGGTGCAGCGGCCGACTGCACCGCAGTTAAGCCTGCATCGGGTGTATGTTCACCGTCAGGATGTGACTGGAATTATGCGACTTCCCCTACGTGAATAATTTCACATCAGAAATTAACGACCTAAGGTTGCGATCGTGAAGATCTGCAACGAACCAAAAACCCAAACTTGAACACTTCGGGTGGTTCTTCCGTCGAGCTCTCGCCACGCTTTGGATCCAGACGGCGAGCCCTGCGCCCTGGGGGAACGACCGCATGTCCGCTCTGTCCCGCTGGTTCCGCATCGCCGAATAAAGTGTTGCCGGGAAGATCGCGATGATCATCGCCATCATGTGTGTGCCCTTCGGCATGATGGTCTACCTGTGCCTGGCCCAGGTGCAGAAGGATGTCGACTTTGCACGGACCGAGGCCGAGGGTCTCGCCGCGATCGAGAAGGTCTGGGGCGGCACCCTGTCGCTCGGCGGCGGCCAGTCGCGGACCAGCCCGGCCGAACTCGCCACCCTGCTCAAGGAGCGCTTCTCAGCATGGGACGCCCAGTTCAAGGCCGGCGCCGCGGTGGCCGCGATGGCCGACGTGCTGCGCAGCCCGAAGGGACCGGCTGATGCCATGGATGCCGCCAAGACGGCGATCCAGAAGCTCGCCGACGGCTCCAACCTCACCCTCGACCCGGATGTCGACAACTTCTACCTGATGAACGCCGCCACGGTCCGCATGCCGGAGTTGGTTGCCGTCACGGCGGGCCTGCGCGACGCCGCGGCGGTCTATTTCGACCCCAAGGCCAAGCCGAGCACCGCCGACTTCGTCACCTATGTGCGCGCCCATGCCCGCTTCGACCTGGCTGTTGATCCGATCGGCAGCAATGTCGAGAGCTCGGTCGGCGGCAATGCCGGCGGGACTGTCGCCAAGGCCCCGACCTCGCCGCTGTAGCGCTTCCGCCACCAGGCCGAGGGCCTGGGCAAGCACGCCAAGGCGATCAGCGCCGCGGTCGAGGCCGGTAAGCCCGCCGCAGGCCTCCGCGACGAGTTCGTCCGCGCGGATGCGGCCCT
>JBEIIL010000044.1:0-26524 GCA_040380755.1 Methylobacteriaceae bacterium | reverse complement strand
GGGCGAAGCACGAGTTACCGCCTCGCGACGGCAGAGGAATTGCCGGCGTGAAAGACAACGACCGCATACGGGTTCGTTCCGTAACCTAAGATCTCTCCCAAAGAGGAGGTCTCATGCCGCGTGCTCGTGCTGACGATGGCCGTGTCGCATGGCGCCTCCGCCCCGACGAGAAATTGATCAATCAGCCAGACCCAGAAACACCAGCATCGCGCGGTTCACGCGCAGCAGGTCGGTATCGCTCAACTGCCCGATCCTGTCGCCAAGCTTCGACTTCGGAACAGTGCTCACCTTGTCGATCATGATGCGCGACGGTGCGCGGAGGCCGTTCGTGTTCGACGGCTCGATAGCGAGACGAAACAGCGGCAAGTCCGTGGCGTCGGTCGTCAAGGGACAGATTGTGACCGAGTCGATCAAATGGAAGGCCTCGCCTTGAACGATCACCACCGGTCGGGGCTTTCCGGCGTAGTCCGCACCGCCGGCAACGATCCAGACGTCACCGCGCCTCATCGCTGTTCAACCACGAAACCGAATCAATGAAGTCCTGATCGTCCTTCGCGTGGGGACTGGCATTGGCGAGAAGACACTGGCGGCGCACTTCCTCGGCAAAGCCGGGCGCGCGCGTGTCGGGAACCCAGATCTGGATCGGCCGAAGCCCTTGCGCGCGCAGCTTCTCGCGGTGCGTCTTCACCTTGGCGCGCGTCGCGGCGCGGACGTCGTCGGTTTGGCTGGGCTTCGGCATGACCAATCTCCGTTACATGTAACTTAGCGCGAGGGCGCCTTCCCGGCAAGGACGTCCTCCATGACCCGACCATCGACCTCCCACCCGCGTCGATCGATGCGGCCGGGCGCAGCATCGACATGGTCTGGTCGCCGCGCGCACGCGTGACGAATTCCGTCCTTCGGCGATCCGTTCGACGAGGAACTGGCGATGGATCCCCGCACCGTGCGTCTCAATCGCCATCCGGCAAGTCACGCGCGTGCCGAAGCGGATTGGGCGGCATTGGCCGCGTGAGCGGGCATCAATCGGATTTGCGGCGTTCAGCGGCCTTGCAGACTTCGTTGCGCTCCCGCTTGCCGACCGCGACGACCAGGACCAGCAGTTCGCGATCCTTGACCTGATAGACAAGGCGTTAGCCCGCATTGCGCAGCATCATCTTGCAGCGCTCCTTGGCGCCAAACAGGCCCACCGATGGGATTTTCGGGTTCCGCAAACGTTCGGCAAACTTGGTCTTGAACTGTTCGCGCGTCGCGTTGTCGAGCTTGCGCACTCCTTCAGAGCCTCGTCCAGAAAGGCAAGCTCACAGGCCATCCAGCGTGACCTTGTGGACTGTCTGACCGTCCCGCGCGTCGGCGATGGCGTTCAGTTCCAGATCCTCGAGTCGGTCCAGCATCGCCTCATAGGCTTTGGCAGGCACGCAATAGAAGACGGGCTCATTGCGGTTGAGGATCGCTACCGCGAAACCCTGGCCGGCCGCGACGGTGCCCATCGGGTTTTTCTTCAGTTCAGAGACGCTGGCGGTCGTCGCCGCAAGAATTAGGTGAGCCATATTGAGCCTTCATGTGAGCGCCATGACTGGCGCTCCCGGCAGGTCTTTTCAAGCCACCGCTCTGGGGCTCTGTCCGGGAAGCCCATGCCCGCGAAACGCGAAACCGGCCTCGGCACGGTAAAGTCGTTCGTTGCCGCTGTCCTGCCTCGACGTTCACCGCATTCCTGTCGGGATCGCCGCTTTCGAAAGCGCCCCGCTCCTGAAAGTCCATGATGCCTCGGAGCGCGACAGCATCATCGGATCCGTCATGCCGGGCAGTACCCTCATCGAGAATGGATGCAACATCGCCGGTGTTCGCTTCTCCGACAGGGCCGAAGTCGAACCGGTCTGGAAGGACGTCGAGGCCGGGCATATCCGCTGTCTCGATCGGCTACTGGGTCCATCGCTTCGAGGTAACGGATCCACCACTGCTCCGGAGGGGGAGGGGTCGGGTCCTTCCCGGCCCCCCGGCGGCCTGCGCGGCAGGAGCAGTCCGTAAATCCGGTAGCCGGAGCAATTTTATTCGGGGTTGACGGTGTTGATGGGAGTGAACAGTCAACGGCCCGATCCGTCGAACCCGCCGACCAGTGGGGCGGAAGCCGTCCGTTAGTCCGGCAGTGGGACGCCCCTCCAGGGCGGGTCGACGCGGTTGACGCACTGCGTGCCGGAGGTGTGCCTGCCGTCGTCGCACCGCTGGCCGATCTAGCCTCCGTGAGGCGCCTCGGGTCATCAGCCGCCGCCACGTCCACGAGCACCGCCAGCGCCAGCACGGGCCATCCGGAGGCGATCGTCTGTCGGTCGAAGTCGGTCTCCCGTGTCACCACGAGCGTGTCATAAATGCCCAGGACGAACGCCGTGGAAGGCCGCATAAACGCATCCAAACAGGCCCCAAACCACCGCCGCACAGCACCTTCGCCAGCCCTTGGACGGCTATCTGGACAGCTCTGGACAGCTCCGTATGACGAGCTGTCCACCGTAACCCATTGAAATTAAAGCGTTTGGACGGCTTGGACAGCTTGGACGGCACTTATTCTTCTTGAGGAGAAAAAAATTACAGGGTGGACAGCATGGAGCCGACCGGACACGCAATTTGGGACACGCCGTGTCACCACCTTGTCACCAAGAGAACGGTATATGACAGTATGTGACAGGAAATCCAAGGTAAAACGTTTTCGCCTAAATCCTAGTTAAAACAGAGATCTAGGACGTAAAATGACAAACTGTTATATGACAGGAAAATGCCAAAATCTGTCTCTTAATCAGCGGGTCCCAGGTTCGAGCCCTGGTGCGCCCACCATCGAAGCATCAAGCACTTAGCCTATGTTTTGGCGCCGCCAGCGCCGGACCCGCCGGTCGGTTTAACAGGCGGTTTAACAGTTTTGCGCGCGATATGTTCCTCGAGCTTGTGGATCGCGGCCTCGGCGAGGGCCACGTCGCGGCTTAGATAGTGGCGGTCGAGGATCGACCGCACGTCCGTCAGGGCGTGCCCGGTGATCGCGGCAATCTCGCTTTCCGAGCAGCCGGCGAGCGCGAGCCGCGTCACGGCTGTGCCGCGCAGATCATGGAACGTCAGCCCGGCGATCCCGGCGCGCGCACACGCCTTCCGGAAGCTGGCGCGGAACCCGTCCGAGGTCCAGGGCGTCCGGTCGGACGATGTCAGGATGACCGTCGAGCGCCGCGGGATCGCGGCCAACAGGGCGTTGAGATGCTCGCCGGCCGGCACGATCACGCGGGTGCTGCACTTTGACTGCCGCAGCTGCACGGCGCCGGCACCGATGCTTGCGCAAAGGGTGAGACGAGCTGGCCGAAAAAACATTCAGCATTTTTCAGGAGGTAGCGCGCCATCCTCGTCAAATCGTAGGGAGATGGCGACGAAGCTTTTGATTATCGTCGCGACGGGTGCCGCAATCGTCCTCGGTGCCGTTGTGGTCGCGCAACCTATCAAGCCGCCGCAAACCCAGTCTCCGACATTAGACCAAACGCGTGACGCGAGTTTCGAGCAGGTTTGCGCAATCAATATCGAACATGCTTATGGAACCATGACACGGCAAGAGGGATTCTCAGGAAAAATCCCTTATGTCGTGAGGGCCAAGGTGGCTAGCGCCATACCCAAGTTTTGTGCTTGTACTCGCGAAAGCATTGGCTTTGACGTGACCACGAGCGAGTTGTTGGTAATGGGCAAGCTCTCGGTTGTCCTGTACAGGGCAGAGATTGCCGAGAAATATGGCGATACCGGGGTCATTCGGGCCGCGCAGGCCGATGCACGCCAGCAGCTCGAGAAGCTCATGAACCAGCATCAATACTCGTTAAACAAGATGGGCGCGCTTGTAGGACGGCTGGAGAAGGCACAGAGAACCTGCTCTCTAAAGCATTTCAGGTAAGCCCACGCTCACCCCCTATGTGATTGGGCCACTTGACCATTTCGGGCCGGACTCGTGGGTGAAGGGCCTGCTGCCGGTTTCGTGGACACCGAGAAAAGGTGTTTCATGATGCCGGAGGTGGCGCATGCAGCGGAGACGGTTTGGGCGTGAGTTCAAGATCGACGCAGTTGGACTGATCACGGAACGCGGGATGAGCGTTGCACAGGCGGCGCGAGCGCGCCATGACCCAAACCTGCACCAGAATTGCGTCAGACCCCCATTTCGGAGCCGAAAGGGGTCAAACTGCGGTGCTTGTTCACAGGATCAGTGTTGCACGCGATTTTGCAGTTGATGGGAGTGAACAGTCAACGGCTCGATCCGTCGAACCCGCCGACCGGTGGGGCGGAAGCCGTCCGATAACTCAGCAGGGGGACGCCCATCCAGGGCGCGTTTTCCAGACGGTTTTAGCGTTCTGCCCGCCACATGGTCCTCAAGGGGACGGATGGCGGCCCCGGTGAGCCCCTCGTCGTCCATGATGGCCTGATCGGCGCGTCTGGCGGACATGCGATGACGATCACTCGAGCTCGTCTGCCTGGACGAGGCCAAGCCTCGCCTCACGGAAAAAGTCGACAAGACCGAGGCCCAACGTGACTGACGCCAGGACAAACAGCAGGCCTGCGCCGAAGGCGTATTTGAACCCGAAGAACTCGCTGGCAAACAGGATCACCAACAAAACGGTGGCAAAAATCCCGGCGAGCAGGGACGACGCTATGCCCCTGCTGAGCAGCCGGGCGCGGCGGCGTAGCCTGTCGATGTCGCTTCGCAATTCGACGTGTTGATCCTCGTCGGTGATCTTGTTCACTCTCTGGATTCGACTGACGACGGCCGACAGGCGGCCAGACATGAGTGAGACGAACGCGGCCACCGCGCCGAGAAAGAATGTCGGCGCGGTTGCTTGCGAGAAGATGCTGGTGAGCCGTTGGACGTCGGGGATGAATTCGAGCACGTGAGGTTCCGCTGACTGGCGACATGAGCGGTCCCGAACCAAAATGCTCCGGCTGAACGGCCCAATGGGAGACTATTGCGGGTCCGGAGGGGGCGTTGCAATGTCTGAAGTGTGGCTTTGGCCCAGCTTTGGACCGCTTCTTTTTTCAACCGGACGGCGTCGGCAGACGGCGACCCTTGATCGGTGGCCACCGCATCAAACCTCTTCCATGGTGAACGCGGCACCGACAACGTCGCAGCTCTGCCGATCCTGACCTGGCAAACCCGCCATCGCCAGCATGCAGGGGCTTGCGACGCCTGCGTGGATCATGCCGGGACGGGATCGACAACCCGGCCTCTGACGGCTTGTGGAATGGTGCAAAATCAGGCACCACCGGCGCCGCAGTTTGCCTCGTCCTGGAGCCTCACATGACCGGTGGCCACGGCCATATCGATGCCTCGAACAAGAAGATTGCGCTGCTGATCGCCGTCTTTGCCCTGATGCTTGCCATCGCCGAGACCATGGCGAAGTCGGCCCAGACCGATGCGATCAACGCCAATGTGGAAGCCTCGAACCTCTGGGCCTTCTTCCAGGCCCGCACAATCCGGCAGACCGTCGTGCGAACCGCCGGCGAGGAGCTGACGCTGACCCGCGACGGCGTGCCGGAGGGCCCTGCGCGCGAGGCCATCACCCGGCAGATCACGGCCTGGCGCGCCACGGCCGACCGGTGGGAAAGTGAGCCGGCGACCGGCGAAGGCCGGCGCGAGCTGTCGGAGCGCGCCAAGAAGGCCGAGGCCCGGCGCGACATCAGCTACAAGCGTTATCACGACTTCGAAATCTCTTCGGCGGCCTTCCAGATCGCCATCGTGCTGGCCTCGGCGACCGTCATCACAGGTGCCATGGTGCTGGCCTGGGTTGCCGGTGCGCTCGGCCTCGCCGGCCTCGGCTTTGCGGCCATCGGCCTGTTTGCGCCTGGGCTCATCCATCTGTTCTGAACGGGCACAGCAGGCGTGCGGCGTCTGGCCCGTTGCCTCGCGGCTGCATTGGCACGCCGTCCGACGCCTCCGTTCTCCTTCGCCTGACAGCTTGCAGTGTCAGGACGGCTGGACCAAACTTACCCGGTTACCGGTGCAGGAAGGTCGCCAGCCGTGAGTTCTGCCATCCCCCAACAGCGCCAACCCAGCCCGCCAGCCGGATCGGGTCGGCCCGGTGACCTGGCTTATCCGGCGCCGTCGGCGGTGCTCGAGCTCCTGAAGCCGATCACCTGGTTTCCGCCGATGTGGGCCTTCGCCTGCGGGGTGGTGTCGTCGGGCGCGTCGATCACGGCGAACTGGACGGTGGCGCTGACGGGCATCATCCTGGCGGGCCCGCTGGTGTGCGCCATGAGCCAGGCGATCAACGACTGGTACGACCGCGACGTCGACGCCATCAACGAGCCGCACCGGCCGATCCCGTCCGGCCGCATTCCGGGCCGCTGGGGACTCTACATCGCGGGCATCTGGACCGTGCTGTCGCTGGCGGTTGCTGCGACGCTGGGCACCTGGGTGCTGGTCTCGGCCGCCATCGGGCTGGTGTTGGCCTGGGCCTACAGCGCGCCGCCGTTTCGGCTGAAGCAGAATGGCTGGCTCGGCAACGCCGCCTGCGGATTCTCCTATGAGGGGCTGGCCTGGGTGACGGGCGCTGCGGCGATGCTGGGCGGCGCGCTGCCGCCGGCGCCGGTGCTGATCCTGGCGTTCCTCTACAGCGTCGGTGCCCATGGCATCATGACGCTCAACGACTTCAAGGCAATCAAGGGCGACCAGCAGATGGGCATCAACTCGCTGCCGGTGCTGCTGGGCGCCGACGGTGCAGCAAAGGCGGCCTGCGCCATCATGGCGGCGCCGCAGGTGGTGGTGATCGGGCTGCTGCTGGCGTGGGGGCATCCGCTCCAGGCCGCTATCGTGGCGGCGTTCCTGTCCGCGCAGCTCCTGATGATGCGGGTGTTCTTGCGGGCACCGGTGGAGAAGGCGATCTGGTACAGCGGCTTTGGCGTGCCGCTGTTCGTGTTCGGCATGATGGCCAGCGCCTTTGCGGCGCGCGCCATGGCGATGCCGCTCTAGCTCTTTGATTGTGCATCATCTTTGTCCGCCAACCGGTGTCCAACTGGCGGGATAATGCTCTAAGCGACCGGCGCGGCCTTCAGATTCCCAGATAGGCGGCGCGGATGCTGGGATCCGCGGCGATCTCGGCGGCAGTGCCGGCCATGACGACGCGGCCGGTCTTGAGGATGAAGGCCCGGTCGGCGATGGCGAGGCACTCGGCCAGCCGCTGCTCGACAAGCAGGATCGTTAGCCCGGCCTTGCGGATGGTGACGACGGCCTCAAAGATCTCGTCCACGAGCTTGGGCATGATGCCCTGCGACGGCTCGTCGAGCATCAGCAGGCGCGGGCGCGTCATCAGCGCGCGGCTGATGGCGAGCATCTGCTGCTCGCCGCCCGACAGGGTGCCGGCGAGCTGGTCGAGCCGCTCCTGCAGGCGCGGGAACAGGGTGAAGACCTGCTCGAGCGGCGCATCCCTGTCGGCCCTGGCGCGGTGCAGATAGCTGCCGAGGCGGAGATTGTCGCGCACGCTCAGCCGCGGAAATAGGCGCCGGTTCTCCGGCACATAGGCGATGCCCATCGCCGTGATGGCGTGGCCGGGCTGGCCTTCGATGCGCTTGCCGTCGAACGAGACGGTGCCGCTGCGCGGCCGCTCCTGGCCGGCAATGGATTTCAGCAGCGTCGACTTGCCCGCGCCGTTGGCGCCCGCGACGACGACAATCTCGCCCTGCGCCACGTCGACCGAAACGTCGGCGATGGCCACAAGCCCCTGATAGGCAGTGGTGATGCCCGCAACCTCAAGCAGCACGGTGGCGGTCCCCCAGATAGGCGGCGATCACCGCCTCGTCGCGGACGATGTCGCGCGGCAGGCCCTGGGCCAGCACCTTGCCGAGATGCAGCACCACGGCCCGGTCGACCAGCGGCATCACCACCTCCATGACGTGCTCGACCATCACCACCGTCACGCCGCTGGCGCGGATCTGGCGCACCAGCTCGACGCCCTTTTGCGCCTCGATCGGGGTCAGGCCGGTCATCACCTCGTCGAGCAGCAGCATCTTCGGCTCGGTCGCCAGCGCGCGGGACATTTCCAGCCGGCGCTTCTCGGGCGGCGTCAGGTCGACCGCGGGCGCGTCGGCGCGGCCATCGAGGCCGGTGAACTCCAGCACCGCATGCGCCTTGCGCCGGGCCTCGCGGGCACTGGCGCTGCGCACCAGGGCGCCGACGAGGACATTCTCGATCACCGACATGCTCTCGAAGCTGCGCACCACCTGGAACGTGCGGGCGATGCCGCGGGCGCAGCGGGCCGGGCCGTCGAGCCCGGTGATGTCCTCGCCGTTGAACAGGATCCGCCCCTGGGTGGGCGGGAAGGCGCCGGCGATGAGGTTGAACAGCGTCGACTTGCCGGCGCCGTTCGGCCCGATCAGCCCGAGGATCTCGCCCTGGTGGACCTCCATGCTGACGTCGCTGTTGGCGACCAGTCCGCCGAAGCGCTGGGTGATGGACTTGACCTCCAGAAGCGCGCTCATGCGGCGGCTCCCGGCACGGGCGTGGCGGCCGGGCGGGCCGGGGCGCGGCGCAGCAGGCTGACCAGGCCCTCGGGGCGGGCGAGCGCGATCACCATGATGAGCACGCCGTATATGATGAGGTCGATGCAGCTGCCCGATCCGCCCGCATAGCTGCGGGTGAGCTCCGTCAGCGGGATCAGCACGGCGGCGCCTAAGGCTGGCCCCCACAGGGTGCCGATGCCGCCCAGCACCGCCGGCAGTGCCATCAGCAGCGAGAAATGGAAGCTCATCACGCTGTCGGGGTCGATGTAGGAGACGAACATTGCGTAGAACGAGCCGCCGATGGCGGTGAAGAAGGCCGAGATGGCGGCGGCCGCCATCTTGGAACGGAACACGACGACGCCGAGGCTCTCGGCCGCCTCGGGATTGTCCTTCACCGCCCGCCACCAGTAGCCCCAGCGGGAGTCCTCGATCAGCCAGGTGGCGTACCAGGTGACGCAGGCCAGGCCGAGGGCGAACCAGATATAGGGCAGCTTGTCGCGGCCAAACTGCAGGCTCGCCCAGCTGTCCTTGCCGGCCGGGATCTGGATGCCGAGCGCACCGCCGGCCCAGTCCCAGTTGAGCACCAGCAGCAGCGCCGCCTCCGCCACCACGATGGTGGCGATGGAGAAGTAATGCCCCTTCAGCCGGAAGAACGGATAGCCCAGCGCCAGCGCCAGCGCCGCCGCCATGCCGCCGCCGACCAGCATGCCGAACCAGGGGAGGATCCCGTAGCGGGTGTAGAGGATCGTCGCCACATAGGCGCCGAGGCCGAAATAGATCGCGTGCCCGAGCGAGATCTGGCCGCAATAGCCGCCAAGGATGTTCCAGCTTTGGGACAGCGCCGCATACATCAGCGTCAGCACGAGAATGTTCTGCAGGTAGACGTCACGGACGCCAAAGGGCAGCACGGCGACGACGGCGGCGATGGACGCGGCCAGCACCAGCTGGCGGCGACGGCGGGCGTGGAAGGCGGCGTCGTGCCCCGGGTTTTGCCCGGTGGCCTGCGGCTGGCTCATGTCAGAGATTCCCGAACAGTCCGCGCGGGCGGACCAGCACCACGGCCATGTAGACCGCGTAGATGCCCAGCGCCTTCAGCGCCGGGGGCATGAAGGTGGTGGACAGCGCCTCGACGAGGCCGACGATGATGCCGGCGGCCAGCGCCCCGAAGATGCTGCCGAAGCCTCCCAGCGCCACCGTCACATAGGCGATCAGCGCGAAGGGGCCGCCGACATCGGGGTGGATGTAGTAGAAGATCGCCATCACCGCGCCGGCGAGCCCGACGAGCCCGGCGCCGAGCCCCCAGCCCAGCGTGAACACGCGGTTCTTGTCGATGCCGACCAGCGCCACTGCGCCGGCATCCTCGCGCGTCGCCTCCAGCGCCCTGCCGAAGTCGGTGCGGCCGATGAGCAGCCACAGGCCGACGAACGCCGCCACCGAGATGGCGGCGCCCCACAGTTGCGGCAGCGGCAGGAACACGCCGCCGATCTCGACGGTGCGGCCGCCCAGCCATGTGTTGGGGATCGACCGGAAGTCCGGCGTGAAGAAGAACTGGGCGAGACCGCGGATGGCGATGGCGAGGCCGAAGGTGGCGAAGATCTGCACCATGCCGACATTGGCCTTCACCCGCATGGCATAGCGGACGACGCCCAGATAGGCGGTGGCGCCGACCACGAACATCGACGCCGCGATGACCGGCGTGAGAAGGACGGGATCGATGGCGACGAACAGCACCAGCCCGAAGGTGATGTACATGGCGAGCATGAGAAACTCGCCATGTGCGAAGTTGACCACGTCCATCAGCCCGAAGATGAGCGACAGCCCGGCTGCGATCAGGGCGTAGATCAGGCCCATGAGAAGGCCGCTCGCGAGAATCTGCAGCAGGGTCTGTGCGGTCATGCGGGCTTGGTCCGGGGAACGGGGCGGGGCGAGCGGAAACCGGCCTCAGGTCAGTTCATCGGCCATTTGGCGGCCTTCACCGCCACCTGCTCGGGGAAGATGGTGACGAAATTGCCGCCAACGTACTGCAGCAGCACCGGGTCGGCGTTGACGTTCTGGCCGTCCTCGCCAAACTTCACTTCCTTCCAGGGCATGATCGTGCGGGCACCGGGAATGCTGGTGGCGGCCAGCGCGTCGCGGATCGCCGGGCCCTCTGCCGACTTGGCGCGGTTGATGGCATCGGCAAGCACGATCAGCGCCATCAGCTCGCGGGCGGTGTTGTCGTTCAGGTCCTTGCCCGAGCGCGCCTTGAACATCGCGTTGATCTTCTCGATCATCGGCTTCTTGGCGGCCATGTCGAGCGAGAAGCTCGCGCGCGAAATCAGCCCGTCGAGCTTGTCGCCGACCGCGTCGAACAGCGCCTTCTCGGAGAAGCCCGCGGCCTGGGCGACGATCGCCTTGGGCTTGTAGCCGAGCTCGCCCATGGTCTTGATGAGGAGAATGCCGTCGGTGGTGTAGCTCGACGGCATCAACACGTCGGCATTGGCGGTCTTGAGCTGCTGCACCTCGGCGGTGAGCGAGGGCGTGTTGGCGCGGTACTTGACGTCGGCCACGACCTTGTAGCCGCGCTCGGCTGCCAGCTTGCGCTGCACGTTGGAGCTGTCCGTGCCGAAGATCGTGTCCTCGTAGAACAGCGCGATGGTCTCGATCTTCTGGCCCTTGGCCTTCAGCCCGTCGAGGAAGTCGAACATCGCTGCCGAGAAGAATTCGTCATGGGCGGCGGGCCGGAAGAAGTACTTCAGGCCGCGGCGGTGCAGGCTCGGCGACGACGAGTCGGCGGCCACGTAGGGCACCTGGTAGCGCTCGGCCGACTGGCTGACGGTGGCCGACACCGAGGAGTGGAACGCACCGATGATGGCGGCGACCTTGTCCTGGGTGATGATGCGCTCGGCTTCGGCCCGGCCCTTCTGCGGGTCGGCCTGGTGGTCGGCGAAGACGAGCCGGATCTTGGCGCCGCCGAGACCGGCGATGCCCGCTCCCTTGGCGCCCGGCAGGTCGAAATCATAGTCGTTGTTGATGAGGTCGGCGGCGGTCTCGAGCGCGTGGCGGGCATCGACGCCGACCTGGGCGCTGGAGCCCGACATCGGGTAGATGGCGCCGATCACCACCTCCTTGGGAGCCTGGGCGAGGGCGGTACCGGCGGTCGAGGCCAGCAGGCTGGCGAAGAGGCCGGCGAGAAGGGTCTGTCTGCGGTTCATGGTGGTCCCCTGTGACACCGGGCGGTCGCGGCCGCCGCGGACTCGTTGACGCCAATGCAAGAACGGCACCCGGCCGGATCCCTCCCGGTCAGAGCGCCGCCAGCCTGCTGTTGCGCAGGTCGGTGACGATCATACGCCCCGGCGCATGGGTTATGGCAAACGGCACCCGTGCGGCGGCGATGACGGCCTGCGGCGTGACCCCGCAGGCCCAGAAAACCGGTAGTTCCCCCGCCCTGACCGGCGACGGTTCGCCGAAATCGGGCCGGTCGATATCCGCGATGCCGATCGCCTCGGGCAGGCCGAGATGCACGGGCGCACCGTGCACAGCCGGGAAGCGTGAGGTGATCTGCACCGCCCGGATCGCATCTGCCGGCGTGAAGGGCCGCATCGACACCACCAGCGGCCCGGCAAACCGGCCCGCCGGCGTACAGGCGATGCTGGTGCGGTACATCGGCACGGTCGTGCCCTGGTCGACATGGCGGATCGCCAGGCCATCCTCGATCAACGCCTCCTCGAAGGAGTGCGAGCAGCCGATGACGAAGGCGACGAGATCGTCGCGCCACCAGCTGCGGGCATCCTGCGGCTCGTCGACCAGCTCTCCGTCTTTCCAGACGCGGTAGCGCGGGATATCAGTGGCGATGTCGAGGTCGAAACCGAGCTCCGGCATTGCCGTCTGGCCGGGCTCGGAGATGCCGATCACCGGGCAGGGTTTCGGGTTGGCGGTGCAGAAGCGCAGGAAATCGCCCGCGAAAGCCGCAGGCAGAACGGCCAGATTACCCTGCACGTAGCCATGGGAGCGGCCGGATGTCGGCCCGTCCAGCACGCCCGAGCGGGCGGCGAGCCGGACGGCATGGGGCGAGGCCGTGGGGCCGGTCGCGGGCAGCGGGACAGCGGTGGGCGCAGTCATGGGCGCGCAGTCATGGGCGGAGGCTCCGCAAGCGTTGACGCAGCATGGCGGGCGCCCGCTCATTGTGTCCAATCGCCGTTTCGGATGTAGTGCGATAAGCAGAATTTATCGCATAGGACTCCGATGCTTGATTTCCGTTCGCTGGAGACCTTCGTGTGGGTGGCGACGCTGGGCAGCTTCCGCGGCGCTGCTGCCAAGCTGAACACCACCCAGCCGGCGATCTCGCAACGGATCGCCCAGCTCGAGGCCGAGATGGGCGTTCGCCTGCTCGACAGGCGCAGCCGTTCGGTGAACACCACCGAGAAGGGCAGGGAGCTGCTGGGTTATGCCGAACGCGTCCTCAGCCTGCGCAGCGAGATGCGGCTGGCGATGGGGGAGAGCAACGTCGTGCGCGGCACGCTCCGGCTCGGCGTGTCGGAGACGATCGTCCACACCTGGCTGCCCGACCTGATGTCGCGGGTCTATGCCGCCCACCCGCAATTGGCGCTGGAGATCGACGTCGATATCTCGCCCAATCTGCGCGACCGGCTGGTGGCGCAGGAGATCGACCTCGCCTTCCTTCTCGGACCGGTTAGCGCGCCGTCGATCCGCAACCAGGCGCTGTGTCGGTTTCCGATGGGGTTCCTGGCGAGCCCGGACCTGCCGTTGCCGGCGGGGCCGGTGCCGCTTGCTGCGCTGGCGGCGCACCCGATCATCACATTCTCGCGCCGGACCCTGCCTTACATCACCGTCCGCCAGCTGTTTGCGCGGCCGGACCTGCCGCCACTGCGTCTGCATGCCAGCGCGTCGCTGTCGCCGGTGGTGCGGATGGCGATGCAGGGCATGGGCATTGCGGCCATTCCCCCTGCCATCGCGCGGGAGGAGGTGGTATCGGGCGGGCTGCGGGTGGTGGAGACCCCGTTCCCGATGCCGGACCTCGCCTTCACGGCAAGCTGGCCGCTGACCCCCTCCGGCACGGCCGCCGAGGCAGTGGCGCGGATCGCCGTGGAGGTCGCGACGGCGGACCAGGCGCGCCGTGACGGAACCGATGCCTGACAGGCGCCTGATGCATCGGCTGCAATCGATAAGCCGCGGTTATGGCCACGCATCGCGCCTGTGGATTGGACGCGGCGCCGCGTTGATGCTTTCGTCTGCCGTCCTGCCGCTGGCCCGTTGCCGATGACCACCGATCCCCCGCCCCGCATCCTGCCCTGCGGCGACAGCGCCGTGACCGTCGAGTTCGGCGACACCGTCGACGCGGCGCTGAACGACCGTGTGCTGGCGCTCGACGCGGCCCTGACAGGTGCGCCGTTTGCCGGCTTTGTCGAGGCGGTGCCGACCTACCGGTCGCTGATGGTGCATTACGACCCCGTCGCCATCGGCTTCGACGCAGTGGCGGAACTGCTGCTGGGGCTTGCCGCGTCGGCCCCCGCCCTTCCGGCAGCCGGGCGCCGCTGGCGCATTCCCGTGGTGTATGGCGGCGCGTTCGGGATCGACCTCGAGGACGTCGCCAGGCGGCATGGCCTGACGCCGGACGAGGTCGTGGCCCGGCATGCGGCGGGCGACTACCGCGTCTACATGATCGGCTTCCTGCCGGGCTTTTCCTACCTGGGTGGTCTCGACCAGAGCATCGCGACGCCGCGCCGCGATGATCCGCGGCTGGTGACGCCGCCCGGCACGATCTCGATCGGCGGCGTGCAGGCTGCAGTTCAGTGCCTGGCCGCTCCCAGCGGATGGCACCTGCTCGGGCGCACGCCGGTGCGGACCTACCACCCCGGGCGCGACCCGGTGTTCCTGCTGTCGCCGGGCGACCGGGTCGTGTTTCACCGCATCGACGAGGCCGACTGGGCCGCACTCGACGCCGCGGCCGAGGCGGGGGAGCCGGTGGCCGAGCTGGTGCCTGACGCCACACCGTGAGCGATCTTCGCCTGGGTGCGGCCGTCCTGCGTCACGATTGCCGGACGCCCGATTTTCGAAACGGGGGCCTGCCGCCGCTCCGTCGGTTCGGTTAGAACCTCCCGGGATGGCGGCGTCTGCGGCGTGAGCGCGGTTTTCGACATCGCGGTGATCGGTGGCGGCGTCAATGGCTGCGGCATCGCACGGGATGCGGCCGGCCGGGGTGCCTCCGTGGCGCTCTACGAGCAGGGCGACCTTGCCGGCGCGACCTCCTCGGCCTCGACAAAGCTCATCCATGGCGGGCTGCGTTATCTCGAGCACTACAAGTTCAGGCTGGTGCGCGAGGCGCTGACCGAGCGCGAGGTGGGTGGCCGATGTCCTGACCAGGGTGGTGCGCGCCAAATGCGGGCGCCGGCGTCCGCCGCGTGCAGGGCAGCCACATCGTCGTGCGCAAGCTCTACGACCATGACCGCTGCTACATTTTCCAGAATGCCGACGGCCGGATCATCTTCGCGATCCCGTATGAGCGCGATTTCACCCTGATCGGCACGACCGATACGGATTACCGCGGCGATCCGCGGACGGTGGCCGCCAGCGAGACCGAGATCGGTTATCTGTGCGCGGCGGCCAGCGAGTATTTCAGCGCGCCGATCCACCGCGAGGACGTGGTGTGGACCTATTCGGGCGTGCGGCCGCTCTCAGACGACGGCGCCACGAACGCCCAGGAGGCGCCGCGCGATTATGTCCTCGTGCTCGACGCCCCGGAGGCCAGCGCCAGATAGGCGGTCTCGATGGTGGCGCGCCCGGCCGCATCCGCGCCGGCATGGGCGGTGGCGAGTGCCGGCATCGCCGAGAGCCAGCGGACGATGCCCAGCGTCTTCAGGATACCGGCGGCGGCGCCGAGGAACGCCAGGGTGTCGATCATCGGGCCACTGCGGCCATGCTCGGCAGCCAGCGACCGCAGGGCGAAGGCCAGCGGCACCATCGCCACCGACACCAGCAGGTAAGCCCAGTAGCCGACAAGCACCGCCTGCAGGTTGGCGGCGACGAGGGGCAGCGCCTCCGAGGCCGGCAGTCGCAGACTGGCCGGCCAGCCGATGGCGCGGCCCAGCACCACCATCGGGACGGCAAAGAGGGCGACCTGCAGGATGGCGAGCCCGGCCACGAGCCGGGGCGTGGTGACGGCGGGCAGGGAGGTGGACACGGCAACGCGTCCGGGGACGGGGATCGCAGACATTGGCTTGGTCCCCTGATGGGTGGTCATGCGGCAACGGGGAGGGGGGCCGCCAAAGCTGCTGCCGGCGGCAGGCGGAGGGCTCCGCGAACGGCGGCGGCCAGCGGCGTATGCGGCTCCTCGCCGAGCAGGGCGAGGAGCTTGCGGTTGTCGAGCCGCTGGGGTTGCGACCACTGGTAGCGCATCTCGAGCGCTTCCCGCGGGAACGTCGCGAAGGGTGCGGCGAGAGCCAGCGGCCACCAGGGCATGATCCGGACCGGCAGATCCGGCCGGCCGATGGCGTCGCGCACCGCATGGGCCATCTCCAGGCCCGGCGCGACCCAATGGCCGCCGAAGTGGAAATCGGCGAAGGCCGGCAGATCGGCCTCGCGGTCGACGAGGCGCAGCGTCGTCTCGGCGAGGTCGGGCATATAGGCCCAGGCATGGCCGGCCTGCGGGTCGCCGCCCGGATAGGTGATGCGGGGCCGCGGTGCGCGCGCTGTCTTGGCGATCAGCTGGGCGAACCAGGACTGGGTCACGCCCGGGCCGAAGAAATCGCCGGCGCGGACCACGAGGCTGCGCGTGCCCCAGCCCGCGGCCTGGCGCAGCATCGCCTCCATGTCGGCGCGGACCTTGCCCTTGCGGGTGAGGGGATTTTGCGGCGCACCCTCCGCCAGCACGGACCCGGCATCGGGCCCGAAATTGTAGACATTGCCGGGAAACAGTAAGCGGGCCCCGGTCGCCGCGGCGGCGGCGATGGAGTGGGCCAGCATCGGGATTGCGAGGCCGCGCCAGTCGCGATAGCCGGGCGGATTGACCGCATGCACGATCAGGGCGGCACCCTGCGCCGCGGCTAGGACGTCCTCGGGGCGCAGGGCATCGCCCTGATACCAGTGGATCGGGCCGGGGCAGGCGGCCGCGGCTGTGGCGGGCGTGCGCGACAGCGCCGTCACCGTCCAGCCGCGGGCCAGCAGTCCCGCCGACAGGGCGCCGCCAAGGCTGCCTGTAGCGCCCAGCACCAGCGCATGGTGCGTGCCGGGCGAAGGGGTGAGACGTGGGATGCTCATGGCGATCTCCATTCCTGATGGCGAACGGTCCCACACAGCCACGCTATTGGAAATCGTTGATCTTCGTGCAATGGCTATTCGAATTTGTATGATCCGAAGGAGCTGGCATGTCTGGTCGCCCCGCTGATCCCGACTGGAGCCTGATGCGGGCGTTCCTGGCCGTGGCCCGGCAGGGCAGCCTCTCGGGTGCCGCCCGGGTGCTCGGCACGACCCAGCCGACGATCGGGCGGCATGTCGACGCGCTCGAGCAGGCGCTCGGGCTCGCGCTGTTCACCCGCTCTCCCGGCGGGCTGGTGCCGACCGGCGGAGCGGTGGCGCTGCTGCCGCATGCCGAGGCGATGGAGGCGGCCGCCGCGGCGCTGGCGCGTGCGGCCACAGGGGCTGCGGGCGGCGGGCGCGGCACGGTCCGCATCGCGGCCAGCACCGTGGTGGGCGCCGAAGTGCTGCCGCCGATCCTGAGGGGCCTGCGGGACGATCATCCCGGCATCGAGCTGGAGCTGGTGCTCGGCGCCCGCAGCGAAGACCTGCTGCGACGCGATGCCGACATCGCGGTGCGGATGGTGCGCCCGGTGCAGGCGGCGCTGCTGGCGCGGCGCATCGGCACGGTGCGGATCGGCCTGTTCGCCAGTCCCGACTACGCTGCCCGGCACGGGCTGCCGTCTGGCCCAGAGGACCTTGGCCGCCACACGATGCTGGGCTTCGACCGGGACGATCTCGTCGCCCGCGGGGCGAGCTTCGGCGGGCGGCCGGTGACACGCGACCTGTTCCAGGTGCGCTGCGACAATGAACTCGCCATGCTGGCCGCGCTGCGGGCCGGGGTCGGGATCGGTGCCTGCCAGGCCGGGCTCGCGCGGGACTGGGCGCTGGTGCCGGTGATGCGGGACGCCGTCAGCTACAGGCTCGAGATGTGGCTCGTCCTGCACGAGGATCTCCGCCACGATCCGGTGCTCCGGACCGTTCACGACCGGCTCGCCGAGGGGCTGGCCACCTATGTGGCCGCCACGGCCGGGCGCTGAGCGGCCGTCCCGCCGGGCCGGCGGTAGACGGGCGCCGCCCGAAGGGCTACGAGGCGATCGCGCCGGGCGCCGATACGGCGTGTTGCCTTGGCGGGAGGCCGCAATGATCCCCTGGGAGCTGCTCGACACCGCCGCGGTCCCCGGCGATACGGCCTCGCTGCGGCTGCTGCGGCGGGACCGCGAGTTCTCCATCCGGCTGGGCACCGCCGAGCTGATGAACAGCCGCCTCAGCGGCTCGGAGGAGGCGCTGGCCACGCTGGCCATTGCCCGGCTGGCCGGGCGGCCGGCCCCGCGGATCCTGATCGGCGGCCTCGGCATGGGGTTCACGCTGCGCGCAGCGCTGTCTATGCTGCCGGCCGGCGCGACGGTGGTGGTTGCCGAGCTTGTCCCGGCCGTGGTGGCCTGGGCGCGTGGCCCTATGGCGGAGCTGTTTGCCGGCAGTCTCGATGATCCCCGGGTGTGGGTGCATGTCGGCGATGTCGGCGCCTTGATGCGCGCCGAGCCCGGGCGCTGGGACGCGGTGCTGCTCGACGTCGACAATGGTCCCGAGGCGATGACGCACGCGGCCAATGACGGGCTCTACGGACATGTCGGCCTTGGCATGGCCCGGGCCGCGCTGCGCGGCGGCGGCGTGCTGGCGGTGTGGTCGGCCCATCCCGACCCCGGGTTTGCGCGGCGCCTCGGCGATTCCGGCCTGGCCGTCGAGGAGGTCCGCGTCCATGCCAACGGTCGCGGCAAGGGCGCCCGGCATGTGATCTGGCTCGGCCTGCGGGGGGCGGATGCAGCGGCCGCCTGGGCGCGCACGCCCGCCCGCGGGCCGGCCAAGGGGTCGGACAGGCCCGCCGGCCGGCGGGCCGGACATGGACCCAGGGCCGGAACAGGCGAGGACAGGACATGAGCAATCCGGCATCCGTCGCCGTCATCGGGGCTGGCATCGCGGGCCTCGCCTGTGCGCGCCGTCTCACCGATGCCGGACTTTCAGTGGCGGTGTTCGACAAGGGCCGGGGTGTCGGTGGCCGCATCGCGACCCGGCGCATGGGCGCTGGGATCGACCACGGCGCTCAGTACTTCACGGCGCACGGACCGGACTTCCGGGCGCAGGTGGCGGACTGGCTTTCGGCTGCAACGATCGCAAGCTGGGACGCGCCCGTGGCCGTCGGGCGGTCCGGCCCGGCTTATGTCGGCGTTCCGGGGATGACGGCGCCGGCGCATGCGCTTGCCCATGGGCTGGCGGTGACCACCGGGGTCACGGTGACACGGATCGTGCGCCGTGACGGTGGCTGGTCGTTGGCCACCGCCGACCGGCCGGACGGGGAGGCGCCGCGGTTCGATGCCGTCGTGCTGGCCGTGCCATGGCCGCAGGTTGGACCGCTTGTCGGGGAAACCGGCGTCGCCTGGCCGGTGGTGGAGCCGGTCTACGCGCCGTGCTGGGCGCTGCTGCTGGTGGGGGGTGACGGGCTTGCCGGCCTGCCGGACCTGATGACGCCGGACGACGCCGTCATCGCTTGGGTGGCTCGCGGGTCATCGAAGCCGGGACGCAGCGCGGGGCCGGAGACGGCCATCGCGCATGCGTCGCCGGCCTGGTCGCGGGCCCACCTCGAGCAACCCGCCGACACGGTCGCAGCCTTGCTGATGGACCGGCTGCGGCAGCTGGCGGGGCCGGTGGCCGCCGACGAGGCGGTCGCGCACCGCTGGCGCTATGCGCTGGTCGAGCAGGCTGCCGGACTGCCGTGCCTGTGGGACGGGACGGCGCTCCTGGGTGCGTGCGGCGACTGGTGCCTGGGCGGTCGGGTCGAGGCAGCCTTCGACAGCGGCCGTGCGCTGGCCGCGCGTGTCATGGCCGATCTGGGGACCGGCAGGCCGGGCTAGAGCCGACGACCCAATTGCATCAGGTCATCCGCTCCAGTTCCTTGTTTTTGCAGCATCTTTGTCCGCCAACCGGTGTCCACCTGGCGGAAGATGCTCTAGTCGTCGTCGCAGCGGATCATGCCGATCCGCTCCGGCACGCCGTCGCGCACCGGCTCGAAGCGGCCGGTCTCGGGGTCGCGCAGCAGCAGGCGGCCGGAGGCGATGCCGAAATAGGCGCCGTGCAGGTGCAGCTTGCCGCGCCCGACCAGCGTGCTGACGCAGGGGAAGGTCATCAGGTTCTGCAGGCTGAGCTCGACCGAGGCGAATTCGAGCTGGCGGAGATAGTCTTCGCCGCGGCCTTTGCGGGGGCCGATCGCCTCGGCGGCGGGAGCAATCTGCGACATCCAGCGGCCGATGAAATCGCCGGGTGACAGCGGCTGGCTCTCATCCGCAAAGGCGCGGATGCCGCCGCACTGGGCGTGTCCGAGCACGACGATGTGCTTGACCCGCAGCGCCTGCACGCCGAACTCGAGCGCGGCGCTGGTGCCATGCTGGCTGTCCCGGTCGGGCTCGTAGCACGGCACCAGATTGGCAACGTTGCGGACGACCAGCAGTTCGCCGGGTGAAGCGTCGAAGATCACCTCGGGCGAAACGCGGGAATCGACGCAGCCCACCACCATGATCTCGGGCTTCTGCCCGATCTCCGCGAGGTTCGCGTAGCGGGTGCTCTCCTCGGCGAAACGGCCATTGGCGAATGCGCGGTAGCCAGCCTTCAACCTGTCGGGAAACATCCGGGCCTCCGATGCGGTGGCCACTGCGCCCGCCGTGACGGCGTGGTCCGCGCGGCAGCGACCCCTTGCTGCCGTTGCCACGTTTTTCGCACTGCAGCAAGCAGGTTCACTCGGCGCGGATGCCGGCCCGGCGGATCAGCGCGCCCCAGCGGGCGATCTCGGTCTCGATGAGGGTGCGGAATTCGGCGGGCGTCGACGTCCACACCTCGGCACCCTCCTGCTCAAGCCTTGCGGCAACGGCCGGATCGGCAAAGGCGGCACGGATTGCGGCGTTGCGCCGGTCGACGACGGGCTCAGGCGTGCCGGCCGGGGCGACGATCCCGTACCACTGGGACGCCTCGAAGCCGGGCAGGGCGGCCTCGGCGATCGTCGGGATCTCGGGCGCGGCCGCCAGCCGGCGCTCGCCCGACACGCCGAGCGCCCTGAGCTGCCGGGCCTGGGCCAGCGGCAGCACCACCGGCGCGCCGGTGAGCATGATCTGGATGCGCCCGCCAAGCAGGTCCTGCACGGCCGGGGCGGTCCCCCGGTCGGGCACATGCACCAGGTTCAGGCCGGCGGCGTCGGCAAACGCGGCCGTGGCGATGTGGGCCGCGCTGCCATTGCCGCCCGTGGCATAGTTCAGCGCGCCCGGCCGGGCGCGCGCCAGCGCGATAAGGCCGGCGACGCTGCGGACCGGGAGGTCCGGGGTGACCACCAGCACGTTGTGGACCCTTGCGATGAGGCTGACGGGCGCGAAGCTGCGCAGCGGATCGTCGGACAACTTCGGATAGATGCCGGGGTTCACGGCGAGCGTGCCGATATGGCCCATGAGCAGGGTGTGCCCGTCGGGCGCGGCCTTGGCGACCTTGTCCGAGCCGATGGAGCCGCCGGCGCCAGGCCGGCTCTCGACGATCGCGCTGCGGCCCAGGGATTCCTGAAGCTTTTGGCCGAGCAGTCGCGCGAGAATATCCGTTCATCCTCCCGGCGTGAACGGGACGATCAGGGAGAGATTGCGGCTCGGCCAGGCCTGTGCGGAGGCTCTGGTGCCGAGCAGCGGAGCGGCCAGCGCTGACACACAGGCGGCGACAACCGTTCGACGGTTTTGCATGGCAGCGTTTCCCCTTCTCACCTTCAGGTGCCGGTCTTCATCGCTGAAATCAAATCGAAGTTTTCGGACGATTGATGAATGAGGTTCACTCATGTCCAAGCCTGCCGACGGGTGCCTACCCGTGCGTAAACAGATCATCCGGCGCAGAAAATTTACGGAATATCAAGGTTAACCCCGTCTTATCCCAGTTGGTTAAGAGTTCCACCAACCGGGACTTTGGATGCTCCGCGTGCGTAGGGAGACTGGCAGGATGACGACCGCCCGTTCGGGCGGACGGGCCCTGCTGTCTGTCTGGCTGGGCGCCATGGCGATCATCAGCCTTGGCGGCTGCCAGCTCGCCGGCGGCGGCCCCAAGCCTGAGCTGTCGGCTGCCTGCGAGCAGCGACCGGTCGAGTATGGCCCGCCCATGCCGTGTGCCGAACCCGCGACGACCGGCACGCTCGCGTCTGTCGCGGCCGTGCCGGGCACTCTACCCGAGCCCGGCTGGGACCCTGCGGCCCGCGCGGGCGGCCGGGAGCCTGGCAGCAGGGATCTGGCGATTCCACCCGAACTGCGCGACGCGATGCCCGGCGCGTCTGTCGCGCTCCTGGCCCAGGCTCCGGACGTCAACCCGGCGCGGCGGCCAGTCACACTGAAACTGGCGGATTCCGTCGCTGCCGCCCTGATGACCTATCCGGAGCTGCGGGTGAACGAGGCCCGGATCCGTGAGGCCAGGGCCGGGGTGAACATCTCCGAAGCTGCGCTCTATCCCAGCGCCGACCTTCGGATCGCCGCCGGCGGCAACTTCTCCGGCAGCTATCAGGGTGTCATCGTCCCGATGCCGACCGTCTCCAACCGCAGTACCGATGGCCGTGTCGACGGCGGTCTCATCCTGCGACAGCTCGTCTACGACTTCGGTGCGACCCGCTCCGACATCGAGCGGTCGCAACTGCTGCGCGACAGCGAGAAGATGAAGCTGCGCGACAAGGCCGAGGAGGTCGCGCACAAGACCACGCTGACCTATCTGCGCATGCTTGAGCACCGCGCCCTTCTGACCCATGTGGATGAGACAATCGCGTCGCATGAGAACCTGCTGCGGGTGATCACGGCCCATGGCCGGGAAGGGCAGGCCAGCTCGGCCGATGTCAGCCGCGTCACCGCGCGCCTCATCGATGTCCGGGCCATCCGGTCCGACATCTCGTTGCAGCTGCTGGGGGCGGAGGACCAGTTCGAGCGCCTGACGCAGCTGCGGCCCGGAAAGCTGTTGCCGCCACCCACACTCAAGGCCTTCCTGCCCCGCACGCCTGACGACGCGGTCGCCCGGGTCCTGGCCAACAATCCGCGTCTCGGCGCCATGGACATGACCAATCGGTCGATCCGCAAGGAGCTCGAGATCCAGCGGGCCTCGGTGATGCCGAAGGTCAATCTCGAGGTGGAGTCGGAGTCGAAGAACTATCGAAACCCGTCTCTGGGGACGTCGCAGGCCGAAGGCCGCGCCATGCTGGCGATGCGCTACCGGCTGCTCGACGGAGGGTTGAGCACGGCCGTGTCGGACCAGATTGCTGCGCGCCTGGAGGGCGGCGATTCCGGATTCGTCCATGAGCGCTTGCAGATTGTGGCCGATGTCCGTCAGGCCTACCGGGCGATCGAGTCCGCAGAGCGCAAGACGAAACTGGTCGCGGAGGGCGTCGAGTCGAGCCGCCGGGTTCGCGATCTCTACACCGAGCAGTTTGGCGCGGGAAAACGCACGATCTTCGAGCTGCTCGACGGGCAGATGGCCTTCTACACGGCGAGACGCTCGCAGATCGAGACCAGTTTCGAGGCGGTTCGTGCCCGTGCGGATGTTCTGAAGGCCATGGGTGACCTCACCGTGGAACTGGCCGGCGTCCGTCCGAAGTCGCCTTAAGCGCGGATTAAGCTGGATTTTGCATGATCACCCGTCGGTCGCTGCCGCCGGCCGGCATCTGCCGGCGGGCGGCCCGGCCATGGACCTGTCCTCATGCCCGAAACCGAGACCCCGCAGCCCCGCAGCACTGACCGACGGCCGCCGGCCGAGATCGGTGCCACGGCGGCTTTGGCCGGCGCTGCGGCCCTGGGCGGCGACGCGGTGATGATCACGCGGCCCGCGCCGGGCCAGACCCAGGTCATCGACGTGGCGTCAGCCAAGGCCGTAGCCTTCAATTTCGCGATGGAGGACTGCCGCGTCACCTTCCTCGACGTCGACGCCGTGCTGACCTTTCCGGATGGCGGGCGTCTCGTCCTGCCGTCGCTGGTCATGCGTATCCTGACCGCAGACCCGCCGCAGCTGAAGTTCGCGGGCGTCATGACCGACCATCACGACATGCTGGTGGCAGCCGGCGATGTCGGTGTCGTCACGCAGATGCCCCAGCTCGCCATCTCCGAGCAGTCTCGGGCGCCGGGCACCGGGCAGGAGGCCGAGCAGCTGGTGCAGGTGGTGCAGCTGCCTGCGACCCAGCGCTTCACCGCGGCCTCTGCGGCGCCGCCCTCGGAGCGTCCGGCCGCCAGCGCCGGTGGCGGCGATGGACCGTCTCTCCAGGACAGCAACGGCCGCTATGCCAAGAAGGTGAACTTCGACGAACAGCAAAGCTCGAGCCTCAAGTCCGAGGGCGCCATCACCGAGAAGAGCGACAATACAAAGGCAATCGAAGACCCCAAGGTCGAGGCGGTCAACGGCGTACCGGTGATCCAGTCCGACGGCGGCGGCGACAAGGCGCAGCTGCAGGCGCAGGAAAACAGCACGCTCGTCACGACCGTGCTGGCGAAGGATTTCGACGGTCCGAGCGACGTGACCTACGCGGTGATCGGCGGCAAGGACGCGCAGCTGTTCAGCGTCAACGGCCGGGACGGGCGGCTTTACTTCATCGGCAATCCAGACTTCGAGCAGCCGGCGTCGGCGGTGGGAACGAACGTCTATGAGGTGGTGGTCGAGGCTTCGGACGGCCGCGATGCCGACAAGCAAGAGCTGAGCATCACCGTCGGCAACGTCAACGAGGCACCGACGAACGCGGTGCTGACGACCGGGAGCATCGGCGAGGATGCGGCCCGGGGCGGCGTGCTCGGCCGGGTGATCGGCAGCGATCCCGATGCCGGGGACGTGTTGCGCTACAGCTTCGCCCCTGCTGGCGATGCCGGCGGCCGCTTTGCCATCGATGCCGCGACGGGCCTCGTCACCGTTGCCCGGCCGAAATTGCTCGACTTCGAGACTGCGCCGCGGCAGGAAATCATCGTCCGGGCCACAGACGCTGGCGGCCTCGTCCTCGACACCCGCTTCGACGTGTCGATCCTCGACCGCAACGACGCACCGGTGATCACGTCGGATGGCGGCGGTACCGTGGCGACGGTGGCGATTGCCGAGCGGGGTACGACCGTCACGCGCGTGCAGGCCAGCGATGCGGACGCAGGCGACACGGTCACCTACCGGATTGCCGGTGGTCCCGATGGCGCGGCGTTCACGATCAACGCGGCAACCGGCGCGGTCACCCTCGTGCCCGCCCCGGACTTCGAACAGCCGGTCGATGCCGACCGCAACGGCGTGTTCGAGATCATCGTGGAGGCCATCGACAGTCGCGGCGGCGTAGACCGGCAGACGCTGTTCATCGGCGTCACCGACGTCAACGAGAAGCCGATCGCCATTGCGATCGACAACCGCATGGTGTTCGAGAACTCGCCGGCGGGGACGCTCGTTGGAACCGTCGCGGGGCAGGACCCGGACGCCGGCGACCCCCTGACCTATAGCTTCGTCATTGGCGGCGACGCAGGCGGGCGCTTCCTCATCGACGCGGTGAGCGGCGCACTCACGGTTGCGCCGGGGGCCGTCCTCGACACCGAAACCAATCCCTCGCATGTGATCATCGTGCGGGCCACCGATGCCGGCGGCCTCAGCACCGAGGCCGCGTTCACCCTTGCGGTGGCGGACGTCAACGAGGCCCCCGAGATCACGTCTCTGGGTGGAGGGAGCGTCGCCGACGTGTCGCTCCCTGAAGGAGCCACCGTCGCCGGCGTGGTGATCGCGCAGGATCCCGAGCGGAGCGCCATCACCTACCGGATCGTCGGCGGGGCCGATGCCGCGAGCTTCGCCATCGACCCGCAGAACGGCATTCTGACCATCGTTTCGCGAGCGGACTTCGAAACGCCGAGCGACGCCGATGGCGACAATGTCTTCGAGATTGTCGTGGAGGCCTCCGACGGGGTGCTGGTCGACACCCAGTCGATCCGCTTCACCATTGCCAACGTCAACGAGCCGCCCCGGATCGTGTCGAATGGCGGAGGTGCCGGCGCCCTCGTGTCGATGGACGAGAATGCCGCGATCATCACCACGGTTCAGGGTGTCGATCCGGACGCGGGATCCAGCCTGGTCTACGCCATCGTCGGTGGAACGGATGCACCGCTGTTCGCCATCAACAGCGTCGACGGGCTTTTGTACTTCGTCACCCCGCCCGATTTCGAGCAATCGAACAGTGCAGATGCCCAAAACGAATATCAAGTTACTGTTCAAGTCTCTGACGGTATCGATGTCGATCATCAACAGCTCACGATTCGCGTCAAAAATCTGAATGAAGCGCCGACCAATGCTGTGCTGGCGAACAGCACGATCGTCGAAAATCCGGCAAATGGAGCGCCAATCGGCCGCGTCATTGGTTCTGACCAGGATGCAGGCTCCATTCTTGCCTACACGTTTGCGCCCGGGGGCGATGCCGGAGGTCGCTTCCGCATCGACGGGCTGACCGGCGACATCACCGTTGGTCGCGGCGATCTGATCGACTACGAGAGCGCCCAGACGCACTTCGTGGTCGTGCGGGTGACGGACCAGGGCGGCTTGTTCCTCGACAAGCAGATCGCCGTCACGGTGCTCAACGCCAACGACCCGCCGGTCATCACGTCGAATGCCGGGGCGCCTGCGGCCAGCCTGACCGTCACGGAGAACACGCGGGCCGTGACGACGATCTCGGCGATCGACCAGGACGCCGGCGACAGCCTGACCTACCGGATCGCGGGCGGGGTGGATGGCGGCCGCTTTAGCGTCGATGCCG
>JBEIIL010000043.1:0-26944 GCA_040380755.1 Methylobacteriaceae bacterium | reverse complement strand
CGGTCCGGCCAGCACGCGCCGGAGAGGCCCGCCTGCTTGCCAGGCATGAACTCCAGCGCGCCATGCGTGCCGAAATGCAGCACGGCGTCCGCGCCGAAATCCTCCTTCAGCCAGCGATAAAAGGCCGCGAACGCATGCGTCGGCGCAAAACCCTTCTCGAACAGGAGGCGCATCGGATCGCCTTCGTAGCCGAAGGCCGGCTGCACGCCGACGAAGACATTGCCGAACTGGGCCCCGAGCACGAAGATCGACGCGCCGTCGCTCTGCTGCTTGCCCGGCGCCGGACCCCACTGCGCCTCGATCTCCGACAGCCAGCGCTCGCGCCGGACATGGTCGCCGGCCGGGATGCGCGTATGCACATTGGCGTGCGCCCCGTAGCGGTCGCGGTTGCCGTTGATGATCCGCTCGCGCAGGACGTCGACGCTCTCCGGCACGTCGACGGCATAGCCGTCGGCTGCAAGGCCGATGAGGGTGCGGTGCAGGGAGGCGAACACCGACAGATAGGCGGCCGTCCCGGTGTTGCCGGCGTTCGGCGGGAAGTTGAACAGCACGATCGCAATCTTGCGGGTCGCCTTCTGTGTCCGGCGCAGCGTCACCAGCGCGTCGACGCGGGCCGCGAGCATCTCGGCCCGCTCGATGCAGGGCTGCATGTCACGGTCGTCGGCGCCGGCCGCGAAGGTGCAGCCGCGGTGGCAGCCCGTGCACGGCACGCCGGCCTTGTCGGAGCGCCCGCCGAACATGATCGGCCCAGTGGCGCCATCGAGTTCTGGAATGGCCACCATGATGGTGGATTCGACCGGCAGCATCCCACGGTCCGAGGCGCCCCACTGCTCGAGCGTCTGCAACTCGGCTGGGTGGGCGGCGATATAGGGAACGTCGAGCTTGGCCAGGATCTCCTCGGCCGCGTGGGCGTCGTTGTAGGCCGGTCCACCCACCAGCGAGAAGCCTGTCAGCGACACCATGGCGTCGACCGTGGTCCGGCCATCCCGCATGAAATAGGCCTCGATCGCCGGGCGCGAGTCGAGCCCGGCCGAGAACGCCGGAACCACGCTGAGGCCGCGGGCCTCCAGAGCGCCAATCACCGCGTCGTAATGGGCGGCATTGCCGGCCAGCATGTAGGAGCGCAGGCCGAGCACACCGACAGTGCCGCGCTTGCCGGCGGCCGGCAGGGCCTCGCGGCGCTCGCCGATCCGCCCCTTCATGCGCGGGTGGTAGACGCCCGCGTCCGGGTAGGAAATCGGCGCATTCACCTTGACGCGTCCACGCAGCGACCGGCGCGGGCCGTCCGCATAGCGGTCGATCAGCATCCGGATCAGGTTTTCGACATTCTCGTCGGAGCCGGCCAGCCAGTACTGCAGGGTCAGGAAATAGGCCCGCACGTCCTGGGCGGTGCCGGGAATGAACCGCAGGATCTGCGGCAGACGCTTCAGCATCTTCATCTGCTGGGCGCCGGCACTGGCGTTGCGCTCCTTGCCGGAGCCGCGCAGCCGCTTGAGGAAGCCGAGCGCGCCGCCCTGCGGGCTGTCCATCTTGAAGCGCCCGATGCGCGTCAGCTTCATCACCTCGCCGGCCGACAGCACGCTGACCAGCGCATCGCAGCTGTCACGCCGGGCCCTCAGGTCATCGATGATCGGCAGGAAATGGTCCTCGAGGAACAGCATGCCGGCGATGATGATGTCGGCGCGGGCGATGTCGGCCCGGCAGCGCCCCAGCATCACGCCGTCGTCGCCCCATTCGGTCGCCGCATAGAGCGCGATCGTCAGGCCGGGCAGCTCGCGCACGAGCCGGCGCCTGGCGCGCTCGGTCGCGCTTGCCAGATGGGTGTCCATCGTGACGATGACGACCCGCACGGCGACGGGATCAGCGGCCGAAATGGGCTTTGGCATCGTACAGGGTCTCGACGGTGATCAATGCGACGCCGGATTGGCGGGCATAGCGCTCGGTGTTGGAACGGGCCTTCCCCCGCACGAAGAACGGGATCTTTTTCAGCTCTTTTTCGGCATCGGTCGCCCACCGCAGGACACCGTCACCCGCCGCAACGGCGGCCGAAGGGGCGGCTGCAGCGGCCACGGCTGCTGCGGGCCGCGGCTCCTCGCGGCGCGGGGCATGGCCCAGATGCGACGGTGCCGCCTGATCGTTGAACTCCCTGTCGTCGCGGAACATCGCGATCAGATGTTCCTCGAGCCCCATCATCAGCGGATGGACGAGGGTGTCGAACAGCACGTTGGCGCCCTCGAACCCCATCACCGGCGAGGTGCGGGCCGGGAAGTCCTGGACATGCACCGGCGCCGAGATCACCGCGCAGGGCAGGCCGAGGCGCTTGGCGATGTGGCGCTCCATCTGCGTGCCGAGCACCAGCTCTGGCTGGGCAGCCGCCACCGCCGTCTCGACCTCGAGATAGTCGTCCGTGATCAGCGCCTCGACGCCGTAGAGCGCCGCAGCGTCGCGCACGTCGCGGGCAAACTCCCGGCTGTAGGTGCCAAGCCCGACAACCGTGAACCCCATCTCCTTGGCCGCAATGCGCGCCATCGCGATGGCGTGGGTCGCATCGCCGAAGATGAACACCCGCTTGCCGGTCAGGTAGGTCGAGTCCACCGAGCGGCTGTACCAGGGCAGGCGTGACCCGGCTTCCGCCAGCACCGCCGACACGTCCAGCCCTGAGAGTGCTCCGACCTCGGTGATGAAATCACGCGTGGCACCGACGCCGATCGGCACCGTGCGGGTCGACTTCTGGCCGAGCGTCTTCTCCATCCACTGGGCGGCGAGGCCGGCCACTTCGGGATAGAGCACGACGTTGAAGTCGGCTTCGCCCAGCCGGGCAAGGTCGCCCGGCGTCGCATTCCAGGGCGCCACGACATTGACGGTGACGCCGATCCGCTCCAGCAGCGCTACGATCTCGGCCGTGTCGTCGCGATGGCGGAAGCCCAGCGCCGTCGGCCCGAGCACGTTGCAGGTGGGGGCTTCCCCCTCCGGCCGGGCGCCCTTGGCGACCGGCGTCGCAAGCGCCCGCACCAGCCTGTAGAAGGTCTCGGACGCGCCCCAGTTCTCCTTGCGCTGGTAAGCCGGCAGCTCAAGCGGCACCACCGGAATGGGCAGGCCGAGGGCGCGGGCAAGGCCGCCTGGGTCGTCCTGGATCAGCTCGGCCGTGCAGGACGCGCCGACGATCATCGCCTCGGGCCGGAACCGCTCATAGGCCTCGGCCGCCGCGGACTTGAACAGCTCGGCGGTATCGCCGCCGAGGTCGCGCGCCTGGAAGGTCGTGTAGGTCACGGGCGGCCGCCGGTCGCGCCGCTCGATCATCGTGAACAGCAGGTCCGCATAGGTGTCGCCCTGTGGGGCATGCAGCACGTAGTGCAGGCCGCGCATGGCGGTTGCGATGCGCATGGCGCCGATATGCGGCGGTCCCTCGTAGGTCCACAGCGTCAGCTGCATGGCCTAGACCTCCAGCCGGGTGCGACGCGCCAGGGGACGGGCGAACAGCTCGGCGAGGTCGCCGGCTTGGTCGTATCCCTGGATCGGGGTGAACACGAGTTCGATCGACCACTTGGTCGTCATGCCTTCGGCTTCCAGCGGGTTGGCGAGGCCGAGGCCGCAGACCACGAGGTCGGGACGTTCGGCACGGCAGCGGTCGAGTTGCAGCTCGACATTCTGGCCCTCGCTCAGCCGCGTCCCGGCAGGCAACAGGGCGAGCTCTTCGGCCATATGCTGGCGGTGCAGGTAGGGCGTGCCGCTTTCGAGTGGCACCATGCCCAGCTCACGGGCGAGGAAGCGCGCCAGCGGGATCTCGAGCTGCGAGTCCGGGAAGAGGAACACGGTCTTGCCGGCCAGCGCGGTGCGGTGGCGGGCGAGCGCCGTCTGCGCCCGTTCACGCCCGGCCAGGGTCACCGCGTCGAACCGGTCCGCCGGTACACCGAACGCGTCGGCGGCAGCGCGCAGCCACAGCGTCGTGCCCTCGGCGCCGAGCGGGAAGGCGGCGGGGATCCGCCGCGCGCCGCGCTCTTCCAGCGACCGTGAGGTCTCGCCGAGGAACGGCTGCGCCAGCAGCACCCGGGTCGTCGGACCAACGGGCGGCAGCTCGGCCGCATGCCGCGGCGGCAGGAACCGCACCGGGATGCCGAGGCCGGCGAAGATCCGGGCGAACTGGTCCTCGACCACGTCCGCCAGCGCACCCACGACCAGCAGGGACGCGGGGGCGTCCGCGGCGGCGACAGGCAGGTCCGGCACCAGCGATGCCAGGCAGGCGTCCTCGCCCTGGGTGAAGGTGGTTTCGATTCCGCTGCCCGAATAGGCCAGCACCCGCACGTTCGGGGCCGTGCGCCGCGACAGCCGGGCGGCCGCCCGACTGAGGTCGATCTTGATCACTTCGGACGGGCAGGAGCCGACGAGGAACAGCAGCTTGATGTCGGGGCGCCGCTCCAGCAGCCGCCCGACCACGCGGTCGAGCTCGTCGTCGATGTCGGCCAGGCCGGCGAGGTCGCGCTCGTCGATGATCGCCGTGGCAAAGCGGGGCTCGGCGAAGATCATCACGCCCGCGGCCGACTGGATCAGATGGGCGCAGGTGCGTGAACCCACGACGAGGAAGAATGCGTCCTGGATCTTGCGGTGCAGCCAAACGATCCCGGTAAGTCCACAGAAGACTTCCCGCTGCCCGCGCTCGACGAGCACGGGGGCATCGCTGCAACCGGTCGCGGGAGTGGCGAGAACGCGCTCGTTCATTGGGTCACCCCCACCAGACGCGTTGATGCCGCGTCGAGCCGGGCGGCGCGCAACTTGAGGAGGAACTGGGTGGCGTTGATCACGTAGGCGGCGTAGGCGGCCAGTGCCAGGACCATGCGTCCGTGAGCGTCCATCCAGCCGAACCACACCGCGGCCAGGTAGGCGGAGTGCAGCGCCAGCACCAGCATGCTGAACACGTCTTCCCAGAAGAACGCCGGGGCGAAGAGCCAGAGGCCATAGACCTCCTTCTCCCAGATGCAGCCGGTGATCATGATCGTGTAGAGGACCAGCGTCTTGACCACGATCGAGGCGGTCGCGAGTGCGTAGCCGTCTCCTGTGGCAAACCACCGCACCACCAGCGCGAGGCTTACCAGAAACACCAGAAATTGAACCGGCGCGAGGATTCCCTGAACGAGCGTCCAAGGGGTGGCGTCGCGGCGACGCCGCTCCTCCTCGGTATAAAGCGGGATTCGTGTTTCGGACCGCCGCTGCGCCATCAATCAGCCCCCCTTTCCGTGGGCCGGGACCCATCGGATGAGCTGACTCTAGGGCCGGGATCGGCGGACTGTCAACCAAACTTGACGTAAAGAATTGTTTACAGACCGCGGCATCGCGCATACGCTCAAACCACTATCCAGTGATACGGGCTTCTCCTATGCTGTGGAACTTCCCGATCCGTTCCTGTGAGATCCGGAGCCGTTCGGCCGCGCAAAACAAAGAGCAAAAAGATAGCCACAGGGGGTTTCCCATGGAAGGTCCAGGCCAAGGCCTCGACGGCACCAGCTTCTGGCAGGGTGCCGATGCGAACTCCAACGTTCCGAAGCCGGCGTCGTCGCCGCAGGGATGGAGTGGAGGCCGATCCAAGGAACCTTCCGCCGCCCTCCGAAGTCGCCTTTCCGAGGTCATCGAAGGCGAGATCATCCCCCGCCTGATGCTCTCCCATCGCCCCCCCCGCCGCACGGCGGTGGATGATGCGCCCAAGCCCGGCACTGACGAGATTGTTGCCTTCGCCCGTCTGGTGATCTCGCCTGATCTCGACGCTGCGACAGAGCACGTTCGCAATCTTCGCCTGTCCGGCATGTCGGCCGAAAGCCTGTGCCTGGACCTGCTGGCGCCGGCGGCACGCTGCCTGGGCGAACTGTGGGAGGAGGATCTCTGCGACTTCCTCGACGTCACCGTCGGCCTGTCTCGGCTCCAATGCATCCTGCAGGAACTCACTCCCTATCTCGGACCTGAGCGCGGGGATTTCGAAAGCCTGCGGCGGATTCTGTTGCTGCCTGCGCCGTATGAAACCCACACCTTCGGGATCGCCATGGTGGAGAAGTTTTTCCGGGCGAGCGGTTGGGATGTTGCGGGCGGCGCTGCTGGCTCGTCCGATATGGCGGTCGACCTTGTGCGCTCCGAGTGGTTCGGCCTCGCCGGGTTCTCCGTCAGCACCGAGAACCACCTCGATGCCGTCGGAGCCTGCATTCGCGCCACCCGCCGCGCTTCGTGCAATCCGTCGATCTCGGTGATTGTTGGTGGACCATTGTTTGTCGACCGGCCAGACCTCGCTGTGCTATTGGGCGCGGATGCTTTGGCCGGCGATGGGGTCAGTGCAGTGCTGATGGCCCAAAGTCTGCTTGATTTGAAAGCCAGAGCTTGATGGAAGCTGCCATCGCCAGAATCGGATAAGTCTCCCCCGATGGATATCGTCGTCCCCAGGCCCTCGCCGCGGCATTTCACGGCACCAAACGAAGCGCTGGCAGGTGTCGGCGCTTCGGAAGCTGCGGCATTGCTTGCGGCGGCGGCAGATGTGGCACTGGTGATCGACGCCGGCGGAATCATCCGCGACATGGCGTTCGGCAGCGACGAAATGCTGCAGGAGGGCTTCGGCGACTGGATCGGTCGGGCTTTCGTCGACACGGTAGCCCGCGACAGCCGCACCAAGGTCGAGCAGCTCCTGCGGGAGGCGACGGCGGCGCCGTCGCGCTGGCGCCAGATCAACCATCCCACAGCGGCCGGCCAGCAGGTTCCGGTGCGGTATTCGGTCGTCCGCATCGGCCGCGACGGCCGTATGTTCGCCATCGGCCGGGACCTGCGCGCTTTGTCCAATCTGCAGCAGCGTCTCGCCGACGCCCAGCAGGCTATGGAGCGCGAATATGCCCGCATTCGTGGCGCCGAGACCCGCTATCGCCTGCTGTTCCAGCTGGCCGGCGAGCCGATTCTCGTTCTCGACGCCAATTCGACCCGCGTGGTTGAATGCAATCCGGCCGCCGGCCGGCTGCTGTCGCGCGATCCGCGCCGGATCGCCGGGCAGACGCTGACCGAATTGTTCGCGCGCGCCAGCTCAGGTGCCGTGCAGTCGGCCGTCGCCGCTGTCCGGGTCACCGGCCGGGTCGAGGATGCCCGCGTCGCCCTTGCCGACGGCACCGACCTGCGGATGTCGGCCTCGCTGTTCCGCCAGGATGGCGGCTCGCAGATCCTGGTGCGTGTCGCGGCCCCGACGAGCACCGGGGAGACGATGCCTGCCGCGTCCAGCGGACTGCTGCGGGCCATCGAGGCGATGCCGGAGGGTTTCGTCGTCACCGATCCCGAGCGGCGCATCCTCACCGCGAACGCAGCCTTCCTCGACCTGGCCCAGCTGGCCACCGCCGAGCAGGCGCGCGGCGAGCCGCTGGATCGCTGGCTCGGCCGCGGCGCCGATCTCGACACGCTCTTCGCAAGCCTCGCCAAGCACGGCTCGGTGCGCCATTTCGCCACGCTGCTGCGGGGCGAATACGGCTCCTCGGAGGATGTCGAGATCACCGGCGTATCGGTTCCGGACGGCGACACGCCGTGCAGCGGCTTCTCCGTGCGGCCGACGGCGCTCCGGTCGGTTCCCACCTCTTCGGGCAGGCAGCTGCCGCGCTCGGTTGAGCAGTTCACCGAGCTTGTCGGCCGCGTGCCGCTGAAGAATCTGGTGCGCGAAACCACCGACATGATCGAGCGACTGTGCATCGAGGCGGCGCTCGAACTCACCCGCGACAACCGGGCCTCGGCAGCCGAGATGCTCGGCCTCAGCCGGCAGAGCCTCTACGCCAAGCTTCGCCGCTACGGCCTTGGCGATCTCGATCCCGTCGAGGATCTTCCCGAAGAGTAGTGTCAACGTAAATTGACGCTTTGAGTGTCAATCGCGATTGACGACTGACGGCGGCGCCCCTATCGTCTCGGGCATGCAGTTCTCCACTCACCACGCCGGATGCGATCTGGTCCCCGGGCGGCTCTCATGCCCGCTTGGCACCCGAGCCCTCCGGTTGGGCGAGGGGTCGGCGGGGACCCGGATCGATTGCTCCCGGAGAGGGGCGCCGCGATGACCGTTCATCCGCTTGGCTGGGCCGGCATCGCCAGGCTCGGGCTGGTCCAGACCTCGCTCGGCGCCGTCGTGGTGCTGATGACCTCGACGATCAACCGGGTGATGGTGGTCGAGCTGTCGCTCCCGGCGATCGTTCCGGGCCTGCTCGTCGCGCTTCACTATGCCGTGCAGGTGCTGCGGCCGCGGTGGGGACACGGTTCGGATGCCGGCGGTCGCCGCACGCCGTGGATCATCGGCGGCATGGCAGCGCTGGCGCTGGGCGGCTTCGGTGCAGCCGTTGCCACGGCCCTGGCGGAAACCCACCTGGTCGCCGGCCTTGTGCTGGCCACTTTCTCCTTCCTGCTGGTCGGCATCGGCGTCGGTGCCGCCGGCACGTCCCTGCTGGTGCTGCTGGCCGCGCGGGTCGTGCTCGAGCGCCGCGCCGCGGCCGCTACGGTGGTCTGGCTGATGATGATCGGCGGCTTCGCCATCACGGCGCCGCTGGCTGGCCATTTCCTCGATCCGTTCACGCCTGCCCGTCTGGTCGCCGTGACCGGCGTCGTCTGCCTCTGCGCCTTCGTGGTCGCCACCATCGCGGTGCTCGGTGTCGAGGGCGAGCGTGCCGCCGCGCAACCGCGCCGCGACGGGCCGCGCGTTCCGTTCTCCGAGGCTCTGCGCCAGGTCTGGGCCGAGCCGCAGGCCCGGCGCTTCGCCATCTTCGTGTTCGTCTCGATGCTCGCCTACAGCGGCCAGGAGCTGATCCTGGAACCCTTTGCCGGCCTCGTCTTCGGCATGACGCCGGGCCAGTCCACCAAGCTCGCCGGCGTGCAGCATGGCGGGGTCCTCGTCGGCATGCTGATGGTCAGCCTCGTCACCACGCTGGCGCCGGGGCGCAAGACGGCTGCGCTGCGGTTCTGGACGGTCGGCGGGTGCCTCGCCTCGGCGGTTGCGCTCGTCCTCATCGCCATCGGCGGCCGGGTCGGTCCCGCATGGCCCCTGCACGCCTCGGTGTTCGGGCTGGGTGTCGCTAACGGCGCCTTCGCGGTCGCCGCGATCGGCTCGATGATGGGTCTGGCCGGATCCGGACCAGGGGCCCGCGAGGGCATCCGCATGGGCCTTTGGGGCGCCGCGCAGGCGGTTGCCTTCGGCCTTGGCGGATTCCTGGGCACGGTGGCGGTGGACCTGACCCGCCAGGTCGTGTCCCGGCCCGTTGACGCCTACGCGCTGGTCTTCACCGGCGAGGCAGTCCTGTTCCTTATCGGCGCGGCGCTCGCGGCGCGCATTGGTGGAAGCACCCGGCAGGAGCCCGCGCCGGCTCCCGGCTATGGCGGATTGGCGGCGCGTGGGGCGGGAGGCTGACATGCCGGAAATCTTCGACGCGGTGGTGGTTGGCGGCGGTCCCTCCGGGGCCACGGCAGCCCATGATCTCGCCCGCAAGGGCTTTCGCGTGGCGCTGCTTGACAAGGCGGGCCGCATCAAGCCGTGCGGCGGCGCGATCCCGCCGCGGCTGGTACGCGACTTCGACATCCCCGACGAGCTCATCGTCGCCAAGATCTCCGCTGCCCGCATGGTGTCACCCTCGGCCCGCGAGGTCGACATGCCCATCGACGGCGGCTATGTCGGCATGGTCGACCGCGAGCATTTCGACGAATGGCTGCGCGCCCGCGCTGCCGGGGCCGGCGCCGTCCGGATCACCGGCCAGGGGCTCGGCGTCACCCGCCGCGACGGTCACGCGGTGCTCGCCTACCAGGCTCCGGACGAGGCCGAGGACGCCCCCGCGCAGGAGATCCACGCGCGCTACGTGATCGCCGCCGATGGCGCCCGTTCGCCGCTCGCCCGCCAGGAGATCAAGGGCGGCGACAAGGTGAAGTGTGTCTTCGCCTATCACGAGATCATCCGCACGCCTGCCGAGGGCGTCGATGGCCGCCGCTGCGACGTCTACTATCGCGGCACTCTGTCGCCAGATTTCTACGCCTGGATCTTCCCGCATGGCGACACGATCAGTGTCGGCACGGGCTCGGCCGCCAAGGGCTTCTCGCTGCGCAGCGCCGTGCGCGACCTGCGCGGCCTCACCGGCCTCGCCGGCGCCCAGACGGTCCGCCGCGAGGGCGCGCCAATCCCGATGAAGCCGCTGAAGCGCTGGGACAATGGCCGCGACGTGCTGCTGGCCGGTGACGCCGCCGGCATCGTCGCGCCGGCTTCCGGCGAGGGCATCTACTACGCCATGCTGGGCGGCCGCCTGTCCGCCGATGCGGTGGCCAAGGCGCTGACCACCGGCGACGCCCGCGCGCTGGCGGGCGCCCGCAAGGCCTTCATGCGCGACCACGGTCGCGTCTTCCTGATCCTCGGCATCATGCAGTACTTCTGGTACGGCAGCGACAAGATGCGCGAGCGCTTCGTCAGCATGTGCCGCGACAAGGACGTCCAGCGGCTCACCTGGCAGGCCTACATGAACAAGGAGCTCGTGCGCGCCGATCCGATGGCGCATGTGCGCATCTTCTTCAAGGACCTTGCCCACCTGTTCCGCGTGGTTCGCCCCGAACATTGAGAACGGACGGCGTGGCCGAGTTTTTCGCCTCGGGCCGGATCATCGACCTGGTGTTGGCCATCGTCGTCGTCGAGACGCTGTGTCTCGTCGCCTGGCGCCTGCACACCGGCGGCGGCCCGCCGGTCGCCGCGCTGGCGGTCAATCTCCTGTCCGGAGCCGCCCTGATGCTGGCGCTGCGCGCCGCGCTTGTCCAGGCCGGCTGGGTCTGGGTGGCGGTGCCGTTGTGCGTCTCCTTCATCGTGCATCTCGGCGACCTGGCGTTGCGCTGGGAGCGTGCGACGCCCGAACCACGCTGACAGCCGCCGGGTCTGACACCTGCTTGGCGTCTGGCCTCCATCGCCCGGTGCAGTGCCCGTCGATCACCGGCCGCGCGAACGCACAGCGGAACCAATCGTCGTCCATTGGTGTTGCTCACCCGTCCTGCAACGGAGGTGTGGCATGCGTCGCGGAATCCTACTCTGGCTGATCGGCGTGCCGATCCCGATCATCGTCCTGCTGGCGCTGTTCTGGCGGTGAGGACCGGCTGCACCGGACGGACGGGCGCTCGGTCGTCCGCCAGCCCGTCAGTCCGACGCCGGGCTCCCGTGCTCATCCTTGAGCGCCCGGCGCAGCACCTTGCCGACGGGCGTCTTCGGCAGCGTGTCGCGGAACACGAACAGCTTCGGCACCTTGTAGGCCGTCAGGCTCTCGCGGCAGAAAGCCCGCAGTTCCTCGGCGGTGACTGACGGATCGCTTCGCACCACATGCGCGACCACCATCTCGCCTGTGGTCGCATCTGGCCGTCCGGTCACGGCGCACTCCATCACGCCCCGATGGGCCGCCAGAACGTCCTCGACCTCGTTGGGGTAGACGTTGAAGCCCGACACGAGGACCATGTCCTTCATCCGGTCGACGATCTTGACCTGCCCGTCCGGCAGGATCACCGCCACGTCTCCGGTGCGGAAGAACCCGTCCGGTTCGGTGACGGCGGCCGTCTCGTCCGGACGGTTCCAGTAGCCTGCCATGACCTGCGGTCCGCGCACGCAGAGTTCGCCCGGTTCGCCTTGCGGCGCTGTGCTGCCGTCGGGGCGGCGGGCCTCGACCTCGGTGGATGGCACCGGATAGCCGATCGTGCCGGAGAACTCTTCGAGGTCGAGCCTGTTGCAGCACACGACGGGCGATGTCTCGGAGAGGCCGTAGCCCTCGACGATCGCCTTGCCGGTCAGGTCTTTCCAGCGCTTGGCCACCGCCGCCTGCGTGGCCATGCCACCGGCAATGCACAGCGCGAGCTTGCTGAAGTCGACCTCGCGGATCGCCGCATGGCCGGCAAGCGCATTGTAGAGCGTGTTGACGCCGGTCATGATCGTGAACGGGCGGGTCTTCAGCGTCTTGACGAAGCCGTCGAGGTCGCGCGGATTGGCGATCAGCAGGCAGCAGGCGCCCACCCGCATCATCAGCATGCAACAGGCCGTCAGCGCGAAGATGTGGTAGAGCGGCAGCGCCGTCACCATGATGTGGCGGGTGCCGCCGGCCAGCGCCGGCGCAAACCAGGCGGCGCACTGCTCGACATTGGCCGCCACATTGCGATGCAGCAGGGTCGCCGCCTTGGCGACGCCCGTCGTTCCGCCGGTATACTGCAGCACCGCCACGTCATCGCCCGACAGCGGCACGGGCTTCGGGACACCGCCGGTGGCCAGAACGGTGCTGAACGCGACCGGTGCGGGAAGCGTGTAGGGCTTGACCGCCTTCTTCACATGCCGCGACACAAGATTGACCACCAGCCCCTTGACGCCCATGAGGTCGCCGGGCGTCGCCACGACAATCCGCTCAAGCGCCATGTGGGGCAGTGCGGCTTCCACCGTGTGGGCGAAGTTCTCGAGCACGAACAGCACCTTGGCGCCGGAATCATGCAGCTGGTGAGCGAGCTCGTGGGCGGTGTAGAGCGGGTTGACGTTGACGACAATGCAGCCGGCCTGCAGCACGCCGAACAGCACTGGTGGATAGGCCAGCACGTTGGGCATCATGATGGCGACGCGGTCGCCCTTGCGCAGACCCTGCTGCTGCAGCCAGCCCGCCACCGCACCCGCGGCGCGGCCGAGCTCGTCATAGGTCACCCGCTTGCCGAAACTCTCCAGCGCCGGATGCGGACCATTTTCGCGCACGCTGCGGGCAAACAGGTCGGCGACAGTGCCGAGGCTCCTCTCATCGATCTCAGCGGGAACGCCTGGCGGATAGGCTCCGAGCCACGGCCGTGCCGTTGCCATGTCGTCAACCGCCATGCCGTCCTCCCCTGCAGCGACCGTAATCCGGCCTGTCGTGAAACCGTGACGGCCTTTTTGCGTGACCGTGTCGGGCAGCACTATGCATTTCGGCGGCAAAGAGGAAAGTCCGCGGTTGTTCAGCGCGCGAGGCGCAATTGCCCGATCCCCTGCGCGATGCGCTGGAACGCCGTCACCAGGGCGTTCGAGTCGGCAGCGATGAACATCCGCTCGGGCACGCCGGCGCAGTCGCGCAGCAGTTGCAGGCCCTGGTTGTCGATCGGGTCGCTGGCCGTGCTGAACCCGACCGAATAGATCAGGACCCCCGCTGTCGCGGCATTGCGGCAGGCCTCGCGCGTCAGCGCGTCCATGGCGGACCGGGCCTGCGAATCGCTGGTCGGGCCCGCATTGGCTGCCGGCAGCCGTGTGTCGGGCTTCGAACCGTCCGCATTGGTGTAGTAGCCATAGGCCGAATAGGCGGACTGCAGCACGGTGTTGTTGGCGGACGGCCAGACATTCATGCCGTCGGTCATCACCACCAGCACCTTGGTGGTGTTGCGCTGCGTGTACGGCACGCCGTCGGCGAAGACGCTGAGCGGCGACAGGGTCCGCCATCCCCAGATGACACCCTGGTGGATATTGGTGTTGCCGTCCGCCTGCAGCGCCGCGATCTCCGTGTTGAGGGCCGTGCGGCTGCTGGTCAGCCGGGTCAGCGGCCGCGAGCGGCACATGTGGTTTGGCCCGGCCCAACCGTTGGTTGCCACGCCGGCTGGCGCCACATATTTGCAGGCCCGGCGCATCCGCGTGGCGTCGTCCGCCGGCGTCGTGGTGCAGCCCGCCGTGGCCGTCGCATCGTCCAGATAGCTGTTACCGGTCCGCTGTGTCCGGCCCGAGCTGGTCTCCTTGTGGGAGGATGTGCCACCATTGCCTGCCTCATCCGGCGCGAACATCGGCACCAGCAGGGTGTTGGCCACCGCCGGGTCAGGCTTGCCGTCCTGGACGCTGCGCGGATAGGTCTCCGCCTCGAAGCACCCGCCCCAGGCCCAGCCCGACGCTGTCTCCGACAGGCGCGAGAACAGGGACAGCCGGCTGCTGAAGCCTGACGCGGAGGCGTCGGCCACGTTGGTCCAGTGCAGGCTCGATGCGCCGGTACTGTCGGTCCAGGGCGCGCTGGCCGCCGTCGCCGGGTCGACGGCCACGGCGGCGGCGAACGGCACGAGCGCGATCTTGCTGAAGCCCGACAGGGTCGGGCTGTCATGCACATAGTTGACGAAGGTCGTCGCTGCCTGGCGTAGCGACTGGATCTTGGTGACGCCGCCGTCCGATGATCCCATCGAGCCGGTCGTGTCGAGCACGAGCGCAATCTCGAACCAGTGCTGGGCCGCCGAACACTGGGCCGAGGTTGTCAGCGTGATCGTGTTGATGCCGATCATCCCCGAGAAGGCGGTGCGATAGATGGAGCGCGTCGCCAGCGCCACGGTCCGCGGCGGGCCGGCGATCACCGGCATGTCGAGCTCGGCCCGCGTGCTGCCGAGCTCGGCCGCCAGCATGTCCCGGGCGAGCACCTGGAGGTCGGTCGCCGTCAGGCTCGCATTGGCCTTGCACAAAGCGAGCGCCGTGGCGTCGGTGGCCACCTGCAACCGGTCATGCAGCCTGGCTGCGCCGGTGTAGTCGATCGCCGCTCCCATCACCGCGATCAGCGGCAACAGCGCCATCGCGAAGATCACCATCGTCGCGCCGCCAGTGTCGGCGCCAAACCGGGAGAGGATCCGCCGCAGGCTGGTCACGTCACGGCACCGCGGCGACCCGGCGCGGCGCCGGCAGCGGTTGCCTGTCCGGCATCGGGGCCGGGCGCGGCGCCACGGCGGCTGCAACTGGTACCGGATACTCGTCGCGCTTGCCGTTGCGGGTGACCCGCACGGTCGTGTTGGGCGAGGCCGATCCTGTCGAGGGTCCGATGTCGCTCGTGGTGATCCGCCGTCCCGGCCCCTCTGCGATGTCGCCGGCCTTGCGCAGCATCAGCGACAGCGAGCCGGTGGCGGCGGCCAGCGCCAGCTTCTGGCCGCTGGTCTGGTCCACCTCCAGCGTCACGGCGTTGACGATGGAGGGCTTGTCGGCGCGCTCATCGGCGACCTGCCCCACCGCCAGCACCCGGACATTCTGCAGCACGACGTCGGTGAAGGGCTGGACCGAGACCGCGGCGTCGCCGCCGCGCGGCTGGCGGGTCAGGAAGACGTCGACCCGGTCGCCCGGCAGCACGAAGCCGCCGACGCCGACCACCTCGTTGACCGGCACCGTGACCGCACCCATGGCTTCGTCGAGCACGGTCGAGAGCGTTCCTCGCTGCCCCACACCGGTCACCTTGCTGGCCAGCACCGGCTCGTTCGGCTCCATGGCGGCCAGAGCCACGCGCCGGCCCTTGCCGAGCATCTCGGCGATGCTGCGGAACGCCCCGGCCGGCATGTGGTCGCCCGGCCAGGGGATCTCGCGCAGGCCGCGCGCCGTCAGCTCGGTCCCGAACCGCAGCGGGACGGCCGCTACCACGAGCGTCGCCGCCGGCGTCGGCGCAGGCGCGGCCTCGCCGTTTTCGGCGACGGGCTTCCGTGTCTGCATGGCCGACCAGCGACTGCCCACCAGCAGCGTGCCCGCCCCGAACAGCAGGGCGATGCCGACCATCACCGCAAACCGTGCATACATCGCCATTCCTCCGCACCAGCCAGCATGCGAGGCGGCGCGACCTGACGGTCGCGTTTCCGGGACGTCTCGTTATTGCCCGAACGGATCGCGGCGGTTTTGCCTCAAATCCAGCCGGAAAACGGTCGCAATGGCGTCAGCCGAGGATGCCGGCGCTCCGCAAGGCGGCGATCTCACCGGCGGTGAAGCCCCAGTCGGACAAGACAGCGGTCCCGTCAGCGCCGCGCATCGGAGGCGGGCCGGCGATCGCCGATGGCGTGGCGCCGAAGCGCGGCGCCGGCGCCGGTTGCGTGACGCCGTCGACGGTCACGAACACCCCGCGTGCCGCAATGTGCGGATGCGCGGCGGCCTCGTCGAGGCCGAGCACCGGCCCGAAACGCGCATCCGTGCCCTCCAGAAGGGCGCACCATTCCGCCCGGGTGCGGGTGCGAAACAGCACCGTGAAGCGCTCGCGCAGCGCCGCCCAGCCGGCCTGGTCGCTTTGTGGCGGCAGCGGCTCGCCGGCCAGCCCGACCTTGTCGAGGAAAATGGCGTAGAACCGGGCCTCCAGCGGCGCCAGCGCCACATAGAGGCCGTCTTGCGTCTCGTAGACGTCGTCGAACGGTGCACCGCCGTCTAGGATGTTTTCGCCCCGCCCGCCGGTCCAGCCGCCCATCTGCCGCAGCCCGAGCAGCATCGTCATCAGGCTGACCGTGCCGTCGACGATCGCGGCGTCGACGACCTGCCCCGGTCCGATGCCGGCCATCTCGACGATCTTCGTGCCCGCCAGTGGTCCCCTGCCGCTCCCCTTTTTCGTCAGGTTAGGCGGCGGAGCGTCCGCAGCAAAGCCGCCAGAGCAGGCGGGGGTCAGCTGCGCAGCGGCAGAGCAGCCAAGATCCTGAACCGTTCCTGCGGGCCGTCCTGCCGGAAAAGGACGACCCGGTCGACGGCCCGACCGATGGAGCTACCCAGCCGCGCGAAATGTTGGTCGAGCCCGAGCCGTGCGGTGTCACGCACCGCCTCCGGCAGCGGCCCGGACAGCGTCATGTGAAACCGGAACTGTTCGGCCACATAGGGGTACCCGAACTGCTCCAGCAGGGCCGCCTGCCGCTCGCTCAGCCCGCCGGCCAGGCGCCGCGCCCTGTCAGCGTCGGACAGTGGCGCCCGGAAGGGCTCGAACGCCGTGACGGCGGCGAAGGCCAGCGCGCCCACCGGTTCCGGATCTCCGGCCGGGACCAGCGCGATGAAGCGGCCCAGCGCCGCCACCTTCAGGCCGCCGAGCGTCGCCGCGGCGTGGCCGGTTGCGAAACTGTCGAGGGCGCGCAGCAGCGCGGCCTCGTCCTGGCCGTCCGCCAGCCTGAAGGGCGCCTTCAGCGTGGCGTGAAAGCCGTAGCGCCGCGGGTCCTCGGTCGCGCTCCGCCAGTCGCCCTCGGACCAGCCGTCCGGCGGCACCAGCGCCACGTCCCGGCCGGTGGCCGCGTCGTAGCCGATCGCGGCACTGCCGAAGTGCCACAGGGCACCGGCGGGCTCGGGTGCGAAATAGACCGCGTAGCGCGGTACGGCGTTCATTTCAGCCGCCATGCTTCTCGAGGAAGGCCTCGATCGTTAGGCCGCGGAAGTCGGGGAGCGCGACGCGCAGGCGCTCATGGTCCCAGTCCCACCAGGCCAGCGTCTGCAGCCGCTCGGCGATGGGGCCGGGAAAGCGCTGCCGCACCGGCCGCGCCGGCGTGCCGGCGACGATGGTGTAGGGCGCCACGTCCCGGGTGACGACGGCTCCGGCCGCCACGACGGCGCCGGTGCCGATGGTGCGACCCGGCAGGATGATGGCGCCATGGCCGATCCAGACATCATGGCCGATCGTCACATGGAACGAGCGACGCCAGTCGAAGAACGACGCCTCGTCGGTCTCGCCCGGGAAATAGGCCGACGCCCGGTAGGTGAAGTGCGACTGCGTCGCCCGCTCCATCGGATGGTTGCCGGGATTGATCCGCGTCATCGCCGCGATGGAGCAGAACTTCCCCACGATGGAGTAGATGATGTCGCTATCCTGAACGATATACGAATAGTCGCCGAACTGGGTCTCCACCACGCTGGTGCGCGCGCCCACCTCGGTGTAGCGCCCGAGCGTGCTGGCACGCACGGTCGCGGTAGCGTCGATCACGGGCTCGGGCCCGAGCTGCTTGGCCATGTGGTCCTCCCGGCGGAGCATTTGGCTCGCATGCGTCCGTGACGATCCGGTGACAGGGGCTGCGGGCAGTTCTGGCGGCCTGCCGGCTGGCGGCAGGATGGTGCCAGGCTAGCCTGCCTTGTCGGCCGCGGCGAGGTTGCCATAGAAGTGCGCCACGGTCTCGAAGGCCAGCTTGCGGGTGCGCTTGTCCTCGGCAATCAGGCCCTTGCGGTTCATGCCCCGCTGCACCGCCGTCTGCCGTCGCGGCGAACGGAAATCATACAGCAGCCAAGGAAAGAACCCGCGGATCCACGGCACGTCGCCGATGGCCGCAATCTGGCCGGCCAGCACGGCCGCCTGGCAGTCCTCGGTGAAGAGTTCCGATGCCGGTCCGCGCCGCCCGGCGACGGCGTCCGCCCCGGTCTCGCTGATGACGACGGGCCTGTCGGGGTTGGAATTGGCGATCAGTCGCTCCAGCCCCTCGAAGCCCGGCTCGTACCAGCCGAAATACTCGTTGAGCCCGATCACGTCGAGATGGGCGGCGAGGCGATCCTCGATCCGGAAGGCCTCACGGTTGATCAGGCAGGCGGCCGCAACCAGCCGGGTCGGGTCGGCCGCCCGTGCGGTCTCGGCGAGGCCGCTCATGAAGCGGTAGCGGGCATCCGTGTCGGCGTTCTCGTTGCCGACGCCCCACAGCACCACCGACGCCCGGTTGTGATCGCGCCGGATCAGCTCGAGGAGCTGGTTCTCCGCATCCGCATAGGTGTCGGGATTGTCGAAGTCGATGGCCCAGTAGACCGGGATCTCTGCCCACAGCAGCATGCCGGTCTCGTCGGCAATCTCTGCTGTGCGCTCGTGATGCGGGTAATGGGCGAGCCGCATCACGGTGCAGCCGAGGTCGCGCGCATCGGCAAAGCGCCGCCGCAGGTCCTCTTCGGTGGCGACCTTGCCGACGGTGACGTCATCCTCGTGCACACAGACGCCGCGCAGCCAGAGGGGCTCGCCGTTCAACAGGATCGCGTGGCCGTCCCGGCGGATCTCGCGGAAGCCGACCCGGTCGGTAACGCGGTCGTCGCCAAAGGTCGTGACCACATCATTCAGCTGCGGGTTTTCGGGAGACCACAGCGTCGGCTGTGCGTCGACCACGCAGCGTCCCGTGCCGGCCACGATGGGAACAGGCACACTCAGTCCCAATCCCGCGATCGTCACGGTCGCAGTCCCGTCGACAGGGTCCGACAGCGTGACGTCCAGCGCGATCCGGCCAAAGCTTCCGTCCGGCACCAGCGCCACCCCGGCATGGCGGATGAACACCCCCGGCAGCGCCACGAGGTCGACCTCGCGGTACAGGCCGCCATCGTTGAACCAGTCGAAATGGTGCATCGGCACCCGCTCCGGCCGGCGCCGGTTGTCGACCTGGATCTGCAGCCGGTTCTCGCCGCGCACCAGCGAGTCGGTCAGCTCGATGCAGAAAGGGGTCGACGCGCCGCGGTGCGAGCCGACAAAGCGGCCGTTGAGGAACACCCGCGCCTCATAGGCGGCCGCGCCGACGCGCAGCACCAGCCGCTCGCGTCCGGGCCCGGGCGCATGGCTGAAGAACCGCGTGTACCAGGCGCCGCCTTCGAAATAGCGCCACTCCGGCCGCACGCAGGTCCAGCTCGACGGCACCGCGATGGTGCTGTCGGGATCGAGGTCGTAGTCGCGTGGAACCCTCCACTCCGCGATCGGCATGGGCGTGTCGGCGTACCATTTCTGCCGCAGCCCCTCGTCGTAGAGATCCAGCGTAAAACGCCAGTCGCCATTGAGGGAGATGCGCGCGCGGCCGCCCATCGCCACCAGCGTGTCCGCGCTGGCCCGCAGGCGGGAATAGGGCGCCGCATAGCCCTCGTCGTGCAGGTGGGCGAACGGGTCGTGCGGCGCGTTGGCGGTCAAGCGGGCCGCTCCAGACGGTAGCCGATGCCGGCCATGCGGCGGAACCGCCAGGGCCGCCAGCCCGGCCATAGCACGTCGCAGATCATCGCGATCGCGATCCAGCGAAACCAGGTCGAAAACGTGTTGGAGAGGCCCTGCGGCTCGGCATAGCCGTTCACCCAGCCGTCCTGTCGCCGCACGCCCTCGCGCACGTCCGGGAAGCCACCGTCCGCGTTCTGGATCGCCAGCAGCCGCGGAAGCAGCGCACGCAGCCAGGCGCGGCAGTCCTCCCGCCGGTGGCCGGTGAGCACCAGGCCGTGCACGATGAGGTCGACGAGGTCGACGTCGATGCAGGCGCTGTCGACCGCTGGCGGCTGGGCGAGCGCATAGTCCACGGCCTTGTCCTGGTAGGGCAGGGGTCGTCCGGTCACGTACCAGAGGTGGAAATTGTGCATCGACCCTGCCATCGCGTGAAGGGCGCGCAGCGGATCGGCATGCTGGCCGACACCCCAGAAGCCGGTCGACGGCTCCTGCAGCCGGTCATGCCAGTCGAACATCAGGCCAAGTGCAGCTTGCGGGGCAGCGGCCTCGTCGGGCGGCCCCTGGTTGCGCAGCAGCAGTAGGAAGCTGCCCAGGTTGACGATGTTGTTGCCCTCCTGCCAGGGGTCGCGCAGGTCGCGCCGCGCCAGCCAGGCCTCCAGCCGCAGGGGCTCCAGCCAGGGGCGGGCGAAATCGAGCCGTGCAGGCCGCTCCGGCGCCAGCGCCTGCACGGCACCAAGGCTGTAATTGGTGACGTGAAAGTCGATGTAGCCCCAGGTCTCGACCGGGTCGGGCTTCTTGAAGACATCGCCTTCGGCCATCCCGGCGATTCGGAAGATCCCGTCAGGCCGCCGCGAGGCCTCGATCCAGTCCGCCAGCGCGGCCCGCTCCGGCACGGTGAAGCCGTCGAGCCCGCCGATCAGGTCCAGCGCCATCACGCCATTGTAGGTCCCGGGCAGCAGCACGCCCGGCCAGTCGGCAGTATCATGCGCCGCGCTGATGCGCAGCACACCGCGCGGGGCATCCGGGGCCTGCAGGCCGAGCAGGAAACTGATCGAGCGCTCCCGGGCGGCTTCGACCGCGCCCTGCAGTGCGGCATCGGTGGACTGGTGGTTCATGCGATCAGCCTTTGACGGCGCCATCGGCCATGCCGGCCATGACGCGCTTCTGGGCAAGGAGGAACACGATGGTGACGGGAATCGTCGTCAGCACGGCCAGCGCCATGATGCCCTGGAAATTGGTGCCAAGCTCGCCATTGATGGTCAGCAGAGCTACCGGCAGCGTGTAAGTGTCCGGCGATCGCGACACCACCAGCACGGGAAACCACTGCGCCCAGTTCAGCAGGAAGGTGATGATCGACACGGTGGCGACGATCGGTGTCGCCATCGGCAGCACGACCCGGAACAGGATCTGCCACTCGCTCGCCCCGTCGATGATCGCCGCCTCGATCACCTCGGGCGGGATCGACCGGAAGAACTGCTCGAACAGGAAGAACTGGATCGGCCCGAGTGCCAGGAACAGCACCATGCCGGTGTAGCTGCCGAGCAGTCCCAGCTTGTACATGACGATGTACACCGGGATCACCAGCAGCATGTAGGGGTACATGATGGTGAGCAGGAAGCCGTAACGCAGCGCGTCGAACACCCTGTGGCCGTGGCGGCGGACGATGGCGTACGCTCCAAGCGCGGTGACCAGCACGGCCAGCACGGTCGACGCCGTGGTGATCAGCACCGAGTTTGCCGCATAGCGCCACAGCGGCGCGCCGCCGACGCGCGCGATGGTGCCGAAGACGGACAGGTCGAGGCTCTCGGGCCACAGCCGCAGCGGCGCCGTCATCACCGCCTCGGTGGTGCGGAAGGCGCCCAGCACCATCCACCAGTAGGGGTATAGGAACAGCAGCGCGATCAGCGAGGCCGCCGCATAGGCACACAGCCGGGCCGGCCAGGACGCGGTCACCGCCGGTCTCCCCGTTCGCCGATCCCGTAGGCCGTCAGCGCCAGTACCGCGACGATGCCGAACAGCACGGTTGCCATCGCGGTCGCCTCGCCATAGCGGCCCTGGTCGAACAGCTGGTAGGCGTAATAGCTGACGAAGTTCGTCGTGTCGGCAGGCCCGCCCTTGGTCATCACGACCACGACCGTGAAGGTCTTGAGGAACTGGATCAACGCATAGACGCCATTGATCACCAGCGCCGGGCGCAGCTGCGGCAGCGTCACATGCACCAGCCGCTGCCACGCCGTGGCGCCGTCGATGGCGGCCGCCTCGTCCAGTGCCCTGTCGCGGATCGCCAGGTTGGCGAGGAAGATGATCACGTAGAAGCCGGCATGCTTCCACAGCTCGGCGATCAGGATCGCGATCGTCACGGTGCCGACCGATGCCAGTCCGCCGAAGGCCGGCAGCCCGATGAGGTCGAGCGCGGCGTTCACCGCACCGAACGACCGGTCGTAGAGCCATTTCCACACGACGTAGCCGGCAACGTCGGGCGTCACCACGGGCAGGAACACCGCCACCTTGAAGAAGGTCCGCCCGCGCCCGATGAGCTTCGAGTCGAGCAGCAGCGCCACCGCCAGCGCGAACGCCACGTTGGCGACGACGGCGGCGGCCGTATACGCGAGCGTGCGCCCCAGCGAGGCGAGGAACACCGGGTCGGCGAAGATCGCGCGATAGTTCTCGAAGCCCACATAGGCGGCGTTCGGCTTCAGCGCGGTTGCAGAAGCAGTGAACGAAACCTGGATGGAGAGGATGATCGGCCACAGGCCAAACAGGATGGTCAGGATCGCGAACGGGGCGACGAACGCATAGAACACGCCGTCGCGCGACAGGCTCTCCCGCCAGGAGGCGCTGGTCCGGACCGGCGAGGCGATCGACGCGCTCAGGGGGGGAGCTCCGGGGGGGGGCGGCGGGGGGAGGCCCGCCGCCGCCAACAGCTGGCGCCTTGAGGCGCCAGCCGCGATGGCGTCACGGACGCGCCGTCACTTGGCCGCAAGCTTGGCCTTGAGGTCGCGCATCTCGGCCGCCGTTTCCTTGACGAACGCCTCGAAATCCTTCGGCGGCGCTGCCAGCGCGGTCATCAGCTTGCGGTGGAAGGCCGCCTCGAGCTCCGGGTACCAGCTGTGCACGGATTCCGGGAAGTCATAGGCGACGAGCGTGCCCTTGGCGTCGGCAAAGAACTTCTGCCGGTCCGACAGCGCAGCCGTGTCGAGGTCCTTGCGGACCGCGGCGCCGACGAGCTCGAGCGAGGCCTGCTGCGCCGGCTTGGTCAGCATGAACTGCGCGAACGCGGTGGCGAGCGCCTTCTTGGGCGAGTTCTCCGGCACTGCGATGCCGCGCATGCCGCCGATCACCACGGCGTTGCCGCGGTCGGCCTTGAACTTCGGCCACGGGCCGACGACGAAGTCGCCCTTGATCGCCTGGCTGTCCCACTTCTTCACGTTCCAGTCGCCGACGCGGAACATGCCACCCCGGCCGCCTTCGATCAGCTGGTACATGTCCGTGAAGGTGTGGTTGATGGTGTCGGGCGAGACATACCCGTAGGTCGTGTAGGTCTTCAGGAACTCGACCAGCACCTTGGCGTGCTCGGGCTCGTCGATGACGATGGTGCCCTGCGGGTCGACCAGCGTGTGACGCAGGCCCGAGCCGAAGGTGAACAGGTCGAGCATGTGGATGAGGTCGCGGGGCTTGGCGGCCTGCAGCGCCATCGCGAAGGTATCGGCCTTGCCGTTGCCGTCCGGGTCGCCCTCGCGGAACTTCACCGCCACGCGCTGCACGTCGGCCCAGGTCGCCGGGAAGGTCTCGCCAACCTTGTCGAGCCAGCTTTTGCGGACGCCGAGCGCCATCTGCACGCGCTGGACCGGAAGGATGATCATCTTGCCGCCAAAGGTTGCGACACGCAGGTCGTCCTCCGCCAGAAAGCCCTTGTCGGTGATCGCGCCCAGCGCACCCTTGAGATCCGAAACCTTGCCGGTCTGGGTCTGGATGCGGATGACCCGCTCATAATTGTTGTAGATCAGGTCGGGCGCCGTGTCGGTGTTCAGCGCGCTGATGACGCGTCCGAACCACTGGTCCGTGGGAAAGCTCGACGCCTTCACGGTGACGCCGGGATTGGTCTTGGCGAATTCGGCGCCGAGGCGCTCGAACCACTGGGTGCCGTTGTCGCCGAGGTCGTGCCAGACCGTCAGCTCCTGCGCCCGCGCGGGCGCAGCGGCGAGGAGCAGGCCGACGGCTGCTCCGGCGAAGAGGGTGCCGAGTCTCATGGGTGTCCTCCGGGGGGTTGACGTTGCGGCGTGCATGGCGCCGGCAATCGACGGTCTGGGCAGTGTTTTTGATTGGGAAAACGTTTTCCTTGTGGCATTTTAAGCGTGGCGTGCGGCATCCGCAAGCCGTCATCGAAAATCATCATCGCAACGGCAAGGTGACAGGGATGGGGCGGCCGCGGCGGGACGGGACCGGGGGTGGGGCGCCTTCCATCACCAGCGTGGCGGAGCGAGCCGGTGTGTCGATCGCCACGGTGTCGCGCATCGTCAACGGCGTCGCCAACAAGGCCGGACCCGACACGGTTGCCCGTGTCCAGCGTGCGATTGCCGAGCTCGGCTACCGGCCCGTCAGTGTCGGGCGCGCGTTGCGGCGGGGCGAGAGCCGGCTGGTGGCGCTGCTGGCCGCCAATCTCGGCAACCCGGCCATGGCCGCCATTGCGGCATCGGCCGAGACGGCGCTGCGCGAGGCCGGCGCGGTGATGGTGCTGTGCGACACGCACGATAGCCCTGCGTTGCAAGACGAGTACCTGCTCGAGATGCGCGCCCAGTTCGTGCGCGGCATCGTCCTGCTTGGAGCCGTACCGAGTCCGCAGCTCGCCGCCTGCCGGGCTGCCGGCGATCCGCTGGTGTTCGTCGGCCGCCGCCCGCCGGATGGGCCAGCGGCGGCCTTTGTCGGCATCGACAATGCCGGCGCCGGCCGCGAGGTCGCCGACCATTTCCTCGACCGGGGCATGCGCGAACTGGCGCTCATTCATGGGCCCCTGCAGTCGTCCGCGACCCGCGACCGCATCACCGCCTTCCGTGCCCGGCTAGCCGAGGCTGGCGTGCCGCTGCCGGCCAGCCGGATCGCCACCGCCGACGGCATCGACCATCTGGCCATCGGCCATGCCGCGATGGACCGGCTGCTTGCGGCAGGGACACGGCCTGCGGGCATCTTCTGCTCCAGCGATCTGATCGCCTACGGTGCGCACCGTCGCCTGCGCGAGGCCGGGATCGACGTTCCGGCGGATGTGGTGCTGGTCGGCTTCGACGACAACCCGCTGAACGACTGGGTTGCGCCCTGGCTGACGTCGGTCCAGGTGCCCTACCGGGCGTTCGGCGCCGCCATTGTCGAGGCGTTGGCAGCGCTCTCCGCCGGTGGGACGGCGCTGCGCACCATCCTGCCGCACCAGTTCGTCGTCCGCGGCCCGGCCGGCGCGGCCTGATCCGCGCTCCGTTGCCGGACTCGCCCGGTTCGATCAGGGGGCACTGGCGCGAACAGCGTGCGGTGCGCGGTGGATCCCCGCAGCAGGTTCCTGCCGCGAGACGCCACGCGTCCCGGCCCGAGGCACGCGGCTGCCTGCACATGGGAGCGCACCACCGGCCATCCAGCGGCGACCCGCAGCGCCGCACCCGCCAGGGCGTGGTCAGCTGCGCAGGCCGGGCGCCTCCTGGCCTGTGCGCGCCACATACTCGGTGTACCCGCCGCCATACTGGTGGACGCCGTCGGGCGTCAGCTCCAGCACGCGGTTCGACAGCGCCGCCAGGAAATGCCGGTCATGCGACACGAACAGCATCGTGCCCTCGTACTGCGCCAGCGCGGCAATGAGCATTTCCTTGGTGCCCATGTCGAGATGGTTGGTCGGCTCGTCGAGGACGAGGAAGTTCGGCGGGTCGAAGAGCATCAGCGCCATCACCAGCCGCGCCTTCTCGCCGCCTGACAGCACCCGGCAGCGCTTCTCGGCATCGTCGCCGGAGAAGCCGAAGCATCCCGCCAGCGCCCGCAGCGAACCCTGCCCCGCCTGTGGAAACGCGTCCTCCAGCGACTGGAAAACGGTCCGCTCACCGTCGAGCAGCTCCATCGCGTGCTGCGCGAAATAGCCGAGCCGGACGGTGCCGCCGACCGACACGGTGCCGTCGTCAGGCGGCGTCGAGCCGACCACGAGCTTCAGCAGCGTCGACTTGCCGGCGCCGTTGACGCCCATCACGCACCAGCGTTCCTGCCGGCGCACCGCAAAGTCCAGCCCCTCATAGATGCTGCGGCTGCCATAGCGCTTGTGCACATTGCGCAGGCTGACGACGTCGTCGCCCGAACGCGGCGCCGGCGGGAAGTCGAACGACACGGACTGCCGCCGCCGCGGCGGCTCCACCCTGTCGATCTTCTCGAGCTTCTTCACCCGGCTCTGCACCTGCGCGGCATGCGAGGCGCGGGCCTTGAAGCGTTCGATGAACTTGATCTCCTTGGCGAGCATGGCCTGCTGCCGCTCGAACTGCGCCTGCTGCTGCTGTTCAGACAGCGCCCGCTGCTGCACGTAGAAGGTGAAGTTGCCCGAATAGGTCGTCAGCGCGCCGCCATCGATCTCCACCACCTTGTTGATGATGCGGTTCATGAACTCGCGGTCGTGCGAGGTCATCAGCAGCGCGCCATCGAAGCCCTTGAGGAAGGTTTCCAGCCAGATCAGGCTTTCGAGGTCGAGATGGTTGCTCGGCTCGTCGAGCAGCATCACGTCGGGCCGCATCAGCAGGATGCGGGCAAGCGCCACGCGCATCTTCCAGCCGCCCGACAGCGCGCCCACATCGCCGTCCATCATCTCCTGGGTGAAGCTGAGGCCGGCCAGCACCTCGCGCGCCCGCCCATCGAGCGCATAGCCGTCGAGCTCCTCAAACCGCGCCTGCACCTCGCCATAGCGCTCGATCAGCCCGTCCAGCGCGTCGGCCTGGTCGGGGTCCGCCATGGCGGCCTCCAGCGCCTGCATCTCGGCCGCCACTTCGCTGACCGGCCCGGCACCGTCCATGACCTCGGCGACGGCGCTGCGGCCCGACATCTCGCCGACGTCCTGGCTGAAATACCCGATGGTGATGCCGCGATCGACCGCGACCTGACCCTCGTCAGGGCCCTCCTGGCCGGTGATCATGCGCAGCAGCGTCGTCTTGCCTGCGCCGTTGGGGCCGACAAGGCCGACCTTCTCGCCCTTGAGGAGGCTGGCCGAGGCCTCGATGAACAGGATCTGGTGACCGTTCTGCTTGCTGATGCTCTCGAGGCGGATCATGGGTCGGTGCGGCCTGGTTCGGGGCGGGTCGGTCCGGAGCGGACCATCTCAGGACTCTGTG
>JBEIIL010000042.1:0-27307 GCA_040380755.1 Methylobacteriaceae bacterium | reverse complement strand
CCCCTCGGCCTGCATACTGCCCGTGGCCGCCAAGATGGCCGAGGGGGAGGACACGCCATGGCGGGAAAGCCGCTGCGCTCGCAGGCCTGGTTCGGGGGCGACAGCAAGGATGCGTTCATCCACCGCTCGTGGATGAAGAATTCCGGCCTGCCGGACGACGCGTTCGACGGCCGGCCGATCATCGGCATCTGCAACACCTTCTCCGAGCTGACGCCCTGCAACGCGCATTTCCGCACGCTCGCCGAGCATGTGAAGCGCGGCGTGTTGGAAGCCGGGGGCGTGCCGTTCGAGTTCCCGGTGTTCTCCTGCGGCGAGAGCAATCTGCGGCCGACCGCGATGCTGTTTCGCAACCTCGCCGCCATGGATGTCGAGGAGGCCATCCGCGGCAATCCGGTGGATGGCGTCGTCCTGCTGGCGGGCTGCGACAAGACCACTCCGTCGCTGCTGATGGGGGCAGCCTCCTGCGACCTGCCCGCGATCCTGGTGTCGGGTGGCCCTATGCTGAACGGCCGGTTCCGCGGCCAGACGCTGGGCTCGGGAACCGATGTGTGGCGGTTCTCCGAGGAGGTGCGGGCCGGCACCCTGAGCCGCGAGGACTTCATGGCGGCCGAGGCCGGCATGTCGCGCTCGGCCGGTCACTGCATGACGATGGGGACCGCCTCCACCATGGCGTGCATGGCCGAGGCCCTGGGCATCACCCTGCCGGGCAACGCCGCTTTCCCGGCCGCGGATGCCCGCCGCAACCGGCTGGCACAGCTCAGCGGCCGGCGGATCGTTGGCATGGTGGCGGAGGATCTGCGGCCCTCGGCGGTGCTGACCCGTCAGGCGTTCGAGAACGCCATCCGGGTGAACGGTGCCATCGGCGGCTCGACCAATGCGGTGATCCACCTGCTCGCCATTGCGGGGCGGGTCGGCGTCGACCTGACGCTCGACGACTGGGACCGCTGCGGCCGCGACGTGCCGACGCTCGCCGACCTGATGCCGTCTGGCCGGTTCCTGATGGAGGATTTCTGCTACGCGGGCGGACTGCCGGCGCTGATGAACGTCATCGCCGACCTGCTGCATGGCGAGGCCCTGACGGTGACGGGGCAGCCGATGGCGGCGCAGATCGCCGGCGCCAGCGTGTTCGACCCTGCGGTGATCCGGCCGCGCGACGCGCCGCTGACGGTGCAGGGCGGCATCGCGGTGCTGCGCGGCAATCTGGCCCCCGACGGGGCGGTGCTGAAGCCCTCGGCGGCGACGCCGGCGCTGATGCGTCACCGCGGCCGGGCCGTGGTGTTCGAGGATATCGACGATTACCGGCGGCGGATCGACGCGCCGGACCTCGATATCGATGCCGACTGCGTGATGGTGCTGAAGAACTGCGGGCCGAAGGGCTATCCGGGCATGGCCGAGGTCGGCAACATGGCGATCCCTCAAAAGCTGCTGGCGCAGGGCGTGCGCGACATGGTGCGGATCTCGGATGCCCGCATGTCAGGCACCGCCTATGGTACCGTCGTGCTGCACTGTGCGCCGGAGGCCGCCGCAGGAGGCCCGCTGGGGCTGGTCCGCAACGGTGACATCATCGTGCTCGACGTCGAGGCCCGCAGCCTCGAACTCGCCGTGGACGCGGCCGAGCTGGCCCGCCGCCGCGCCGGGTGGGCGCCGCCCGTCCATCCGATGCAGGGCGGGTGGCAGTCGCTCTATGTCGAGCGGGTGCTGCAGGCCGACCGCGGCGCCGACCTCGACTTCCTTGTGGGCTGCCGCGGCGCGGCCGTGCCGCGGGAGAGCCATTAGGGCTTGCGCCCTTGAACAGACGGGTGGCCGAACGCATATTGGGGGTGCGGTTCTGCAAGGACCGTCAGGGTGCTGCAATAGCGGGCCCTGGTCCGAAGTGCCTTTGGTCAGGGCTTCGCAATGTCTCGCGTACCGTCTTTGTCTTCGCCTTTCCTGCTCGGCTTCGACGAGGTGGAACGGGCTCTCACCCGGGTGGCCAAGGCTGGCTCGGAGGGGTATCCGCCCTACAACATCGAACGTCTGGCCCGCGAGGGTTCCGAACCCGAGCGGTTGCGCATCACGCTGGCCGTCGCCGGCTTCACCCGTGACGAGCTCGAGATCACGCTGGAGGAAAACCAGCTCGTGATCAGGGGGCGTCAGGTGGATGACCGGGAACGGGAATTCCTGCATCGCGGCATTGCTGCGCGGCAGTTCCAGCGGGCGTTCCTCCTGGCAGAAGGCCTGGAGGTGCGTGGCGCCGATCTCGCCCACGGTCTGCTGTCGATCGACCTCGTTCGTCCCGAGGCGGCCCGTATCGTCCGGCGGATCGATATCCTGGCGCGTGGCTGAGCTGGCGCGCGACTTGCTTTACCCTGACTCGCTCCGCTCAAAGGAGGGCGCGATGAATGACTCCCCCAAGATCTACAGTGATTTGAACGAAGCTCCCGTGGCCCTCGAGCTGCTGAGCCCGCAGGGACTTGCGGCGCTGGGCGGCGGCCAGATCGCCTATGTGCGACCGATCCGCTCCGACGACCTCAACCGCCTGTTTCCACAGGCGCCGGAGATCCAGCCGGGGCTCGACCTGTTTGCGCTGCTCGGCGCCGACGGATCGCCGCTGATGGTGACCGACAGCCGCGCCGCGGCGATCGCCAATGCGTGGGAGCACGATCTGACGCCGGTCAGCGTGCACTGAACAGGGAATGGCGGGCAGCCAAGAGGCCACTCACTGCGCCATGGCAGCCACGGCGTCGACGAGCCGGGCAATATCCTGCGGCCGCGACAGGCGGTGGTCGCCATCCCTGACAAGGGTGGCGACAACCTCCTCGCCCGGCAGGTGCTCGACCAGCCGCATGGCGTGACGCCACGGCACGTCTTCGTCCTGCATGCCCTGCAGGATATGAACCGGGCAGCCGGTCGCGATCGGCCCGTCCAGCACAAGGTTCCGCCGGCCGTCCTCGATCAGGCCCCGCGTGATCGGATAGGGCTCGTCGCCATAGGCGGACGGGCGCAGCCAGACGCCGGTCTCCAGGATCTGCGCCCGAACGGCGGGCGCGAACCTGTCCCACATCAGCGCCTCGGTGAAATCCGCCGCCGGGGCAATCAGCACGAGGCCATGGGCGGGTCGCCCCGCCGCCCGCAGGGCGCGGGCCACCAGCAGCGTGATCCAGGCGCCCATGGAGGAGCCGACCAGCAGCGTTGCGGGCCCCGCCACGGCCTCGATCACCGCCATCGCGTCGTCGCGCCAGCGCGAGATGGTGCCGTCCTCGAAACGCCCGTCGGACACGCCATGCCCCGAATAGTCGAACCGGACCATGGCCTGGCCGGACCCCTGGGCCCATTCGGCCAGTGCCAGCGCCTTGGTCGATTCCATGTCCGACCGGAAACCGCCCAGCCAGACCACGGCTGGATCGCGTCCCGGCACGGCCCGGACCGCAATCCTGCGGCTGTCCACGCCTGTTCCGGCCGTGACAAATTGCGGATCGCCGGGCGTCACCGTAAACCTCGTTGCATGATGCCGCTTTGCCCCACCCCGGCCAGTGCGCCAGCGTTTCCGCCGTCCTACCATGGCGGGCTCTGCTGATGCGAGAGACTGGCCTCAATCCATTATCGGCGCGCAGCCTGTCGCCGCTGGGCGGACGCACCGTTCTGCAGATCGTACCCGAGCTGGAGGCAGGCGGCGCCGAGCGCACCACGGTCGACATCGCCGCCGGACTGGCCGGCGCGGGCGCGCGGGCGCTGGTCGCCACCGAGGGCGGCCGGCTCGTCGCCGAGTTGCAGGCCAAGGGCGGCATCTGGATCGCGTTTCCGGCCCGCACCAAGAACCCGCTGGCGATGCTGGCCAATGTCCGCCGGCTGCGGTCGCTGTGCCTGGAGGAGGGCGTCGACCTCGTCCATGCCCGCTCGCGTGCGCCGGCCTGGAGTGCGCTGCTGGCCACCAAGACCCTCGGCATCCCGTTCGTCACCACCTATCACGGCAGCTATGCGGGCCGCTCGGCGGTCAAGACGCTGTACAATTCGGTGATGGCGCGTGGCGATGCGGTCATCGCCAACTCGCACTACACCGAGGAGCTGATCGGCCGGCAGCACCCGTTTGCGCGCGACCGGGTGCGGGTGATCTACCGTGGCACCGACCTGCGCGCCTTCTCGCCGGCCGCCGTGGAGCCGGGCCGGGTGCAGGCGCTGCGCCGCGCCTGGAAGGTCGAGCCAGGGCGCCGCATCGTCCTGCTGGCGGCACGGCTGACCAGCTGGAAGGGCCAGAAGCTGCTGGTCGAGGCGGCGCGGCGGCTCGTCGACAGCGGCATCGACGACCTCGCGGTGGTGCTGGCCGGCGATCCGCAGGGCCGCGAGGCCTATGTGCGCGAGCTGGACGCGCTGGTGGCTCGCCTCAGCCTCGGCGATGTGGTGCGGCGGGTGGGGCACTGCACCGACATGCCGGCGGCGTTCACGGCCGCCTCGGTGGTGACCGTGCCGTCGACGGAGCCGGAGGCCTTCGGCCGCTCCGCCGTCGAGGCGCAGGCTATGGGGGCACCCGTCGTCGTCTCCGATCTCGGCGCAGTCCCCGAAACCGTGCTGGCGCCGCCGCAGGTCCTGGCGGGGGCGCGCACCGGCTGGCACGTGGCGGCCGGTGACGCCGGGGCGCTGGCCGAGGCGATCGGCGCGGCGCTGGCGATGGGTGCCAGTGCACGCGATGCGCTGGCTGGTCGGGCCCGCGCCCATGTGGAGACACGGTTCTCGCTCGACCGCATGGTGAGCGAGACGCTGGACCTCTATGCGGCCCTGCTGGGACGCGATCGCTAGGCTGCCAACGGCTTCTGCCGTCTTTCAGCGGTTGACATCGCGGCGACTTCTGCGAATTTGCTCCGTTGCCGAAGCACAGCCGCGGCCGGTCCTACAGGGCTGTCATTGTGCCAGGACCGGAGCGGCCCAGAGGAGAGCAGAGCCATTCGCAGACCCATGAGAGCAGCCCCGGTCCCGCAGAAGGAGGGACCGCGGGCCAACCGCGACATCCGCGGCGTCCGGGAAGTCCAGCTGATTGATGAAGGCGGTTCCAACAAGGGCGTGATGTCGTTTTTCGACGCCCTGAAGGCCGCCGAAGAGGCCGGACTGGACCTTGTCGAGATCGCCCCGAACGCGGCACCGCCCGTGTGCAAGATTCTCGACTACGGCAAGTACAAGTTCAACGAGCAGAAAAAGGCCGCCGAGGCCCGGAAGAAGCAGAAGACGGTCGAGGTCAAGGAGATCAAGCTCCGGCCCGGCATCGACGACCACGACTACGAGGTCAAGATGAAGGCCGTCCGCCGCTTCTTCGAGGAGGGCGACAAGGTCAAGGTGACGCTGCGGTTCCGCGGGCGCGAAATGGCGCACCAGGACCTTGGCATGAAGCTCCTCGACCGGGTCCGCGCCGAGATGACCGACGTCTCCAAGGTCGAATCCGAGCCGATGCTCGAAGGCCGACAGATGATCATGATCATGGCGCCGCGCTGACGGACGCCGACCGGGCCGGCCATGGCCGGCCCGTCCCAGACGGGGGCAAGAGCATGACCGCCGCAGCCGACGCCGCACCCATCGCCGCCCCCGACATCGTCACGCTGCGGCAGGACCTGGCCGCTGCGTTCCGCATCGCCGAGTATTTCGACCTGCATGAGGGCATCTGCAACCACTTCTCGGTGGCGGTGCCCGGCCCGCAGGAACGCTACCTGATCAACCCCTACGGATTGCACTGGTCGGAGATGCGTCCGCAGGACCTGCTGCTGATGGACGGCGACGGCACGATCCTGGACGGCGACGGCGAGGCCGAGGCCACCGCCCGCAACATCCACATCGCCGGACACCGGGCCAATCCGCGGCACCTTTGCATCCTGCACACGCACATGCCCTACGCCACGGCGCTGACCATGATCGAGGGCGGGCGCCTGGAAATGGCGCACCAGACGGCCTGCCGGTTCTGGAACCGCACCGCCTATGACGACCACTTTGGCGGGCTGGCCCTCGATTCCGCAGAGGGCGAGCGCATTGCCGCCGCCGGCGGGGCGGACCGTGCCGGCGCCGACATCACGTTCCTGGCCAACCATGGCGTCATCGTCGGCGCTGGCAGCATCGCCACCGCCGTTGACGATCTCTACTTCCTCGAACGGGCCTGCCGCCAGCAGGTGCTGGCGATGTCGACCGGCCGGCCGCTGAAGATGATCCCGCCGCGCGAAGTCGAGGAGACCGCGCGCCAGTGGATGCAGGTGCTCGACTTCCAGGCGGAGGAGCATTTCGACGCCCTGAAGCGCGTGATCGGCCTCTGACCGACGCGTCGGCGCAGCTCTCCCACGTCGCGACACGCGGCCCGAAGCCTTGATCTCGCCTGGCTTTCTGATATACGGCGCGTGTTCGAACCGCCCGGCTGTAAGGGCTGCCGTGGCGGTTCATTTCGTTCTCATGACGAGACGAACGGCTGTTTTCGAATGGCCGACCAGCACAAAGAGGGCGGAAACCGCCCCTGGAGAGAGCAAAATGCCCAAGATCAAGACGAAGTCGAGCGCCAAGAAGCGCTTCAAGATCACGGCGACCGGCAAGGTCATGTACGCGCATGCCGGCAAGCGCCATGGCATGATCAAGCGGACGAACAAGCAGATCCGCAACAACCGCGGCACAGCCGTCCTCTTCGAGGGCGATGCGGCCAACGTGAAGAAGTATTTCCTGCCGAACGGCTGATCGCCCCGGCACCCCAGATCCACGAAGGAGATCAGCCATGTCACGTGTCAAGCGGGGCGTTACGTCCCATGCCAAGCACAAGAAGACCCTGAAGGCCGCCAAGGGCTTTTACGGCCGTCGCAAGAACACGATCCGCACCGCCAAGGCGGCCGTCGATCGGGCGATGCAGTATGCCACCCGCGACCGCAAGGCCAAGAAGCGCACCATCCGTGCGCTCTGGATCCAGCGCCTGAACGCCGCGGTGCGCGAGCACGGCCTCGTCTATTCGCGCTTCATCGACGGCCTCAACAAGGCCGGCGTCGAGGTGGACCGCAAGGTCCTGTCCGATATCGCCATTCGCGAGCCGGCCGCCTTCGCGGTGCTGGTCGAGAAGGCCAAGTCGGCGCTTCCCGTCGCCGCCTGATCGCGACCTGACCGGTCGGCGACCGCAGACAGGCCTGCTCCGGCGGGCCTTTTTGCGTTGGCGCGCCGCCTTGCCAAGGTCCGGCGCGCTGCCTAGGGTCGCGCCATGCAGCAGCCCGTTCTCGCCTTCTGGTACGAGTTCGCCTCGACCTATTCGTTCCTCGCCGCCGAGCGGATCGACGCTCTGGCGGCGCGGCGCAACGTGGCCGTGCAATGGAAGCCGTTCCTGCTGGGGCCGATTTTTCGCAACCAGGGCTATACGACCTCGCCGTTCAACCTGTTCCCGGTGAAGGGGCAGTATATGTGGCGCGACATGCAGCGCGCCTGCGACCGGATGGGGCTGCCGCTGGTGAGGCCCGATCCCTTCCCGCAGAATTCCGTGGCGGCAGCACGCATTGCCGTGGCGCTGCCGGACGAGGCGCGGCCGGCGTACAGCCGGGCCGTGTTCCGGATGGAGTTCTGCGAGGGCCGGCCGATCAGCGACGAGGCAGCGCTCGCCAGCATCGTGCGCGAGACCGGCGATGACCTGGTGACGGCGGTTGCCGCCTCCCGCACCGATGTCGTCAAGGCGGAGCTGCGGCGCCTGACCGAGGAGGCGGAGCGGCTTGGGCTGTTCGGTGCCCCGTCCTTCGTCACCGCCGACGGCGAGATCTTCTGGGGCAATGACCGGCTCGAGGAGGCGCTCGACTGGGCGGTCGGGCAGCGCTGATGCTGGCGCCGGCCGAAATCGAACGCTATGCCCGCCACATCGTCCTGCGCGAGGTCGGCGGGCCGGGTCAGGCAAAGCTGAAGGCCGCCCGCGTACTGGTGATCGGCGCCGGCGGGCTCGGCACCCCGGTGATCCAGTATCTAGCGGCCGCCGGGATCGGGACGCTCGGGATCGTCGACGACAACACGGTGTCGCTGTCGAATCTACAGCGCCAGGTGATCCACGGCACGCCTGACATCGGCCGCAGCAAGGTCGACAGCGCCACCGACGCCGTGGCCCGGCTCAACCCGCATGTGCGGATCGTCCCCCATGTGCTGCGCATCGGCGCCGGCAACGCGGCGGCGCTGGTGGCAGACTACGACATTGTCGCCGATGGGTCGGACAATTTCGCCACGCGCTATGTGGTCTCGGACGCCTGCTGCCGGGCCAGCCGGCCGCTTGTGGCAGGCGCGCTCGGGCCGTTCGACGGCTCGCTGACGACGCTGCGCCCGCATGAGACCGGCGCGGACGGGACGCCGAACCCGACCTATCGCTGCCTGTTCCCCTCGCCACCGGCGGCGGGCAGCATCCCGGCCTGCGCCGAGGCCGGCGTGCTGGGCGCGCTGGCCGGCATGCTCGGCGCCATGATGGCGCTCGAGGTGGTGCGCGAGATCGTCGGCTTCGGCGAGGGCCTGGTCGGCCGGCTGCTGATGCTCGACGCCCGCGCCATGCGGTTCGAGACGATCGGGTACGGATGGGACCCGCAGAACCCACTCACGGGCCGGCCGGACGGACCAGCCTGAAGCCTCTGCTCAGCGCCCGCCGGGCTTGTAGTAGACGCCGCGCTTCATGCGGGTCTGGACGTAGACGTGCTCCGAGAACGTGCCGTCGGCGTAGGAGTTCGCCTTCTCGGAGATCGGCACCGACAGGTTCTGGCGCGACGGAAACTGCGCGACGAACTCCTCGTCGATGTCGACGCCGAGACCCGGTGTGTCCGGCACGGTCAGCCAGCCATCCTGCTGCACGGGGTGCGGGATCACGGTGCGGGCGCGGCCGTCCCAGTCGTCCTCGATGCGCTCGAGGATCAGCGCGTTGGGGATCGCTGCCATCAGGTGCAGGGCGGCATATTCGGCAACCGGGCCGAGCGAGCCGGAGTGCGGCGCCATCATGATGTGGTGGGCCTCCGCCATGGCGGCGATCTTGCGCATTTGCGTGATGCCGCCGGCCCGGCCGGTGTCGGGCTGGGCGACATCGACGAGGTCCTGCTCGATCAGCTCGCGCAGGCCCCAGATGGTGGCCATGCGCTCGCCGGCAGCCAGCGGCACATGGGCGGCGTCGCGGATGCGGCGGTAGCCGTCGAGGTTCTCGGGCGCGATCGGATCCTCGATCCACATCATGCCGTAGGGCTCGAGCGCACGGGCCAGCACCGCGGCGTCGCCCGGCGTCAGCCAGGGCGGGCCATGCAGGTCGATGGCGATGTCCATGCTGTCGCCGACGGCGTCGCGCAGCATGGCGACCTTGCGGACCGGGTCGGACACGCCACCGCACTTGATGGCGGTGATGCCGCGTTCCTTCAGGCTCAGGGCCACCTCGGGCGTGTTGGCGTGGGCATAGATGCGGATGCGGTCGCGGACCTTGCCGCCCAGCAGGTTCCACACCGGCACGCCGAGCGCCTTGCCCTTGATGTCCCACAGCGCCATGTCGATGCCCGTCATGGCGCCGCCACCGACCGTGCCGGTCATGCCGTGGCCCATGATGGCGATCATCGTCTTCTGCCACAGTCGCTCGATATGCGTCGGGTCCTCGCCGACCAGCAGGGCGCGCAGGTCCTGCACCGCCGTCTCGATCACCCGCGGCCAGCCCGAGCACTCGCCGATGCCGGTGATGCCCTCGTCGGTGTAGACCTTGACGAACAGCCAGTTGCGGGTGCCGGTGAGGTTGCCCGAATAGGTCTGGGTGCCGAAAGAGCCGTCGGCCGCCCAGCTCTTCAGGCTGGGCGCGCCGGCATGCATCAGGAACGTCTTGACGTCGATGATCTTCAAGGCAGGCCTCCTCAGGCCGTGTAGCGGTGGCGTTCGTGCATGCGGCGCGCGCGCGGATCGGGCCGCGGGATCGCCGACAGCAGGGCGCGGGTGTAGGCGTGCGCCGGCGCGTCGCAGACCTGGGTGGTCTCACCCGTCTCGACGACGCGGCCGCGATACATCACGGCGACGCGGTCGCACATGTAGCGGATGACGCCGATGTCGTGGCTGATGAACACGTAGCTGAGGCCGAGCTCGTCCTGCAGCTTCATCATCAGGTCCAGCATCTGCGAGCGCAGCGAGACGTCGAGCGCCGAGGTGGCCTCGTCGGCCACCACCAGCCGGGGGTCGAGCGCGATGGCGCGGGCGATGCCAATGCGCTGGCGCTGCCCGCCGGAGAAGGCGTGCGGATAGCGCTCGCGCCAGGCCGGCTCGAGGCCGACGCGCTCCATCAGATGGGCGACGCGCTCATCGAGCGCGGCGCCGTGTGCCAGACCGTTGACCAGCAGCGGCTCGCCGATGATCTGCGACACGGTCATGCGCGGATTGAGCGACCCGACCGGGTCCTGGAAGATCATGCGGATCTCGCGCCGGCAGGCCTTGAGGGTCTGACGGTCCGCCGAGACGAGGTCGACCGTCGAGCCGTCGGCGCGGCGGTAGATCATCTCGCCACCGTTGGGCTCGTAGACCCGCAGCAGGCAGCGGCCCATGGTGGTCTTGCCCGAGCCGGATTCGCCGACGATGCCCAAAGTCTCGCCGGGGAGGACCGACAGCGAGACGTCGTCGACCGCCTTCACGGCGCCGGCTCCCTTGCCGAAATGCATCACCAAGTTCTTCACCGCAATCACCGGCGGCGCATCCTGGGCCAGCGGCGGGCGGGCGAGGCGGATCTCGGCCTTCTCCTCCAGCTTCTGAACGGAGCCGATGAGCATGCGTGTGTAGGGGTCCTGCGGCGCATGGAAGATGCGGTCGACCGGCCCCTCCTCCATGACCTTGCCGTGATACATCACCAGCACGTCGTCGGCGATCTCGGCGACCACGCCCATGTCGTGGGTGATGAACATCACCCCCATGCCGTGCTGCTGCTGCAGGCGCTTGATGAGGTCGAGGATCTCCGCCTGGGTGGTAACGTCGAGCGCGGTCGTGGGCTCGTCGGCGATCAGGAGTGCCGGGTTGCAGGCCAGTGCCATCGCGATCATGACACGCTGGCGCATGCCACCGGAGAACTCGAACGTGTAGCGGTCGATGGCGGCGTCTGGATTGGGGATCTCGACCTGGCGAAGCAGATCGACCGTGCGGGCGCGGGCCTCGGCCTTGCTGAGGCGCAGATGCAGGATCAGCACCTCCATGATCTGGTCGCCGACGGTATGGACCGGCGACAGCGACGACATCGGCTCCTGGAAGATCATCGCGATCTCGCGGCCGCGAACCGAGCGGATCTCACGGCCGCGCGATGGCAGTCTGGCGAGATCAACCGTCCCGCCCTCGGCGCGGTGCAGCACCATCGAGCCGGAAATGATGCGGCCCGGCGGGTCGAGGATCTGCAGGATCGACCGGGCGGTGACGCTCTTGCCTGAGCCGGACTCGCCGACCACGCACAGTGTCTTGCCGCGCTCGACCGTGAAGGAGACGCCGTCGACCGCCTTCACGACGCCGGTACGGGTCGGGAAATGGGTGACGAGGTCGCGGACCTCGAGGACCACGCGGGAGGCCGGGGCGACCTCGCCGGGCCGGGACGGCAGGGCGACGACGCTCATTTGTTGTACGGGTCGGCGGCATCCCGCAGCCCGTCTCCCAGGAAGTTGAGGGCGATGACCGCCACGACCACGGCGACGCCCGGGGCGAACAGCCAGGGCGCGGTGGCGATCGAGCGGATGTTCTGCGCCTCGCGCAGCAGCACGCCCCACGACACGGAGGGCGGCTGCAGGCCGAGGCCGAGGAAGGACAGCGACGTCTCCGCCAGGATCATCGCCGGGATGGCGAGCGTGATCGAGGCGATGATGTGGCTCATGAAGCTCGGCAGCATGTGGCGGAAGATGATGCGGCCCTCGGAGGCGCCGTCGAGGCGGGCGGCGGTGACGAACTCCTCGGTGCGCAGGCTGAGGAAGCGGCCGCGCACGACCCGCGCCAGCTGCGCCCAGCCGGTGAGCGACAGGATCACGGTGATCATGAAATAGTTCAGAACCGCCGGCCAGTCCTGCGGCAGCGCCGCGGCGAGCGCCAGCCAGATCGGGATCGTCGGCAGCGACAGGATGAACTCGATGGTGCGCTGGATGACAAAGTCGATCTTGCCACCGAAATAGCCGGAGATGCCGCCCAGCACGACGCCCAGGATCAGCGACAGGAAGACGCCGACAAGGCCGACCGAGAGCGAGATCTGGGTGCCCTGCATGATCCGGCTCCAGACGCAGCGGCCGAGCCGGTCGGCGCCGAGCAGGAACAGCGGCTGGCGCGGATCCGACGTGGCGAACAGATGCGTGGAGACGGGGATCAGGCCCAGCAAGTTCCAGGTGTAGCCGCTGCCAAACAGGTGCAGGTAGACCTTGCGGGACGTGTCCTCTGTGTAAACGGCGGCCAGCGTCTGCGGGTCGCGCTTGAGCACGAAGGGGTGGATGTAGGGCCGCAACGACCAGCCGCCGTCGGCGGACCTGTCGATGAAGTGCAGCGGCTGCGGCGGATGATAGGCGGCGCGGGCGTTCTGGGCGCTCGGATCGTTGACGGCGAAGAAGCCGGGGATCAGCGCGATCAGGTAGAAGAAGCCGACGACCCAAAGTCCCACCATCGCAAGCCGATGGCGGCGGAAGGCCCACCACATCAACTGCCACTGCGATGCGACGGCGAAGCGCTTCTGGTCGACCGCGAGGGCGACGTCGGACATGGGCTACTCCAGCCGGATGCGCGGATCGACCAGCGCGAGCAGAATGTCGCTGATGAGCGAGCCGACGAGCGTCAGCGTGCAGATCAGCAGGATGAAGGCGCCCGCCAGATACATGTCCTGGCTCATCAGCGACTGCAGCAGCAGCGGCCCGGCGGTCGGCAGGCTGAGCACGATGGCGACGATGATCGAGCCGGAGACGAGGTTGGGCAGCAGCCAAGCGATGGTCGAGATGAACGGGTTGAGGGCAAGGCGGACCGGGTACTTGATCAGCAGCCGGAACTCGCTGAGGCCCTTGGCGCGCGCCGTCGTCACATAGGCGCGGTTCAGCTCGTCGAGCATGTTGGCGCGCATCACCCGGATCAGGCTGGCAGTGCCCGACACTGCCAGAATGATGACCGGGATCCACAGATGGGTGATCAGGTCCCAGACCTTGCCGAGGCTCCACGGGGCGGTGAGGTACTGTTCGGAGAACAGGCCGCCGACCTCCTGCCCCCACTCCACCGCGGCGAAGTACATGAGCACCAGCGCCAGCAGGAAGCTCGGGATGGCGAGGCCGAGAAAGCTGAAGAAGGTGGCGACATAGTCGCCGATCGAATACTTGCGCACCGCCGAATAGATGCCGATCGGCAGCGCCAGCCCCCAGGTGGCAAGCAGGGTCGAGAAGGTCAGCACCAGCGTCAGCGCCATGCGCTCCCAGATTAGCTCGCTGACCGGCTGCTGCCACTCAAAGCTGAGGCCGAAATCGCCGCGCAGGACGATGCCGGTGATCCATTTCCAGTACTGGACGATCATCGGCTGGTCGAGACCAAAGCGCTGGCGGAGCTCGGCCGCCTGGTTCTGGTCGACCACCTCGTTGGAGGCTGCAAGCGTGGCGATGTAGGTCGTGACGTAGTCGCCCGGCGGCAGCTGGATCAGCACGAAAGACAGGAAGCTGATCACCGTCAGGGACGGGATCATCCAGAGCAGGCGCTTGAGGATGAAGCGGAACATAAACTGACCGGTTGGTGGACGGGCGCCCCGGACCCGACGGGCCCGGGGCGCGGAGTGGTCAGGTCTGGAAGTAGAACTGCTGCGGCATGGCCGGGCCGGGGTTCGGCCAGGACCAGGAGTTCGGATACTTCTGCGGCACGTTCTTCAGGTTGGTCTTGACCACGCCAAAATTGTTGACAGCCAAGCAGACGCCAATCGTCTCGAAGCTATCGGCGCAGAGGTCGAAGATCTCTTTCATGATAGCAGCGCGCTTGACCAGGTCGGAGGTGGCGCGAGCGTCATCGAACAGCTTCATGCGGCGCTTCTGGCTCTCGGGGGGCTCCTGTCCGTCCCTGCCGTTCGACACGTACCAGAGCGTCCACGGAATCGCGTAGCGCGAGCCCTGGGGATGCTGGGCGAGATAGTCGCGGGCGTCGAGGACCGGGTCGAGACCGCCGGGACCGGGCCACACGGCCGCGTCATGGTCGTTGTTGTCGCCGCGCGTATAGTAGAGAGCGCGCTCGATGGTGTTGACCTTCATGTCGACGCCGATCTCCGCCCAGTGCCGGCGCACCAGCTCAAGCGTATCGACGAGATCCGGATAAAGGGTCGGAATCACGTCGACGGCGAAGAAGATCTTCTGGCCGTCCGGACGCAGCCGGAAGCCCTGCCCGTCCTTCTTGGCATAGCCGAGCCGGTCGAGAATGGCGTTGGCCTGCTTGGCGTCGTGATCGGTGAACTGGCGCGACAGCTTCTCATGGTACCAGGGATGCCCCGGACGCGGCCCCGTCTGGTAGGGCTCCGACTGGCCCAGATAGACGAGATCGATGATCTCCTTGCGGTTCATGCCGAGAGACAGCGCCTGGCGAAACTCCTTGTTGGCGAACATCTCCCGCATCTTCGGGTCCTTGTGGGTGATGTTCAGGTAGATCTGGCACTGCTGGGCGCCGGAGGCGACCAGTTCGACCAGCCGATAGTTGCCCTTCTGCATGTTCTGCGACAGGGTCGGCTTGTTCTGCAGCGTGTCGATATGGCGGTCCTGGATGTCGAGCCGGCCGGAGACCGCATCGAGCATCAGCGACTCGACGTCCTGCGAGATCGAGAAGGTCACCCGATCGATGTAGGGCAGCTGGGCGCCAGCCGAGTCGACCTGCCAAAAATAGGGGTTGCGCTCCATGGTGACGCGCGTCGTGCCGCCCGTGTAGGCCTCGCGCACGACCCAGGGGTCAATGGTCGGCTTGTCGGCGTTGCCCCAGCGCGCCGGGATCTCGATGTCGCCGCACTTGGACCGGAACAACGCCGCCCAGTCGGACATGTTGGCGGCCTTGGCCGCATCGGCAACCGCCGGATTGTACTTGGGCACGAACTGGCTGCAATAGTGCTTGGGGAACAGCGTCGGATGCTGGCCGAGCGGCGTCGCCATCTGCTCGAGGAACATGGCGTAGGGCGTGGCGAAGGTGAATTTCACGGTCGAGTCGTCGACCTTGGTGACGACGGCCGGCTTGCCGGCGATGACCAGCGGCGACGGCGTCGCCTTGTAGAGCTCGGTGTTCTTCGACACGTCCTCGATGGCGAAGACGACGTCATCGGCCGTGAACGGCTTGCCGTCCGACCACTTCATGCCCTTGCGCAGGAAGAAGGTGAATTCGGTCGAGTCGGCGTTGACCGTCCAGCGTTCGGCGACGTTGGGCTCGACCTGCGTGAAGCCGAGGTTCCAGCGCACCAGGCCCTGGTTGCCGACCATGCGCAGGATGCCGTTGTGGTCGGCCGACCCGCGCAGGCCGCGGCGCAGCGCGCCGCCATAGGTGCCCACCTTCTCGTGCGGGGTCACCACCATGGGGCTCGCCGGCAGACGCTCGGCGAGCGGCGGCAGCTTGCCCTCCTGCACGAGCTTGGCGAGCGCCGGCGCCTCCTTGGCGGCGGCCTGGGCGAAGGCCGGGCGGCCAGCAGCCGCCTGGGCGGCGGCCAGGGCGGCGGCTCCGGCAAAGCCCTGCAATACTGTCCGGCGCGGCAGACCGCGACCTGACTTGTCCTGTCGATCCGTCATCTCAATCCTCCCTCGACGTTTATGTCCCCGGCCCGGTGCGCCCCGCGGCGCCAGGACGGCGGCTGTTCAGCCCGTTCCGATGCGCATAGAGGCGGTGACCTCCTCGCCCGGGGCAAGCATGCGATGACCCGTTCCGGCCACGCCGCGGGCGGCGAGATTGAACGCGTCGGCGACGTGGCTTACCGGCTCGACGCACAGATAAGCACCACCGGGCGGAACGTGGAAGACGAGATGATCGAGCGGAGCCTCCGCCGTCACCGAAACCGGCGCTGCGCCTGGCCGCAACAATGTCGCGGTGCCCTCCCACCCGGCGCAGTAGCGGGTCACGGGCTCCGTGCCGAGCGGCGCATCGTGGCGCACAGGGGCTGTTCCCGGCGCCGTAGCGATGAAGTCCGCGTCGACGTCCCATTCGGCCGCCACCGCGAATCGGACCCGGTCGCCGGGCGCGGCCGCCAGATAGGGATGGAAGCCCAGGCCAAGCGGCATCGCCGTGGCGGCGCGGTTCTGGACCCACAGTGTGAGGGTCAGCCCGTCGGCATCCAGCACCAGCCGCTGCTCGGCGGCAAAGGTCCAGGGCCAGGCGTCGGCGTCGTGCTCGAAGCGCATGACCGGCCCGGCCGGTGCCTCGTGAAGCGTCCAGGGCCGGCGCTGGCTAAAGCCATGCAGCGCATGCGGTCCCGGCGGATGGGCGGGCAGGCGGACGACCGTCCCGTCGACGGTGAAAACCGCGTCGCGAATCCGGTTCGAGAACGGCAGCAGCGGATAACAGCCGGCCTTGGGCCAGTTTGCGGGGTCAAAGGGTCTGGGCAGCATCGGCACGAGGATGTCGCGGCGGACGCCGTCGTCGTCGCGCCAGAGGGCCGCGATCCGGCCCCCGGCGGACGGGCGCAGCACCATACGCATGGCGCCGGCCGCGAACACCGCATCGGCACCGTCGTGGCGTACGGCCGCTCCCAAACTTGCGCTCCATCTGGAATTTGATATTTCAGATCTCACCCTAGGGTGGCGCCCGCCGAGTTGTCAAACCACCCTGCGAACCGCGGCGCGGGCACCTTCCCGGCGGCACCGAACCTTGCCATTGTGCGACCGAACCGGAGTGATTCCGGGCGCGTGCGGGAGATAACGCCGATGAACATCCTCATTACCGGCGCCGCCGGCCATGTCGGGGGACGGCTGCGCGCCGACCTCGCCGGCCGCTACGGACTGATCCGCCTGTTCGACCAGACGGCGATCACCGATCTGGCGCCGGGCGAGGAGGCGGTGACCGGCGATATCGCCGACATGGCCGCGGTGGAGGCGGCGATGCAGGGCATCGATGGCGTCATCCATCTGGCCGCCATGCCGGTCGAGGCGTCGTTCGAGGTGATCCTGCACGCCAATGTGGTGGGCACGTGGAATGTCTATGAGGCGGCGCGGCGGCATGGCGCGAAGCGGATCGTGTTCGGATCCAGCAACCATGCCGTCGGCTTCTATCCGCGGACCGAGCGCATCGACGACACGGCGCTGCCGCGCCCGGACAGCCGCTACGGGCTCAGCAAAAGCTGGGGCGAGGCGGTGAGCGCGCTCTATGCCGACAAGTACGGCGTGACCACGCTCAACATCCGCATCGGCAATGCCGCCGAGGTGCCGGGCACGGCGCGCGCGCTGGCGATCTGGGTGAGCCGGCGCGATCTCGCGCAGTTGATGATCCTGGGGCTCGAGCATCCCGACATCCACTGCGACATCGTCTATGGCGTCTCCAACAATTCCGCCTGCTGGTACGACAATTCCGCCGCCTACCGGCTCGGCTACGCGCCGCAGGACCGGTCCGAGGACCACACCGAGGCAGCCATGGCCGGCGAGGCGCAGGTGACGCAGGACGCCGTCGCGCTGCATTTCCAGGGCGGTCCGTTCTGCTCCATCGAGTATGCGGGCCGGGCGATTCCGCCGGCGGAGGGCTGAGGGTGCGCATCGCTGACGTCCGCGTCACCCCCATCGCGTTCCGTGATCCGCCGCTGCTGAATGTTTCGGGCGTGCACGAGCCCTTCGCGCTGCGGTCGATCATCGAGGTGGAGACCGAGGACGGCCGGATCGGGCTGGGCGAAAGCTATGGTGACCTTGCCACCCTGGCGGATCTCGACCGGGTGCAGCCGGGGCTGGTCGGCCTCGATCCGCATGATCTCAACGGATTGACGCGGGTCGTCTACGCCGCGTTCGGGACGCCCGACACCGGTGCCGTGTTCCCGCCGCAGGGCGACAAGGCGCGGGCTACCGCGGTCGGCGCCTTCGAGGTGGCGTTTCTCGATCTCCAGGCACAGGCCGCAGGGCTGCCGCTGCATGCGCTGCTGGGCGGCGCCGTGCGTGAGCGTGTCGCGTTCAGCGCCTATCTGTTCTACCGCTTCGCTGCGCATCGCGATGCGCCGGACCCGGCCGACCCGTTCGGCGAGGCGCTGACGCCTGCGGGCATCGTCGCGCAGGCCCGGCAGATGATCGACGCGCACGGGTTCGGATCGATTAAGCTGAAGGCAGGCGTGTTCGCGCCGGAGGTGGAGATCGAGGCGCTGCTGGCGCTGCGGGCCGCCTTCCCGACGATGCCGCTGCGCATCGACCCGAATGGCGGCTGGAGCGTCGAGACGACCCGCCGGGTGATGCCGGCCCTCACCGGCGTTCTGGAGTATCTGGAGGATCCGGTCAGCACGCTGGACGAGATGGGCGAGGTCACGGGCTTCGCGCCCATGCCGCTCGCCACCAACATGGTGACGATCGCGTTCGGCCATATTCCCAAGACCCTGCGGCTCGGCGCCGTGCAGGTGATCCTGTCGGACCATCACTACTGGGGTGGGCTGCGCGCCACCCAGCAGCTGGCCCAGTTCGGCCGTGTGTTCGATCTCGGCATCTCGATGCACTCGAACTCGCACCTGGGCATCAGCCTGGCGGCGATGACGCATGTGGCCGCCACCATCCCCAACCTCGCCTATGCGTGCGACACCCACTATCCGTGGCAGCATGAGGAGGTGATCGAGGGCGGCAAGCTCGCCTTCTCGGGCGGGACGCTGGCACCACCGCCCGGACCCGGGCTTGGCGTCCGCCTCGACCGGCCGGCGCTCGCCAGGCTGCACCGGCAGTATCTCGATTGCGGCATCCGCACCCGCAACGATACGACCGAAATGCACAAATACGACCCGTCCTTCAACCCGTCACGTCCCCGGTTCTGAGGTTCCCATGCAGCTTCACTCCCAGGCCCGCGCCCTGCTGTCGCACATCGCTGACTGGAGCCAGCGCACCGGTGTCCCGCCGCGCGAGGCCCAGTCGCTCGCCGACAGCCGGGCCGTGTTCGAGGCCATGTCGACATTGCGGCTCACAGGGCCGGCACCGGAGGTGGCCTCCATCACGGACGTCTCCCTGCCGACCCGCGGCGGCACGCTGGCGGCCCGGGTGATCCGGCCGGGAGGAACACGACTGCCGACGCTGATCTATGTCCATGGCGGCGGTTATGTGGTCGGCAGCGTGGCCGCCACCGAAAGCGAGGCGCGGCGGTTTGCGGCAGCCGTACCGGCGAATGTGGTGTCGATCAGCTACCGGCTGGCGCCCGAACACCCCTGGCCGGCCGCTGTCGACGATGTCGAGGATGCGGTGCTCGCCCTCGCGGGCGGGGCCGTGCCGGACCTGTCGCCGGGGGCGCTGGCGCTGGTCGGTTCGAGCGCCGGAGCGGGCGCCGCCGCGGCGGCGACCCGGCGGCTGCTGAAGCGCGATCCCGCGCCGGTGGGGCTGCTGGTGCTGCTCAGCCCTTGGCTCGACCTGACCCTCAGCAGCCCGTCCACCAGCCTTTTCGGCAGCGGCTATCTGCTCGAGCGGACGGTGCTGGAGGGCTATTGCGGCCACTATGTCCCGCCGGGTCTCGGGCGCGACCATCCGGAGCTGTCGCCGGCCCGCCACCCCGTGCCGGCCGGCTGGCCGCGAACCCTGGTGTTTGGTGCCGCCTCCGACCCCCTGGCCGATGATGCCGCGCTGTTCACACGGCGGATGGCGGAGGCCGGTGTGCGCCACTCCAGCCGCATCGTGCCGGGCATGCCGCATGGCTTCAACGGCTGGTGGCAGCACCTGCCGGTGCTGAAGCCCGAACTCGACGGGCTCGATGCCGCGATCCGGGTGTGGACCGGCGAGCGGACCGGCTGACCTAAACGGACAAGGGCTCGCCGAAGCGCGCGACGGGGGCGCCGGCGACGCCGGCGTCGAGCCGCATCAGCGTGCCTGGCTCGCGCGATCCCAGCCGGTCGGTCGTCAGGCTGGTGACATAGAGCGTGCGCAGCTCCGGCCCGGCGAAACACGGCATCGTCGGCGAGGCGGCCGGCATCCGTAGGGTGCGGTCAATCCGCCCGTCCGGGGCGATCCGGTTGAGCACGCCGGCCGAGACCCCGGCGGACCAGTAGAACCCCTCCGCATCGCCGGCGGCGCCGTCCGGCCGGCCCTCCTCCTCCGAGAGGTCACGGATGCGGCGCCGGTTGGCGAGGCTGCCGGTGGCGGGATCGAAATCGAACACCTGAACGAACCGCTGCCGGCTGTCGGAGTGGAACATCGTGCGGCCATCCGGCGTCCAGGCCAGCCCGTTGGAGACCGTGAGCCCATCCAGCATGCGCTCGCACCGACCGGCCGTGTCGACCCGGTAGAGCGACGCCACCGGCTGCTTCTCGGGCCTGTCGTCCATGCTGCCGATCCAGAAGCGGCCATCGGGCCCGACCTTGCCGTCGTTCAGCCGGTTGCCCGGCATGTCGGGCTCCGGCGCAACGAGGAAATCCAGCGCGCCGGTGCGCCAGTCGAACAGGTGGATGCCCGACTTCAGCGCCACCAGGATGCGACCGTCCGGCACCAGCCCGATGCTGCCGATCGGCGACGGCATCGGAAACACGTCGAGTTGCCCGGTCGGCGGGACGTAGCGCAGCAGCGATGGCGCGAGGATATCGACGAACCACAGCACACCCGCCTTTGCATCCCATGTGGGGCCCTCGCCGACGCCGAGCGGCAGGTCGATCAGGCGTTCGACGGCAGGGGTCTCGACAGGCATGGACGATCTCCGGCGGCTGCAGATGGCCGAATTGACAGCAGGGCGATTTGATATATCAAACCTCAGAACCGGGTCGCAAGCGCAGCCCGGTCGCCCCCGGGAGCATGCCGTGCGGCCACGCCTCGAGCCAGTGGATCCCGCCTATCTGATGGGCCTGCGCGAGCATGTCCACCATGTCCTGCGCCGGGCGATCATTGCCGGCGAACTGCCGGCAGGCACCTGGCTGAACGAGCGCCAGATGGCGACGGAGCTCGGCGTCAGCACGACCCCCCTCAAGGAAGCCCTGCGGCGCCTCGAAAGCGAAGGGCTCGTCGCCACCGAGCCACGCCGCGGCGTGCGCGTCACCTTCGATGCCGGACAGGCCGAGGAAATGGCGCTGGCCCGCGCCGCGCTGGAGGGCATGATCGCCCGCATGGCGGCGCAGCGGATCGACACCGAGGGCACGGTCCGCCTTGGCGCGATCATCGACGCCATGGCGCGTGCGACGGCGGCCGGCGAGGTGGACACGCTGATCGCCCTCAACGAGCAGTTCCACGACGGGATCCACGTCATTTCGGGCTGCCGCTATCTGCAGCGGCTGACGGATGGCCAGCGGATCTACGTGCACACGGCCCGCGCCCTCATCCTCGGCGATGCGGACGAACGGGCCCGCGCCTTCGACGAGCACCGCGCGATCTTCGACGCCCTGGTGGCCCGCAACCCCGACAAGGCGGAACGCAGCATGCGCGAGCATGTGGTGCGCTCCGCCCAACAGCATGTCAGGACGGCGTTCGAGCGCCGCACGGTGACGCCATCATGAGCAAGACCTCCCTTCGCGTCGCCCTGACGGGCATTTCCGGCGTGCATGTCACGCCGTATGCCGCCGACGGCAGTGTCGACACCGCCCTGCTGGCGGCGGTGGTGGACCGGATTGCCGCCGGCGGCATCCACAATATCGTGTCAGCCGGCAACACCGGCGAGTTCTATGCCCTGGAGCCGGACGAGGTCCGCACGGTCCACGACACTGCCATCGCCGCCAATGCGGGCCGCGCCATGCTGACGGCCGCGGTCGGCCGCTCGCTGCGCGAGGCCATTGCGCTGGGCCGGCGCGCCCGCGACGCCGGCGCCGACGCGCTGATGGCCCACCAGCCGCTCGATCCGTTTGCCGCACCGCAGGCGCAGGCGGCGTATTTCACCGCCATCGCCGATGCGGTCGACCTGCCGCTGGTCGCCTATGTGCGCTCCGACGCCATGGGGGTGGCCGACCTGATGGGCATCGCCAACCATCCCAACGTGGCGGCGGTGAAGTTCGCGGCGCCCACCATGATGCTGCTGGCCGAGTGCGTGCGGGCCTCGGAGCCGCTGACGGCGCTGTGGGTATGCGGCCTGGCCGAAGGCTGGGCGGCACCCTTCTATGCTGCCGGTGCCCGCGGCTTCACGTCAGGCCTGGTGAATGTCGACCCGGCCCGCTCGCTGGCGATCCATGCGGCGCTGGTAGCCGGCGACTTCGGCACGGTGCGGACGCTGGTCGCCACCATCGCCCGGTTCGAGACGATGCGGACGAAATTCGGCAACGGCGCCAACGTCACCGTGGTGAAGGAGGCGCTGGCGCAGATCGGGCTCCCGGTCGGTCCTGTCCGCCTGCCCGGCCTGCCGGCGCTTGACGCCGGCGACCGTACGGCGCTCGCCGGCATTCTCGCCGGATGGGGCCTGCTGCCCGTACGCGCGGCCGCCGAATAGACCCCGGGCACCGCGGCGGCGGCCCCTTCCGGCCGCCGCGCCGCAGTGTCATCTTCCACCGGCGCGCCGGCGGCGCGCCCACTCCCGCAGCCCGGACACGCCCATGACCCGCAAGACCCCCGAGACCCTGCGCAGCCACCGCTGGTTTGGCGCCGCCGATCTCCGCGCCTTCGGCCACCGCTCGCGCACGCTGCAGATGGGCTACCGCTATGCCGATTTCGCCGGCAAGCCGGTGATTGCCATTATCAACACCTGGAGCGACATCAACCCCTGCCACACCCATCTGCGCCAGCGGGCCGAGGAGGTGAAGCGCGGTGTCTGGCAGGCAGGCGGATTCCCCATCGAGCTGCCGGCGATCTCACTGGCCGAGGTGATGGTGAAGCCCACCACCATGCTGTATCGCAACCTGCTCGCCATGGAGACCGAGGAGCTGCTGCGGTCACATCCGGTGGACGGCGCGGTGCTGCTGGGCGGCTGCGACAAGACTACGCCTGGCCTGGTGATGGGTGCGGTCAGCATGGGGCTGCCCTGCCTGTTCATGCCAGCCGGCCCGATGCTGCGCGGCAACTGGGGCGGCAAGGTGCTGGGCTCCGGCTCGGACGTGTGGAAATTCTGGGCCGAGAAGCAGGCGGGCCGCATCACCGAGGCGGACTGGCGCGAGATGGAGGCGGGCATCGCCCGCTCGTTCGGCACCTGCATGACGATGGGCACCGCCTCCACCATGGCGGGCTGCACCGAGGCGCTCGGGCTGATGCTGCCGGGTGCCGCCTCGATCCCGTCGGCCGACAGCGCCCATCCGCGCATGGCGACGGAGTGCGGGGTGCGTGCCGTCGAGATGGTCTGGGAAGACCTGACACCGGCCAAGATCCTGACCCGTGACAGCTTCCACAATGCCATCGTGGCGCTGATGGGGATGGCCGGCTCGACCAACGGCATCATTCACCTGATCGCCATGGCGCGGCGGGCCGGGATCGCGCTGACGCTGGACGATTTCGAGGCGCTGTCGACCGCGCTCGGCGTGACGGCGAACCTGCGACCGGCCGGCGAGTTCCTGATGGAGGACTTCTACTACGCGGGCGGCTTCCCGGCGTTCTTCCGGCAGCTGATGCCGCTGATGAAGCCGGATGCGCTGACGGTGACGGGACAGACCTTCGGCGAAGCCTATGGCGACGCCAAGGTGTGGAACGACGAGGTGATCCGCCCGCTCGACCGTCCGGTCGCAACCGGCGCGGGCATTGCCGTGCTGCGCGGCAATCTGGCGCCGGACGGCTGCATCATCAAGCCGACTGCCGCCGAGACCCGCCTGTGGAAGCACACCGGCCCGGCGATCGTGTTCGACGACTACGACGCCATGTCGAAGGCGGTGAACGACGAGACCCTCGACGTCACCCCCGACCACGTGATGGTGCTGCGCAATGCGGGGCCGGTGGGCGGGCCCGGCATGCCTGAATGGGGCATGCTGCCGATCCCCAAGGTGCTGCTGAAGCAGGGCGTTCGCGACATGGTGCGGATCTCCGACGCGCGCATGAGCGGCACCAGCTATGGCGCCTGCATACTGCATGTCGCGCCCGAGGCCTATGTGGGTGGGCCGCTCGCGGTGGTGCGCAATGGTGACCTGATCAGCGTCGACGTGAACGCACGCAGCATTCGGCTGGAGATCTCCGATGCCGAGCTGGCGGCCCGCCTTGCCGCCTATGTGCCGCGCAAGCGGCCGGAGCTGCGCGGCTACGTGAAGCTCCATGCCGAGCATGTGCGGCAGGCCGACCAGGGCTGCGACTACGATTTCCTCGAAGGCACCGACCCGATCCCCGAGCCGGAGATCCACTGAGTCCGGGATCCGCCCGCCCGGAATGCCGCGGCGCAGGACGCAGGCTGTCGTGCGTGCGGCTGGCTGACAGACCAGGTCCTGCCGCCGCTCGCGGCAGGGCCGAGAAAAAGGTCCCCCAAGAAAAAGGGCCGCCCAACCTTACGCTGGCGGCCCAAGTCTAGGGATGAAACGCCCAAGGAGGGCTGTAGCGCGAACGCTACGACACTGACCATAGATGCTGCAGTGCAGCATGGCAAGTGCGACGCGATAAACATCCTAAACCATTCAGACAGTCGGAATTTTTGCCCCGGCGCCGCGCTTGCGCGCAGCCGCCGCCACACCGGGCCCCGCTCCAGGCCCAAGCGTACCGGCGACGGTGCATCGGATGCTCGGCGCCAGACGGAACGCGGTCCGTTGCCCCATCGGCTTTCCGGACAATTTGACCGATCGACGACACCCGGCCTTCAGACCTTGCGGCTAGGTTTCAATCAAATGCCGAACGTGCAGCTGAATCTGCCGGTTCGGCTTGCTGAACGAGGCTGCTGATGGGCAACGACCGGGCTGGCAACGCGACGGCACCGCGAACCGGGCTGCGGATGATCCGTGGGCTTGTGCGGCTGTTCGGGGCGAACGCGTCGGGCCAATCCGGCGTCGAGTATGGCGTGGTGGCCGCGGTGATCGGGCTTGCCGTCGCCGGCTCGGGCGGAGACCTGAAGGCTGCCCTGCAGGCAACCCTCAGGGCGGTCAGCAGCAATGTCGAACGGGCGACTTCAGGGCCCGGTGCGCCAATCTGGGCCGGCCACTCCGTCGCGCCTCCGAAGGCCCCCGCAGTGCCAGCGCCGCCGCCGTGACATCATCATGCCGATTCCGATGAGCACCCGTCCGTCGGCCCGCACGCGGATCCTCGGACTGATCGTTGCTCTCGCCGCTGTTCTTCCAGTCTTGCCGACCATGTCCAGGCTGGACGAGCGGATCGGCTGGGCCATGCTGGCCGCCAGCCATCCGGTCACCACGGAAAAGGGTGTGCTCATCGAGCTCGATGCGGCTGTCGCCGATGGCGTGGCAGCCATCAGCCGGCGCACGCTGGCATCCGTCATCGACGCGCTGGCCGATGCCAGCGTGGCGCGGCTTTTTGTCGATGCCGCGTTCAATGTTCAGCGGCAGCCCGAGGATACCGCGCGTCTGGCCGCCGCGATGGCGCGCTTCGGCCCTGAGCGAGCCGGCGTCGCCCGTCCGCCGGCCTGGCAGCGAAGCGGGATGCTGGTCATTCCGGAGCTGGCCCCGCACGTCTCCGTGCTCGAGGCCGACCAGCCTGTGGACTTCGACGGCTGGGTCAGCCGGGTCGGTACCGGCCTCGACATGCCGGCCGGGTTGCCGGTCGCGCCACGGTGGCTCGTCGGCGCGCCGGCGGCCGAGGCGGCAACGGTTCATCCTGCAGCCAGGGCCGAGACGCTGCGGCGGATACCCGCCTCGACGCTCCTGGCCTCGCCAGAGGCCATCCATGGACTGGCTGGCGCGTGGGTGGTCCTCGCCAACGGCCCGGACCTGCCGGGACAGCGGTCACTGCTTCGCAGCCAGGGGGCTCTGACGCGCGGCCACACCGTGGCACTCGCGGCGGCAACGATCGAGTCGGGCCGGGAACCGCGGCAGACCCTGCCGCTCGCAGCAGGGCTGTTCTGCGCCCTGGTGGCCGGCATCATCGGGTTTGCCGCCCGGCTGCGTTTCTCCATTGCCGCCGCGGTCTTCGGCTCGGTCACGACAGGAACGGCATCACTGTCGGTCGCAGGCGCAGATCTCGGCACCACGATGGTCCCGCTGGCGTCGGCGTTCACCGGCGCCGTGTTAGCCTTCGCTGCCGGACGCATTCTCGTCGAACCCCGCTGTCTGCACCTGCGGGCCTGGCTTGTGGCCGCCGTCGGCTCGCCGCTGCCGGGCTGGCGCGCCTACAGGGCCGACCTCGACCCCGTGGTCCTTGTCGCCCGTGACGGCAGCGTGCTGGCGGCGAACGCCACCGCACGGGCGCTGCGACCAGGCACCGCCAGGCGCGGCGCCGCGATCGCCACGGTTCTCGGCCCCGACATTGCCGCGCAGGCCTGCGCCGGCGTCAGCAACGGGCAGGCCGTCATCTGCCTGGAAGACGGCTCCCTCTGGGTGGAGGCGACGATCACTCCCGTGCATGGCGATGCCGCGCTCGCCTGCGCCATCACGCTGCGCGACGTCACCTCCCTGCAGGCGGCCTCGAGCCAGCTGGCGCGGCTGGTAGAGACCGACGCCCTTACCGGCCTGCTCAACCGGCTCGGCCTCGCCGACCGTTTCCGCCAGGCTGCGACCGGCCTGACCGTGCTGCTGATCGATCTCGACGGGTTCAAGCCGGTCAATGACCGGCACGGCCATGCGGCGGGCGATGCCGTGCTGCGCGCCATCGGCACCCGGCTTGGCGGGATCGGCGGCCTCACCGTGGCGCGGATCGGCGGCGACGAGTTCGTCGTGCTGGCCGACAGCGATGGCGCCGCGCCGGCTGACCTTGCCGCCGCGATCGAGGCCGTCATTGCCCAGCCGGTCCGCCATGGTGGCGTGTCGCTGCATGTTGGCGCCAGCATCGGCTGGGCCATATCGACGCCACCGCATCGGACGCTGGAGGCCATTCTCGACGAGGCGGATCGGGCGATGTACCGCGTCAAGGAAACAAGGCCCGCCCACCGCCGCCGCGACCCGGCCGACAGTCGGGCAGCCTGAGGCAGGGCCCAGGCCGGACAGACCGGGGCAAACCTGACGCTGCCAACTATGCCAGGCAGCACGGTCGGTCTCTGGCAGATAGACGGGCCTTCCAGATCGCATACTGCCTCGAATTCTGATTTCAATTCTCTCTTGATTGAGACGCCCTCACCATTCATTCATGAATTATAAAATTGAATTACATGATTGAACGCGACAGAACCTGCCAGATTTTTTGATCCCATGATGTAGGTTTAGCCTGGACGCAGCCATATCGACCATTTCGACCGAGGTCGGCTCTTGCCATAACCGCCGCGTTTCAGCCGGGAACGGGGTGGACGATGG
>JBEIIL010000041.1:0-29640 GCA_040380755.1 Methylobacteriaceae bacterium | reverse complement strand
GTTCTGGAAATTTTTCATGATGGCGTAGAAGCCCTGTCCCTCGCCGCCGATGAGGTTGCCGGCCGGGACGCGGCAGTCCTCGAAGACGAGCTCGGCGGTATCCGACGACCGCCAGCCATGCTTGTCGAGCTGCCGCGCCACCCGCAGGCCGGGTGTGCCCTTCTCGACCATGATCATCGACACGCTCTGCGACGGCCGTGCACCCGGGTCCGTCTTACACGCCACCACATAGAGGTCGGCGTGGACGCCATTGGTGATGAACAGCTTCGAGCCGTCGATCACATAGTGGTCGCCGTCCCGCCGCGCGCTGGTGCGGATGCCCTTGACGTCCGAGCCGGCGCCCGGCTCGGTGACGCAGACGGCGGTGATGGCGCGCCCGGCGACGATCTCAGGCATCCAGCGGCTCTTGATCTCCGGCGAAGCCGCGTTGGCGATGTGCACCGAGGCCATGTCGGTGTGCACCAGGACAGTGACGGCGAAGCCAGAGAAGGTTGACCGGCCGAGCTCCTCAGCAAGCACCACGGTGGCGAGCGTGTCCATCTCCGAGCCGCCGAACGCCGACGGATAGCGAATGCCGAGGAAGCCCAGCTCACCCATGCGCCGCAGCACGTCGCGGGGCACGAAGCCCGCCTCCTCCCAGGCCTCACCCTTGGGCATCACCTCGGTACGGACGAAGCGACGCACCTGCTCGCGCAGCATGGCGTGTTCGGGTGTGAAGACGGCCGACGGCATGTCGGCCCAGGGCATCGTGGCCATGGCTAAAAACTCCTCAAGCAATGCGTCAGGCTAACGAGCGTTAGGCTGGATCGCAACGCCGGGAATGACGCGGGCGACGATGGCGGCAGCCTGCGCATAGTCGTCGAGCGTGTTATAGACCTGTGCCGACAGGCGCAGCCAGGCCCGCCCACCGAAGGGCGTCACCGGCAGGTCGAGCCCCTCGTCGAACAGCAACGCCCGCAGCGCGAGCGCGCGGGCCGGATCGACGGACCCGTCGACCGGCAGTGCGACGAGCGCCATGCCGCAGCCCGGAGCATGCGAAACGGATGGTGAGCCGAGCAGGCGGGCCACCAGCGCCGCCGCCTCGCCGGCCAGCGCCGCGTTGCGCGCCGCCAGCGCCGCGCCGCCAAAGCCCTCCCAGGCCGCGATCGCCGCGTCGATCGTCAGGAAGGCCGACGGATCGAAGGTGCCGGTCCAGTCGAAGCTGGCCGCAAAGCCCTGGCCGTATCCGTGCGACACGACCGGCGGCTCAAGCCCGTCCTGCCGGTCTTCCCGCGCCCACAGGAAGGCGCAGCCCTTGGCGGCAAACAGCCATTTGTGGGCATTGCCCGCATACCAGTCGACCCCCAGCGACGGCAGGTCGAGCGCCAGATGGCCGGGCGCATGGGCGCCATCGACCAGCACCGGCACGCCATGCTGCCGGCAGGCGGCCGCGATGGCGGCGACCGGCAGGATAGCGGCACCCGGCGAGGTGATGTGATCGACAATCACCAGCCGCGTCCGCGGCGTGATCCGTGCGGCGATGGTCGCGACGACCACGTCGTCGGCGGCGGTCGGGAACGGCAGGTCCACCAGCTGTAGGCTTGCGCCAACGCGGGCCGTGGCGCGTCGCACGCCATGCTCCACCGCCCGGTAGCCATGGGTGGTGACGATGACGTCGTCGCCTGCCGCGAGAGGCAGGCTGTTGATCACCGCGCTGCAACCAGCCGTCGCATTGGTGACGAAGGCGAGATCCTGCGGCCGGGCACCCATGAACCCTGCCAGCGTCGCGGCCGCCACGCGCAGTGCGTCCGGCAGCACGCGGGCCATGAACAGGGTGGGTGCCGCCTCCATGCGCGCCCGCCAGGCGTCCTGCGCCCGCAGCACGCAAAGCGGCGTGGCTCCAAAGGACCCGTGATTGACCACAGGTCGTGAGCAGTCGAGCCCGAACTGCGCCAGGGCCTGCGCCGGAGACGGCACCGTCACGGCGCGCTGGCCGCGTCGAGGGTCGCAGTGTCCTCTGCCGACAGCACCAGCCGCATGGCGGCGGCCAGTTCCTCGACCTGCGCCACCGAGGTGGCGCTGGCAATCGGCGCCGTGAGGCCGGGCCGGGCAGCGAGCCAGGCCAGCGCCACCCGGGCCTGCGTCGACCCTGTGCGCGCCGCCACCGCGTCGAGCGCCTCGAGGATCCGCAACCCGCGCGGGTTGATGTACTGCGTCACCCGCGAGGCTCTGCTGCTGCGCTCGGCCTCCGCCATCGTCCGGTACTTGCCGGTGAGGAAACCCGAGGCCAGCCCGAAATAGGGGATGACCCCAACGCCGTTCTCACGGCAACTCGGCCCCTGATCGGTCTCGAACGGCGCGCGCATGTAGAGATTGTATTCGGGCTGCAGCGCCTCGTAGCGCGGCAGACCCTGGGCAGCGCTGACGGCCAGCGCCGCCTCGAGCCTTGCGCCCGAGAAATTGGACGCGCCGAGGACCCGGACCTTGCCGGCGGCGACGAGGGCGCCGAAGGCGCTGAGCACGTCGGCCTGGGGCGTTGCGTCGTCGTCTGTGTGCGCCTGGTACAGGTCGATCACGTCGGTCTGCAGCCGTCGCAGCGAGGCCTCGACACTGTTGCGGATGGTTTCGGGACGCAGATTGGCCCCTTCCCCCATGTCCATGCCCACCTTGGTGGCCAGCGTGATCTGGCTGCGCACGCCGCGCGCCGCCATCCAGCGGCCGATGATGGTCTCGGACTCGCCGCCGACATGCCCCGGCACCCAACGCGAATAGACATCCGCGGTGTCGATGAAGGTCAGGCCATGGGCAAGCGCCGCATCGAGAACGGCGAACGAGGTCGCCTCGTCGATCGTCCAGCCGAAGACGTTGCCGCCCAGGCATAGGGGCGGAACAACGAGCGGGGAACGTCCGAGGGGGCGCGGGATCATGGCAGGTCTCCTGTCAGGGGCGTGACACTAGGCGGGCTGGACCAGACCGTCGAGATCCTGGCGGCCCTCTGGCGCTTCGTCGGGCCAGCGGCCAAGATGCGGCCGCCCGCAGGGGCCTTGTCCGCACGGAGTCACCCGATGATGCCAGCGCCCCGTAGTGCAACCGGCCTCGTGCCGGGTCTGCTCGCCGGTCTCCTCCTCTGGGCCGCCCCCGCGCAGGCGCTGGTTTCAGGCAAGACCGGCCGCGTCACGATCGCCTATGAGGAGCCGAAGGATCCGGCCCACAGGCCGATTCTGGAGAAGCTCAAGCAGGCCCGCGTGCTGGAGATGCTGCGCGATCATTTCAACCGAATCCGCCTGCCAAAGCCGCTGGTGCTGAAGGTCGCCGGCTGCGACGGCGAGATCAATGCCTGGTATGAGCCCGAAGAGGGCACGATCACCACCTGCTACGAGTATCTCGCCTATCTGGGGGAGGTCCGGGCGCGCGTCCCCGCCAAGGCGATCGCGGCAGGGCTCGACCCGTCGGCAGCGGTTGTCGGGCCGTTCCTCGAAGTCTTCCTGCACGAGCTGAGCCACGCCCTCTTCGACCTGCTCAAGCTTCCGATTCTCGGCCGTGAGGAGGACGCCGCCGACCAGCTTGCCGCCTACACGCTGCTGCAGCTCGGCACCGAACAGGCCCGCAAGGCGGTGGCCGGCGTCGCCTTCATGTACGCCACCGAGGCCAAGGACGAGACGCCGAAGCTGAAGGACTACGCCGACGTGCACGGCACGTCGGCGCAGCGCTTCTTCAACCTGCTGTGCCTCGCTTACGGCAAGGACCCGAAGGCCTTTTCCGAGGCGGTGACGCAGAAGCTCCTGCCGGAGGACCGGGCCGAGGGCTGCGCCGACGAGTACGCGCAGGTCGATTACGCCTATCGCACACTTCTGGCACCCTATGTCACCAAGCCCCAGCAGCGCGACGGACGACGCTAAGCCTGCGGCTCAGCGCTTGATGCGGGCCGCCCAGACGACCAGTGCCTCGAGCATCTTGGCGATGAAATCGCGCGTCGGCGCATCCGTGAGACGCCCCTCGGCGTCGAACTTGGTCTGTGCCTGGCCGATCATCACCTCGGGCTTGTTGATCGGGAAGGCGTTGAGGAACACCAGCATCTGCCGCAGCTGGTACTGCGCGCGCGCCGTGCCCAGAAGTCCCATGCTGCATCCCATGATGGCGACCGGCTTCTCGTTGAAGGGCTGGTCCGGCGCCCGCGACGCCCAGTCGATGGCGTTCTTGAGCACGCCGGAGATCGAATAATTGTATTCCGGCGTGGCGAACACGACCGCATCCGCCGCGGCGATCTCGGCGCGCAGCCGTTGAACTGAATCGGGATAGCCCGCAACGCGGACATCGTCGTCATAGTGCGGCAAATCGTCGATGCGCGCGATGGTGAGGCTCGACCCGGCCGGCACGAGCTCCTGTGCGGCCCGCAGCGCAGCGGTGTTGAACGAGGCCTTGCGAATGCTTCCCGACAGTCCGACGATTTTCATGGCAGTTCCTTGCGTTCGAATGGAGGCGGACCCTAACGCCGATATGTTGCAGTGCGAAGGAGGGGAGCCGGGACGCAGCCGGGCGTCAGCTGCGGCTACCGATATAGCGGAACGTTCCGGACGCGGTGGCGCAAAGCTGGCCCTCGTCGTCGCGGATCTCGACGCGGCCGAAGAAGATCGTCTTGCCGCCACCGATGCGCCGGCCCTCCGCTACCACGGTCCCACCGCGGATCGCGGCAACGAAATCGACCGTCAGCGACAGGCTGACCGAATAGCGCGCCGTTCCAGGTTGGGCACAGTACCAGCCGCAATAGCCGCCGGCCGCGTCGGCCAGCATGGCGATGACGCCGCCATGCATCGCGCCGCTGCGGTTGAGGTGATCCTGTCGCATCGTCAACGTCACGACGGCGCGGTCGGGTTCCCACTCGGTCAGCGTGTAGCCCAGGAAGTGCTGCAGTGGGCTGCCGACCTCCTGCTCGTGTTTCAGGTTCGCGTCCATCCGCCGTCCGTCCCGATCAGCCCGTCCGCCAGGGCGGCGAGCACATGCTTGCGCAGCTTGCCCGTGGAGGTCGCCGGAATCCGGTCGAGCACGAACAGATGCTGCGGTCGCGTGTAGGCCGCCAGCCTGGCGGCTGCAAAGTCCGCCAGCGCGGCCCGGGTCAGCCGCGATCCGGGCGTCAGCTCGACAAAGGCGAGGATCTCCTCGTCCCCCTTCACCGGACGGCCGACCACGGCCGCCTGCACCACATCCGGATGGGCGTTCAGCGCCGCTTCGACATCCGGCGGATAGACGTTGAAACCCGAGCGGATGATCAGCTCCTTGGCCCGTCCCACGAGGAACAGCGCGCCATCCGGATCGCGGCGACCGAGATCGCCGGTCCGCAGCCAGCCATCCGCCGTCAGCACGGCGACAGACGCTCCGGGATCGCGATAATAGCCCGCCATCACCGTCGGCCCCCGCACCCAGAGCTCGCCCACCTCGCCGCCCCCAAGGTCCTCGCCGTTGGGCCCGGCGACACGCACCGCAACACCGGGCAGTGGCCAGCCGACACTGTCGTCGTCGCGCCTTCGGTCGATGCGCGTCTGGGCCACGGTCGGGGCATTCTCGGTGAGCCCGTAGCCATTGTTCAGCGCGACGCCGAAGCGCGCCTCCATGCGCCGTTTCCAGTCGATGTCCAGCGGCGCGCCGCCGGACGACAGATAACGCAGTGCGGGCGCTTCAAGCGGGACGCCCAACCCGTCTAGGTGGTCGAGCAGCTGCGCGAACATCGGCGGCACGCCCTGCAGGACGGTGATCCCCGACGCCAGCGCCGCACCCAGATGGGCCGCATCGAACCGCGGCACGAGCTCGAATGTGCCGCCGGCCGCGATACTGCCGAGCATCGTCGAGGCGAGCCCGAAAATATGGCTGATCGGCAGCACCCCGTAGACCCGGTCCGTGGCGGCAAGCGCGCGGATGCGGCCCGACACGACTGCGATGTAGAGCAGATTGGCATGGGTGAGCATCACGCCCTTGGGCTGGCCGGTGGTGCCGGAGGTGTAGAGCAGCGCCGCCACCTGCCGGCGCCCGTCCGCCTCGACTGCCGACGCCTCTCCCGGAAGCTCTCCGAGGATCGAAAGGCCGCCATAGGCGCGATCATTTGCCTCTTCGGCGCAGCTGGCTGCCGAATGGGCCGCGGCGTGGCTCGAGACTGCGGTGGTGAACACGACTGCACGCGGCGCACAATGGGTGTGGATGGCGGCAATCTCAGGCGCCGCCAGGCGTGCGTTCAGCGGCACCACCCACGCGTCCAGCCGGCTTGCCGCCATCAGGACCGCAACGGCGGCGACGCAGTTCTCCAGCACCACCATGACCCGGTCACCGGGACCGACCCCGGCCGCCTGCAGCCGCAAGGTCGCGGCGTCGACAGCCGCCTGCGCCTGCGACCAGCTGAACCGTCTGCCGTCATGGTCGACAAAGGCACAGGCCTGCGGGCGTGCAGCCACCTGTGTTTGGACCAGCGCGTGGATCCGCGACGGCAGGGTCGCCGGATCGACGGCTTCCTCCCCGGCAAGTCCTCGTGGCGTGGTCTGTGCCATCAGCCTCCCCGCGGTTCGTCTGCTCAAGCCCTGAGGCTAGCGCCCGGCAGGTGCAAGCGGAAGCAATGGCCATCGCGTCGGCGCTGCTCTGCCTTTTTCCATCGGTCGTCGAGGATGCGCGGGACCGCGCGCGGTACCGCTGCGTCGCGAAATGCGCTAGGGAGACGCGCGGCGCCCCTGCGGGCGCGCCTCCAATCCGGGATCCAGCACGCGCATGACGGCCTCTCCCCGCATTTCCTTCGTATCGCTCGGGTGCCCCAAGGCCCTGGTCGACAGCGAGCGGATCATCACCCAGCTGCGCGCCGAGGGCTACGAGCTGACCCGTTCGCATGCCGGCGCCGATGCGGTGATCGTCAACACCTGCGGGTTCCTCGACAGCGCCAAGGCCGAATCCCTGGCGGCCATCGGCGAGGCGCTGGCCGAGAACGGCAAGGTCATCGTCACCGGCTGCATGGGCGCCGAGGCCGACAGCATCCGCGCCGTGCATCCCGGCGTGCTCGCCATCACCGGCCCGCAGGCCTATGAGAGCGTCGTCGCGGCCGTCCACGCCGCCGTGCCGCCGGCGCATGACCCCTTCATGGATCTGGTCCCGCCGCAGGGCATCAAGCTGACCCCGCGCCACTACGCCTATCTGAAGATTTCGGAAGGCTGCAACAACCGCTGCACCTTCTGCATCATCCCCAAGCTGCGCGGCGATCTCGTCTCCCGTCCGATCGCCGAGGTGCTGCGCGAGGCCGAGAAGCTTGTCGCTGCCGGCGTCAAGGAGCTGCTGGTGGTGTCGCAGGACACCTCGGCCTACGGGCTCGACATCCGCTACGCGGCCGGCCGCTGGCGCGACCGCGAGGTGCCGGCGCGGTTCGTCGACCTTGCGCGCGAGCTCGGCTCGCTCGGTGCCTGGGTCCGCTTGCATTATGTCTATCCGTACCCGCACGTCGACGATGTCATCCCACTGATGGCCGACGGCATCGTGCTGCCCTATCTCGACATTCCCTTCCAGCACGCCTCGCCGACCGTCCTCAAGGCGATGCGCCGCCCCGCCGCGCAGGACAAGACGGCAGAGCGCATCCGCCGCTGGCGCGAGACCTGTCCGGATCTGGCGATCCGCTCCACCTTCATCGTCGGCTTCCCGGGCGAGACCGACGCGGATTTCGAGCTGTTGCTCGACTGGCTGCGCGAGGTGAAGCTCGAGCGGGTCGGCTGCTTCCCGTACGAACCCGTCACGGGTGCGACCGCCAACGACCTCGGACTCGCGGCCGTCCCTGACGACGTCAAGGCGTCGCGCTTCCGCAGGTTCATGGAAACCCAGCAGGCGATCAGCACCCGGCGCCTTGCCGCGCGCGTCGGCCAGCGCATCAAGGTGCTGGTCGACGCGACCACGCCCAACGGCGCTGTCGGCCGGTCGCGCTGGGATGCCCCAGAGATCGACGGCAAGGTCCACATTGCCAGCCGACGGCCCCTGCGTCCGGGCGATCTGCTGACCGTGAGGGTGGACCGCGCCGATGCCTACGATCTGTTCGCCACGGCGGGTTAGCAGGACGGCAGGCCGGAGCAGTGTGCAGCCGACCATGGGCTGCAGATGGGAATCACGGACATCAGGCGGGCTACGGTCGCGACAGACCTTGAAACGTCGCCCGCCCTTGACCTGAAGTCGGATTGACGTCGTGTTTTGTTTGCCGAGCCGGGCCGCCTCCGTCAAATGGCCAAAAGCGCGTTCAAGGAAACGAGCGCCGGTGCGGCGACCAAGCCGCGGCCGGCCTCTGCCAAGCCTACCGCCAAGCCTTCCCCGGCGCGGGCCCGGGCTGCCAATCCCGGCTGGACCGACATGTAGGCTTGACGGAAAAGGTGATCCGACTCTCTCGCCTCTCGCCCCTCGCCCAGGGCAGGTCATTGAAAAAGGGGGCCCGAGCCCCCCTTCCCGCTGTTCCGGATCAGCTTACTTCGGCAACTTGTCGTCGATGCCCTTGACGTAGAAGTTCATGCCGACGACCTGCTCGTCCGAGAGCACGCCGGCGCCCTTGCAGGGAACCTCCTTGCCCTCCTGGTCGAACACCGGGCACTTGAACGCATTCATCGTGCCGGCCTTGATGGCGGCCTGGGTGGCCTCGGCCATCGCCTTCACATCGGCTGGCATGTTGGTGTAGGGGGCCATGTGGACCATGTCCTGGGCCAGTCCGCCCCAGGTGTCCTTCGACTCCCACTTGCCCTCGAGCATCAGCTTGGTGCGCTCGATATAGTAGGAGCTCCAGTCGTCGATGATGGCGGTGAGCTGCGCCTTGGGGGCGAAGCGGATCATGTCCGACGCCTGGCCGAAGCCCATCTTGCCGGCGGCTTCGGCCTGCTGCTGCGGCGCCGGGCTGTCGGTGTGCTGGCTGATCACGTCGGCCCCCTGCGCCAGGAGCGCCTTGGCGGCGTCCGCCTCCTTGCCCGGGTCGAACCAGGTGTTGGCCCAAACCACCTTGACCTTGACGGCCGGGTTCACCGACAGCGCGCCGAGGTAATAGGCGTTGATGCCCGCCACCACCTCGGGAATCGGGAACGAGGCGACATAGCCCAGCGTGTTGGACTTCGTCATCTTGCCGGCGATCTGGCCGATGATGTATCGGCCCTCGTGGAACTTGGCCGAGTAGGTCGTCACGTTCTTGTCGCGCTTGTAGCCGGTGGCGTGCTCGAACATCACGTTCGGGTACTTCTTCGCGACCTTCAGCGTCGGCTCCATGTAGCCGAACGAGGTGGTGAAGATCAGCCGGTGACCCGTGCGCGCCAGCTGCTCGATCGAGCGCTCGCTGTCGGCCTCGGGCATGTTCTCGAGGAACGTCGTCTCGACCTTGCCGGGGAACGCCTTCTCGATGGCGAGGCGGCCGCGGTCATGCTGGTAGCTCCAGCCGAAATCGCCGACCGGGCCCACATAGATAAAGCCGATCTTCAGCTTCTCCTGCGCCGCGGCGGGCGCCGCGAGGCCGGCGGCCAGCGCCAGCGCGCTGGCGAGGATGGTGAAATGACGCATGCGGTTCTCCTGCGGGGTCCTGCGGATGGCTTCCAGCCGTCGGGCGGCCTTGCAACGGCCGTGCCCGGGCCGTCCGGACCCTACTTTAGGGGTCAGCGGTCGGGCACGAAAGGGGTTGCAAGCGACCCCGGCGTCACGGCAGTGCGCCGGCCGACCGACATCACCACCAGGGCGACGATCGTCGCCAGATAGGGGAAGGCCGACATCAGCTGCGATGGCAGGCCGAGCGATGCCGCCTGGGCGTGCAACTGCAGCACTGTCGCGCCGCCGAACAGATAGGCGCCAAGCAGCACCCGCAGCGGTTTCCACGACGCGAAGACGACCAGCGCCAGCGCAATCCAGCCGCGACCGGCCGTCATCCCCGGCGACCAGAACGGCGTGTAGACCAGCGACAGATAGGCGCCGGCAAGACCCGCGCACGCACCGCCGAACAGGATCGCTGCAAAGCGGACATGCAGCACCTTGATGCCCAGCGCATGCGCCGCGACATGGTTTTCGCCGACGCAGCGCAGCTTCAGCCCGGCCCGGCTGCGGCTGAGGAACCAGAGAATTCCGCCGGCCAGCGCCAAGGAGCCATAGACGAACGGATCCTGGCCAAACACCAGCCGACCGACGAAGGGCAGCTCGGACAGGCCCGGAATGAACAGCGGCGCGATCGCGGCGCGGCTTGTGCCGACAAAGCCGGCGCCGATCAGGCCCGAGAGCCCGAGCCCCAGGATCGTCAGCGCCAACCCGCTGGCCACCTGGTTGGCGGCAAGCCCCAGCACCAGAATGGCGAAGACCGTGGACAGCGCCATGCCGGCCCCGACGCCGGCGAGCACACCCCAGGCCGAGGATCCGGACATGACGGCCACGCCGAACCCGCAGGCGGCGCCGACCGCCATCATGCCCTCGAGCCCGAGATTGAGCACGCCGGCCCGCTCGACGACGAGTTCGCCCAGCGCGGCTATCAGCAGCGGCGTGGCGGCCGTGATGACGGTGATAAGGACGGCCTCGGCGATACTCATCAGGCGCGGGCCTCCGACACAAACCGCACCTCATAGGTGACGAGCGCGTCGGCTGCGAGCACGCACATCAGCAAGACACCCTGGAACACCCGGGTCAGGTCGAGTGGCAGCTTGAGGGCAATCTGCGCATTTTCGCCACCGATCACCGTCAACGCCATGACCAGCGCGCCGAAAATCATGCCGACTGGACTGAGCCGGCCAAGAAACGCGACCGTGATGGCGGTGAAGCCATAGCCCGGCGATATCCCGGGCTTCAATTGCCCGATCTGGCCCAGCACCTCGAGGATGCCGGCAAGCCCGGCCAGTCCCCCCGAGATCGCGAAGGCCGACAGCACCAGCCGGTTGGGACGAAACCCGGCAAAGCGCGCCGCCTTCGGCGCCTCACCGGCGACGCGCACGCCAAAGCCGAACAGCGTATGCTTCAGCACGAACCACGCTGCAACCGCCACGAGTGGTGCCAGCAGGATGCCCGCATGCAGCCGGCCGCCGTCGACCAGATACGGCAAGGTGGCGTCGAAGCTCACCGTCTGCGGAAAATTGAAGCCCTTGGGATCGCGCCAAGGCCCTCGCACCAAATAGTCGAGCGTCAGCTCGGCGACATAGACCAGCATCAGGCTGGTGAGGATCTCGCTGACCCCGAAGGCGACGCGCAATCCGGCCGGGATCAGCGCGAACAGCATGCCGCCCACGATCCCCATGACGATCGCAGCAGGCACCACCCAGGCGCCCGCGCCTGTCCCGTGGGTCACCAGCGGCAGGATCGAGCCGACCAGCGCGCCGATGATGAACTGGCCCTCGGCGCCGATGTTCCACAGATTGGCGCGGTAGCAAAACGACAGGCCGATGGCGATGATCAAGAGTGGCGTTGCCTTGACGGCGATCTCCTGCAGTGCCCAGCCCTGCGTCAGCGGCTGCACAAAATAGACGTGGAAAGCGGCCAACGGCGACCGACCCATCAGCGCCACGATCACGCCGCCGATCAGGACCGCGGCGAGCAGCGCGAAGAGCGGCGCGAGCGCCCGGGCCCTGGCGCCCGGATCGGCCCGCGGGACGAGTTCAAGCCGCATGGGGCTGCCCCTTTCCGCTGGCCATCAGCAGGCCGATGGCCTCCCGCGTCGCCGTCCGCGCGGACACAGGCTCGGACAGCTCGCCGCCGTGGATCACGACGATCCGGTCGGAAATGGCGAAGATCTCGTCGAGATCCTGGCTGATGACCAGCACCGCAGCGCCCCGTGCCGCAAGGCCGATCAGGGCCTGGCGGATTGTGAGCGACGCGCCTGCATCGACACCCCATGTGGGCTGGTTCACCACCAGTACGCCGGGTTCGCGCAGGATCTCGCGGCCGACGACGAATTTCTGCAGATTCCCGCCGGACAGGATACAGGCCAGCGGATCGTTGCGTCCCCGCCGCACGTCGAAGGCCGTGACGATTTCGTCGGCAACAGCCTTCGCAGCCTCGAGATCGACAAGCCCGCGCTGGACCACGCCGCCCGTCGCGTGGCGCGACAGCACGACGTTCTCCGACAGGGTCATGCGCGGCACGGCCCCATGGCCGTTGCGCTCCTCCGGCACGAAGGCTGCGTTGCAGCGCCGCCGCCGGTCGATGCCGTGACGGCCGACGGGCACACCGTCGATGACGACCGCACCGGCATCCGCAACCACGCGCTCGCCGGAGAGCGCCGCAAACAGCTCCGACTGGCCATTGCCGGCCACGCCGGCGATGCCGAGGATCTCGCCGGCACGCAGCCCCAGCGACAGGTCGCGCAGCGCCACGCCGTGCGGATCGGCTGGTGGGAGGTTGAGACCCGTCAGCTGCATCCGCACGGGGCCGGGCGTGTGTGCCGCCACCGGCCTGATGTCCTCGATTTCGCTGCCGACCATCAATGCGGCGAGGCGCTGCACGCTCTCCTCGCGCGGGCTGCAGGAGCCGACGACCCGGCCGAGGCGCAAAACCGTGGCCTTGTCGCAAAGCTGCCGCACCTCCTCGAGCCGGTGGGTGATGTAAAGCAGCGCGCAGCCGGACGCGGCGAGCGCCTTCAGCGTGACGAAGAGACGCTCGGCCTCCTGCGGCGTCAGCACCGAGGTTGGCTCGTCGAGGATCAGCAGGCGCGGCTCGCGCAGCAGGGCGCGTACGATCTCGATGCGCTGGCGCTCACCGGCCGTCAGCGACCAGACGGGCCGCGACGGCTCCAGCGCGAGGCCGTAGCGGGCACCGATGGCCGCGATCCGGGCATCAAGCCCGGCCAGCGACTCGTTTGGCGGCAGCGCCACCGCGATGTTCTCGGCCACCGTGAGATTGTCGAACAGCGAGAAGTGCTGGGACACCATGCCGATGCCCAGCGCCGCGGCATCCTCGGGTGAATTCAGCACCACCTCGCGGCCCTGCCACAGGATCATGCCTTCGGTCGGCTGCAGCAGGCCGTCGATGATTTTCACAAGCGTCGACTTGCCGGCACCATTCTCACCCAGCAGGGCGTGGATTTCTCCCGCCCTGATGTCGAGGTCGATGCGGTTGTTGGCCACCATGCTGCCGAACCGCTTGACGATGCCGCGCAGGCCGATGAGGGGTGCCCCGGTCCGATCGCCGTCCAGTCGCTTCATCGCCATCCTCCGCAGCCTTCTCGGAGCCGGTTAAGGCAGAAGCACGGCCGTTCCCGTCGTCTGGCGTCCTTCAAGGGCGCGGTGCGCGTCCGCCGCCTCCTCGAGCTTCCATGTGCGGGCGACAGGAATCTTCACCGCTCCGGACTGCACGACGGCAAACAAGTCACGTGCCATGCGCGCCAGGTTCTTCGGGTCTGCCGTATGGGTGTTCAACGTCGGCCGGGTCGCAAACAGCGAGCCCTTCTGCGACAGGATGCCGATGTTGAACGCCTCGATGGCGCCAGACGCATTGCCGAAGCTGACGAACAGGCCGCGCGGCCGCAGGCAATCCAGCGAGCCGGGGAAGGTGGCCTTGCCGACGCCGTCATAAACCACGTCGCACAGCTTGCCGCCCGTGATCTCGCGGACCTTGGCGACAAAATCCTCGTCGCGGTACAGGATGACATGGTCGCAGCCGAGCTTGCGCACCAGCTTGGCCTTGTCCTTGTCGCCGACCGTGCCGATCACTGTGGCGCCGATGTGCTTGGCCCACTGCACGAGGATCTGCCCCACCCCGCCCGCCGCCGCATGCACGAGAATGGTATCGCCGGCCTTGAGCTTCCAGGTCTGGCGGACCAGGTACTGGACGGTCAGCCCCTTGAGCATCATGCCAGCGGCCTGCTTGAAGGAGATTCCGTCAGGCAGCGGAACAAGCATCTTCGCCGGAACGTTTCGCTCCTGCGCGTAACATCCCAGCGGGGCCAGATAGGCGACCCGGTCGCCAACGCCAAAGCGCTTCACGTCCGAACCCACCGCCACGATCTTGCCCGCCGCCTCGCCGCCCGGGATGAACGGCATGCTGGGGGCTGGGTAGAGCCCCGTGCGGAAATAGATATCGATGAAGTTCAGCCCGGCCGCCTCGTTGCGTACGCGGACCTCGCCCGGCCCTGGTGGGGGCAGCGTGACCTCACCCAGCACGAGCTGCTCGGCACCGCCGACCTTGTGGACCTGAATCGCCTTGACCATGCATTCCTCCCGCTATCGCCCGCATCTTAAGGAGCTTCCCCGACTCGGCAACCGGCTTGGACTCGCGCAGGATGCTAAAACACAGGCCGGAGATGCAGTTTCGGCAGAAACGGAATACCGATGACCGACAGTATCCAGCCGCGCCGCCCTGCTCCGACCTTTGCAGAGCTGTTCACACCCAAATTCGTCACGGTCCTGCGCGAAGGGTATGATCTCGGGGCGCTGCGTGCCGATACGGTCGCGGGTCTCACCGTTGCCATGGTCGCGCTGCCCCTGTCGATGGCGATCGCCACGGCCAGCGGCACGACGCCGGACAAGGGCCTCTACGCTGCCATCGTCGGCGGGTTTCTGATCTCGCTGTTCGGCGGCAGTCGATTCCAGGTCGGCGGCCCGGCCGGGGCCTTCATCGTGCTGGTGGCGTCGAGCATCGAACGCCACGGCTATGAGGGGTTCCTGCTCGCCACCGTCATCGCCGGCCTGCTGATGGTGCTGATGGGGTTTCTCCGGCTCGGGACCTACATCAAATACATCCCGCATCCGGTGACTGTCGGCTTCACCAGCGGCATCGCCGTCATCATCTTTGCCAGCCAGCTGGTCGACCTCCTCGGGCTGACCCTTGCCGGCCGCGAGCCGGCTGCCCTGCTGCCGAAGCTCGAGGCCATTCGGCTCGCGCTGCCGACCTTCAACCTCGCCGCGATCGGCGTCGCAGCAGTGGCGCTCGCCATCATCCTCGGCCTGCGCCGCTGGCGGCCGCACTGGCCTGGGTTCCTGATCGCCATCGTGGTGGGCGGCCTTTGTGCCGCGCTGCTCGCCCGCCTGGGCATCGAGGTGGCGACCATCGGATCGAAGTTCGGCGGCATACCCAGCTCCCTGCCAACGCCGGCTCTGCCACCCATCTCGCTCAAGACGATTGCCGCCGTGTTTCCTGACGCGGTGGCGATCGCCATTCTCGGCAGCATCGAGTCACTGCTCTCGGCGGTGGTGGCCGACGGCATGACCGGCCGGCGCCATCGGTCGAACTGCGAACTCGTCGCCCAGGGGGTCGCCAATATCGGCAGTGCCCTGTTCGGCGGCATGTGCGCCACAGGCACGATCGCCCGCACGGCGACGAATGTCCGCGCCGGCGCCCGCGGCCCCGTCGCGGGCATGATCCATTCCGCGGCCCTCCTGGTGATGATGCTGGTCGCGGCGCCGCTCGCCGCCTACATCCCACTGGCCGCGCTCGCAGCCGTGCTCGCCATCGTGTCATGGAACATGGCCGAGAAGGCGGAGTTCGCCGCCATCCTGCGGCGGTCGCGCGGCGACGGCCTGGTCCTGCTGGCGACCTTCCTGCTGACGGTGTTCCGCGACCTGACGGAGGGGATCGCCGTGGGCGTCGTGCTCGGCTCCGTCATCTTCATGCACCGGATGGCCGAGCTGGTGCAGGTCCAGACGCAGACGCGGCTGATCGACGAGGACCGGGCCGACAGTGACGGCGGCAGCGATCGGGGCCCCGATGCGGGCCTCAACGTGCCAGCCGACACGCTGGTGTACCGGATCAGCGGGCCCTTCTTTTTCGGCGCCGCCTCCGAGGTCACCGCCGTCCTGGACCGCATGGGCCAGACGCCGCGGGTCGTCATTCTCGACCTGTCGGCCGTGCCGTTCGTCGACGGCACCGCTGCGCTGGCGCTCGAGGGCTTCGTCGCCAAGGCGCACCGGTCCGGCACGCGGATCTGGCTCGCCGGCGCGTCGGCTCCGGTCCGGCGCGTGCTGGTCGACCATGGCGTCGGCGACGAACACGTCGGCTGGGCAGCCGACGTGGCCGAGGCGCTAGCGGCCGACCGTGCTGCCGGGCGCTGAGGGTCAGATCCCCTCCCCGGCCGAGGCGGACCGCGCCGCACGCGCCTTCTTCCGCCGCCGCGCTGCCGTGATGTTGATCACCTCCACCACGGCGGCAAACGCCATGGCCGAGTAGATGTAGCCCCTCGGCAGGTGGAAGCCCGTGCCCTCCGCCACCAGCGCGGCGCCGATGAGGATCAGGAATGCCAGCGCCAGCATCTTCGTGGTCGGGTGCGCCGAGATGAACGCCGAGACCGGGCCCGACGCGACATACATCACCACCATGGAGATCACGACGGCCGAGACCATGATCCCGATATTGTCCGACATGCCGATGGCGGTGACGATGGAGTCGACCGAAAAGACAAGGTCGATCAGGGTGATCTGGAAAATCGCCGCGGCGAAGGACGGCGGCTTGGCGCCCGGTTCGCCGTCTGCCTCGCCCTCGACGCCGGCGTGGATCTCGTGCGTGGCCTTGGCGACGAGGAAGGCGCCGCCGGAGATCAGGATGATGTCGCGCCACGACAGCGTCAGCGTCCCCAGGGACAGCACTGGCTGCGTCAACCCGATGATGTAGGTCAGCACGCTAAGCAGCAGGACCCGGAATATCAGCGCCATGGCGAGGCCAATGGCGCGGGCCTTCTTGGCCTGGTCGGGCGGGAGCCGCGACACCAGCACCGAGATGAACACGATGTTGTCGATGCCGAGCACGATTTCCATCGCGCTGAGGGTCACAAGCGCTGCCCAGCCGGCGGGATCGGCAATCCAGTCGAACATGCTCAATCCTCTTCTGCCGTGCCCTGCGGCACCTTGCGCAGCAATCCCAGTCCCACGAAATAGGCCGCGCAAAACAGAAGCAAAGCGTGCGTGATCGCGTCCGGCTTCAACCCCTCGGCAATGGCCACGAAGGCCGCCGCCGTCCACACCACGCACATCGTCAGCGTCAGCGGCTTGAATTGCCGGACGCGGAACGGATGTACAAAGGCCACCGGCAGTGCCTGCCCAATCGCCGCAATCGCGATGATGAGCGTCGCCAGCCACGCTGGCGGTGCGTAGACGACCAGGTAGAATGCCACGACATTCCACACTGCGGGAAAGCCCGCGAACCAGTTGTCGGCAGTTTTCATTCTGAGATCGGCAAAGTACAGCGCTGCCGTGACAATGATGCAGATGCCCCAGAAGATGGCCAGGTCCCGCGGCCACAGGTTCGAAAACACCAGGATCAGGGCCGGTACGAACACATAGGTGGTGAAGTCGACAACCAGGTCGAGCACATCGCCGGAGAGGTCCGGCAACCGCTCGCGCACCTGCAGCACGCGGGCGATGGTTCCGTCGACACCATCGACGATCATCGCGATCGCCAGCCATGTGAAGGCCGCTGCCAGCCGCCCGTCGATCGCCTGCAGCAGGGCGACGAACGCCATGGCGCCGCCGGATGCGGTCAGGACATGCACCGCATAGGCAGGAAGGCGCTGGCGCAGACTGCGCCTGACGCGGACCGGTTGCTCAACCTGCGGTTCCAAACCCCTGCGTGCCCCTGCCCGAAAGCGGCCTTTGCCGCGTTCCCCCGCCCCGATAAAGCATGAGCGGGGCGGGTCTGGCCAGTCCTGCGCAGGGCCCGCTGCTCAGCCCCGGGTGAAACGCAGGATCGCCTCGATACCGACGCCCCCGGCCGCAACCGCCAGCCCGGCAACGATCAGCGCCACGCCGAGCACCGCCGGAACGCCTCGCCCGGCGGTCATCTTCTCCACCGTCATGGCCAGCGCGAACAGCGCCATCCACAGCAGGTTCATGGCCCCGACCGCCACCATCATGGCCATCATGGCGCCGCAACAGCCCAGACACGCGACGCCTTGGGCCATGCCCAGCCGCAGCACAGGCCAGGCGCGCCCCGCTGCGCCGCCTTCCAGCGCCGGCAGCGGATGCCGGCATGCGGCAAGGCAGGCCTGCTTGGTCTCGCTGAACTGCCACAGTCCGGCCGCGCCGATGGCCGTCCCGGCCAAGACCGCCAGCGCCGGCGCGGGCATCGCCCACCGCGCCAGAAGCGCCGCGCCGGCAGCCTGGACCAGCGTCGCCAGGATCGAGACGACGATCCACACACCCGCATAGCCAGAGATCAGCACCACCGGCGAGGCGGTCGGCAGCCCCTCGACGGCGCGGCGCTCAGCGACGGCTGCATAGGTCAGCACCATCGGGACGGCCGTCGGCAGCATCATCGCCAGGCTCATGGCACACCACAGGGCGGCAGCGACCACCAGATCCCCAAGGACCGGCACGCCGCGCTCGAGCGCCACCGGCCGGCACAGCGCCTGCAGGAAAGGATCTGAGGCCGCACCAGCGCGCAGGGCCTCGGCAAACAGCGCGGCCCACCCCGCCAGGGCAAGCACCACCAGGGCCGCTGCCGCGGTGAGCGTAGACCGGCCGGGACGCAGGTCGGGGGTGCTGGAAGAGGACGGAACAGTCGTCATCGGCGGCTCGTGGTCAGCGGCCGCAACAGACACTGGCGCGCCACCGGGCGCAATGCGCAGCATTCCGGACCAGCCCGGCCGGCTCATCGACACCGACAGGCACGCTTAGCGCGCGTTGGGGCGAAGATGGTTCCGAATAGGGGTCCGACAGGGCTCGCCCGCCGGTGGCATGCCGCCGCAGCGCCGCCCCGACGGCTGGCGCGGGCCCTGCCGGCGGGTCTATACCGGGTTCAGGAGGCCACGATGTCCATGCAGGAATTCGACATCGCCGTGATCGGGGGCGGTGCAGCAGGGCTGGCCGGCGCCATCGCGCTCGCCGAAGCCGGTTGGAACACCGCCCTTGTCGGACCGGTCGTTCCCCGGGCCGACGGCCGCACCGTGGCGCTCATGGACGGATCGCTGCAGTTTCTGGGCAGCATTCGCGCATGGCAGCCACTGGTTCAGGACTCGGCACCGCTGGCGACCCTGACGATCATCGACGACACCGGCGCGCTGCTGCGCGCCCCGCCAGTAAGTTTTCACGCGGGCGAGCTGGATCTCGACGCCTTCGGCCGCAACATCGAGGCGGCGCGCCTGGTCGCGGGCCTCGCCGAGGTGGCGCAATCCACGCCGGGCCTGACCCTGATCTGCGGGTCCGCCGAAACGGTCGATGCCGGACCCGACACCTGCCGGATCACTCTCGCCGACGGGTCGGACCTCACGGTGCGCCTCGCCGTCGGCGCCGATGGCCGCGACTCGCTGGTGCGGCGCAGCGCCGGGATCACGAGCCGCACCTGGCGTTATGAGCAGTCGGCCCTGACAGCGATCTTCGCCCATGACCGCGACCATCGTGACACGTCGACGGAGTTCCACACCCGTCACGGACCGTTCACGCTGGTGCCGTTGCCAGGGCGCCGCTCGAGCCTCGTCTGGCTGACCGCCCCGCACGAGGCGGAACGGCTCGCCGCGCTGGACGACGCCGCCTTCGCCATGGCGGTCGAGCGGCAGGCCGCCTCGATCCTCGGCGCCATGCGGGTCGACGGACCGCGCGGCCTCGTGCCCATGGGCGGACTGTCGGTCGACCGCTTCAGCGGGCCCCGTGCTGCGCTCATCGGCGAGGCGGCCCATGTCTTCCCTCCAATCGGCGCGCAGGGCCTCAATCTAGGGCTGCGCGACGTCGCCGCACTCGCCAAGATCCTGCGCGATGGCACGGGCGATCCTGGTGATCCTGCGCGTCTCGACGCCTACACCGCCAGCCGCAGGCTCGACGTGGCGACCCGGACCGCCGCGGTCGACGCCCTCAACAGATCGCTTCTGGCCGGCTTACTGCCGGTCGATGCGCTGCGTGGCGCCGGACTGATGGCGCTCGCCGCCATCGGCCCGCTGCGCAGGTTTGTCATGCGGCAGGGCCTCGGTGCCACGCCGTAAAGCCGTCCTAGGATCGCTTTTTTTGTACGCTATTGCCGCTGAACCCCTTGCGCGCAGGGTTAGGTGTCATTCTAGGACATTGAACCTAGGCTAAATTGACTAGGTTTTATAGCCTAGGTAAATAGGCCTGCTCACGGAAACAGGTCCACCGGGATCCGGTCCTCGATCATCAGCACCAGCAGGCCGGTCACTGTCAGCACGGAGATCAGGGTGCCGATGAGGATCGCGGTCGAGGCCCGCTCGACATAGGTCTGGTACTGGTTGGCGATGACGAAGACGTTCAGCGCCTGCGGCAGCGCCGCCATCAGCACGGCCGTGAACACCCAGGCCCGCGGAAAATCGCCGATCCAGGACAGCACCACCCACACCAGCAACGGGTGGATCACGAGCTTGATCAGCATCAGCGCCGGCATTTCAAGCGGGACCTGGCGCAGCGGTCGCAGCGCCACAGTCACCCCCATGGTGAACAACGCGCACGGCGCTGCTGCATTCTTCAGGAAGGTCAGCATCGCATCGACCGGCGCCGGCGGCACGAAGCGCACATAGGCGGCCAGCACAGCGACCGCCGTGGCGATGTTGAACGGATGGGTGGCAACCCGCTTCACCACGTACCAGGCGGTGGCGCCGACCTTCATCTTCTCGCTGCCGCCCAGCGCCATCAGGAACGGCACGAGCGTGAACAGCAGGCAGTTGTCGAACACGAAGATCAGCGCCGTCGGCACGATGGCCTCCTGCCCCAGCGCCGCCAACGTCAGGCCAGGCCCCATGTAGCCGATGTTCGAATAGGACCCGACCACGCCCATGATCGTCGCCTCGCGCAGCTTCCCGCGGGTGACGGTCATGCCCACCGCGAACGCCAGCGCGAAGGCCACATAGGTCGACATCGTCGTGCCGAACACATAGGGCCAGTTGGCCAGCTGCTCGAACGGTGCCGCCGCCACCAGCTTGAAGAACAGTGCCGGCAGCGCGACGTAGACGATGAAGAAGTTCATCATCCGCAGCTCCGCCTCCTGGAAGCGAACCAGCTTGGCACAGGCAAAGCCGAGGAAGATCAGGCCGAAGAACGGCAGGGCGAGGGACGCGACGCTCGTCACGGCGGACCTTGGGGCGATACGAAGCCCCGGGCCCGGGGCAGCCCATGCCGTAGAGGCGGCCGCAACGGCCGTCAACCGACCGGGCGGCAAGACGGTGCCGCGTGCGCCGGGGCTTCCTGCCGCGTCGCCGGCGTGTTAGCGCAACCGCGGCGGGGCTAGCGCTCCCAGGCAGGGACGACAGGTGGACCAGGACGGCGCAGGCGTTACGGCGGGGAGCCCGCACACCGGGCCGCGCGCCGCCGGGACGCTCAAGCGCATCGGCCAGCGTCTCGAATGGCTGGGATTCCGGCTGGTGGCCGCCCTGTTCGGCGCCCTGCCGGTGGACACCGCATCGGCTTTTTCGGGTCGGATCTGGCGGACGGTGGCGCCACGGCTTCGCCGCCACGGCCGCGCCCACCGCAACCTGGCCGCATCGCTGCCGGACCTGACAGAGGCGGAGCGGGAGGCGATCCTGCTGTCGATGTGGGAGTCGCTGGGGCGAACCTTCGCAGAGGCCTTTCACCTGCGCGACATCGCCGCAGATCCGTCGCGCATCATCATCGATCTCCCGCAGGACGTGCAGGATGCCATCGCAGGTGGACAGGGCTGCGTGCTGGCGTCGCTGCATCTCGGCAATTGGGAAATCGCCACGATGGCGGCGATGCAGGTGGGCCTCCGCCCGGCCGGCGTCTACCAGCGCATCAAGAATCCCCATGTCGACGCCGATGTGACGCGCCTGCGCGCGCCCTACTACCCGGCCGGCCTGTTCACCAAGGGCCACAACACGGCGCTGAAGCTGACGCGTCATCTCCGCGCCGGCGGCACGCTGGCGGTGATGTCGGACCTGCGCGACGCCCGCGGTGTGTCGGTGCCATTCTTCGGCCGCCCGGCGCCTTCGACCCCCTTCCCTGTCCTTATGGCGCGCAGCCAGGCCGTGCCGCTCGTGGCCGGCCGAGTCGTGCGGCTCGACGGCGCACGGTTCCGGGTCGACACCGAGCTTGTCCCGGTTCCCCGCACGGGCGACCGCGACACCGACATCGCGACCGGCACGGCGGCCCTGCACGCCGTGTTCGAGCGCTGGATCCGCGACACGCCCGGCCAGTGGATGTGGGCCCACCGCCGGTGGGGATAGACAGCTAGCCAATCACCTTGTCGGCGGCCGCCAGCACGGCGAGCGGCAGTTCGAGGCCCAGAGCGGCAGCCGTCTTCGCATTCACAAGCAATTCGTAGCGCGTTGGCGCCTGCACTGGCAGGTCGGAGGCCCGCTCGCCCCTCAAAATCCGGTCGAGATAGCCGGCGGCCCGCCGGTCCTCGTCGACAAGGTTTGGACCATACGACACCAGGCCGCCGGCCTCGGCCTGGTGGCGATAGGGATAGACCGCCGGCATCCTGAGCTCCGCAGCGAGGCGGGCGATGGCTTCCCGGTGCACCCCGCCAAGAGCGGTCGAGGTCACGATCAGACCGGCAGACGGCCCAAGCCGGGTCAACGCCGCCCTGAACCCGTCGGGCTGGCGCAGATCGATGGCAGCAATCCCTCACGCCGCCGCATCGTCTGCCTCCGCCTGCGCCTGCAGCCAGTATAGCCGGCTCGTTGCCTCCGGCCATGCCCCGATTGCGCCGCCCCGCTGGCTCGCCTATTGCACGGCCTTCCGGCCGACTGGAGGACCTCATGAAGCTCGCGCGCCAGTTCTACAACCCGCTCGCCATCGGTGCACCGGCGCCTTTCCGGGAGCTTCCCGTCCGGCTCGAGCGGATGATCCATTTCGTGCCGCCGCACCTCGAGAAGATCCGCACCAAGGTGCCGGAGCTCGCCCGCGAGGTCGATGTGGTGCTGGGCAACCTTGAGGACGCCATCCCGGTCGACGCCAAGGAGGCGGCCCGCGAGGGCTTCATCGCCATGGCGAAGGCCACGGACTTCGGCAGCACCGGCCTGTGGACGCGGATCAACGCGCTGAACAGCCCCTGGATGCTGGATGACGTGACCCGGATCATTGCCGAAGTCGGCGACCGGCTCGACGTGGTGATGCTGCCCAAGGTCGAGGGTCCGTGGGACATCCACTATCTCGACCAGCTCCTGGCCCAGCTCGAGGCCCGTCACAAGATCGCGAGGCCGATCCTCATCCACGCGATTCTGGAGACCGCCGAAGGCGTCAAGAATGTCGATGCCATCGCCCAGTCCTCGCCGCGCATGCACGGCATGAGCCTTGGCCCGGCCGACCTCGCCGCCTCACGGGCGATGAAGACGACTCGGGTCGGTGGCGGGCACCCCGACTACAAGGTGATCTCGGATCCGGTCCCCGGCGAGCCCCGCCGGATCGCACAGCAGGACCTCTGGCACTACACCATCGCCAAGATGGTGGATGCCTGCGCGGCCAACGGCCTGAAGGCTTTCTACGGGCCGTTCGGCGACTTTTCCGACGGCGAGGCCTGCGAGGCGCAGTTCCGCAACGCCTTTCTGCTCGGCTGCGCCGGGGCCTGGACCCTGCACCCGTCGCAGGTCGCCATTGCCAAGCGGGTGTTCAGCCCCGACGCCGGCGAGGTCGCCTTCGCCCGGCGGATCCTGCAGGCCATGCCCGACGGCTCGGGCGCCGTGATGATCGACGGCAAGATGCAGGACGACGCCACCTGGAAGCAGGCCAAGGTCATCGTCGACCTCGCCCGCACCGTCGCGCAGCGCGATCCGGCTTACGCGTCTGCTTATGGCCTCTAGCGCCCGGAGGGGCGTTACCGGATTGACACTGCGCCGCAGCCGGTCGTATCTCGACGCCCGATGAAACCCCGGCAGGCAAAATTCGCGCTCGGACAGGTCGTGCGGCACCGGATCTATCCGTTCCGCGGCGTGATCTTTGACGTCGATCCCACCTTCTCGAACACCGAGGAGTGGTACGCGTCGATCCCCGAGGAGGCGCGTCCGTCGCGCGACCAGCCGTTCTACCACCTGTTCGCCGAGAACGCCGAAACCGAATACGTGGCCTATGTGTCGGAGCAGAACCTGCTTCCCGACACCTCCGGTGATCCGATCCGCCATCCGCAGGTGGACCAGGAGTTCGTGCGCGACGAAAGCGGCAGCTACCGCGCCCGCCGGGCCACGCTGAACTAAAGCGCATCGCGCCCGGCTGCGTCAGACCCGCCGCCTTGGCCTGCTGATGCCCCTTCAGGGCCCTGCCCGCTGAGCAAAATCTGTTTTCAGACAGCCCAACGAAACAGGCCCGGTTTCCCGGGCCTGCGGTCGACCAAGGAGCAGCCGTCGCCCCTCCGGGACGCCGGGCCTCACAGGGTCGTCAGGGCTTAGGAGCCGGCACCGCCAACGGCGCCCCCGGAACGGCGGGAGTCGGCACCGGCGGCGGCGCCGCGCCCGGGTCGAGCTTCTTGCGCATCTCGTCGGCCTGCTTCTGCATCTGCTCCTGCAGCTGCTTCTGCTGGGCCTCGAGCACCGCCGGATCGATCGCCGGACCGTCATAGGCCTTGCCGAACCCGGCCATCGGCACCTGGAAGGTAACCTCGCGGGTGAACTGGTTCTGCACGCTGATGTTCAGCTGCGTCGCCTTCTTCATCGCGTTGACCACTGCTTCCGGCACTGGGCCCTCGGCGAAGCAACCATTCGGGAAGCAGATCGCATAGCGGCCCGACTGGGCCGGGCCATTATCTGACGAATACCGGATCCCCGGTGCCAGCAGCAGCCCGAGCGGCATCAGGAAGCGGACGATCTTCTGGGCGTCGCCCTTCACGTCATAGACGGCCACTGCTAGGACCGGCTGGCCCTGGTCGGACACGAAATCGCGCGTCGTGTAGCAGATTTCCTTGTTGGAGCCCTGGTCCTTGCCGCAGACCTTGACCCAGTCGGCCTGCTGCGGCTCGGGCTTGACCTGCACGATGGCCGGGCCCTGCCCGGCAGCCGGCTGCGGCGCCGGCTGGGCCGGCTGCGCGGGCTGGGCCGGACGGGGCTGCGCGGGGCGCGGCTGGGCGGGCGTGGTCTGGGAGAGCGCCGGAGACGCCGCGACAATCGCTGCCGCCAAAAGCGCGACGGAGCACGGGCGCATGGTGGACCACCGGTCGAAGGTCATCGGGTTCTTCCTCTTTGTCGTCGGATTAGGCTGGGCGCACAGGACGGGCGTCGGACGCCCACCACCTGGGTCCGCGTCGCCGTGCCGAACCCGGCCGCTGCATCGGCGTGGATTGAGGCGACACGATGGCGCAACCCGGCTGCTCATAGCCCGTTAGGCGCATCGTTTCCAGTCCCGTTGACGCCATGTCCGCACGCTGCCCGAAATCGGCCGCGTCTGCCTGCATGGTAGGATCAACCGTGTCACGCCAGCGAATCATGTCTCCGATCCATCCCCTCTCCGCCGCGCTCCTGTGCGCCTGGGCCATCCTGCTCCCTGCCCTCGGCCCCGCGGCGGCCGAACCGCGCCATGGCATCGCCATGCATGGCGAGCCGATGCTGCCGCCCGATTTCAAGGCCATGCCCTATGTCCGGGCCGATGCCCCCAAAGGCGGGCGCATCGTGTTCGGCGTGCAGGGCACCTTCGACACGCTCAATCCCTATGCGGTGCGCGGCATCGCCGCTCAGGGCATTGCCCCGCCCACCGCGCTGGTGATCCAGGGCCTGATGGCGCGGAATTTCGACGAGCCCTTCAGCCTCTACGGCCTTGTGGCAGAAAGCATCGAAACCCCACCCGACCGGTCCTGGGTCGTGTTCCGCCTCAACCCGAAGGCGCGCTTTTCCGACAAGACACCGGTGACGGCCGCCGACGTGCTGTTCACCTTCGAGCTGTTGAAGACCAAAGGAAAACCCAGCTACCGCAGCTGGTTCGGCAAGGTGCGGTCGGCAACGGCACCGGACGCCATGACGGTCCGGTTTGACCTGGCCAGCGGCGAGGACCGCGAGCTGCCGCTGATCCTGGCGCTGATGCCCGTGCTGGCGAAGCACGCCGTCAACCCCGAGACCTTCGAGCAGACCAGCTTCGCGCCGATCCTGGGCACCGGCCCCTATGTGGTGGGCGAGGTGAAGCCCGGCGAGAGCATTACCTACCGGCGCAATCCCGACTACTGGGGCGCCGACCTGCCGATCACCCGTGGGCTGGCCAATGCCGACGAGGTCCGGTTCGACTATTACCGCGACGCCAACGGCCTGTTCGAGGCCTTCAAGGGCGGCCTCTACGATGTCCGCTCCGAAGACAGCCCGACCCGCTGGACCACAGGCTACGACTTCCCGGCGGTCCGCGACGGGCGTGTGGTGCGCGACCCCATCCCGCTACGCATCCCCAAGGGCATGAATGCCTTCGTGTTCAACACCCGCCGGCCGATCTTTGCCGATGTGCGGGTGCGCGAGGCGCTGGGCCTTCTGTTTGACTTCGACTGGGTCAACCGCAACCTGTTCGGCTCGGTGTATCGCCGCACGACGAGCTTTTTCGAGGGCTCTGACCTGGCTGCATCAGGCCTGCCGGCTTCCGCGGGCGAGCGGGCGTTGCTCGCCCGGTTTCCCGCAGCGGTGCGCGATGACATCCTGGAAGGCCGCTGGTCGCCTGCCCGGGGCGACGGCTCAGGCCGCGACCGCGACCTCGCCCGCCAGGCGCTCACCCTGCTCGGGACGGCCGGATGGGAGATGCGCGACGGCGTGCTGCGCAACCGTGCGTCCGGCGAGCCCTTCGCCTTCGAGTTTCTTGCGGCCAGCCGCGTCCAGGAACGGCTCGCCCTCAACTATGCCCAGTCGCTCAAACGGCTGGGCATCGCCATGACGGTGCGCATCGTCGACGATGTGCAGTACTGGCGCCGGCTGTCGGGCTTCGAGTTCGACATGATCCAGTTTACCTGGAATGCGTCGCCCTCCCCCGGCAACGAACAGTTCAATCGATGGAGCGCGCGGGCCGCGGACCGACAGGGATCGCTCAACTATGCGGGCGCCCGCGAGCCAGCCATCGAGGGGATGATCGACGCCATGCTGTCGGCCCGCGAGCGTCCGGAGTTTGTGGACGCGACGCGTTCCCTCGACCGGGTGCTCCTGTCCGGCTTCTACGTCGTCCCGCTTTACAACCAGCCTGAGCAGTGGATTGCCCGTTCGACATCGGTCAGGCGCCCCGAGACCGTGTCGCTGTTCGGCTTCCTGCCCGATACGCTCTGGCGCGAATCTCCCTGACGGGCTGAGATGGCACGGCTCGGAGATAAAGACGCGGTGAGCGAGGCGGTTGCAATCGGTTCGGTTGATCTCATGGCTGCGCCCTGGTCGGGCGTGACCATGGTCGACCTATTCGCATCGACCGTCCAGTTGGCCAGCCAGGCACTGGCATTTGCCGAGGCTCCGACGGAACAGGATCCGGGCGGCCGCAGCCTGACATTCGGCTCGGCAGCAGCCACGATTGAAGGCATCGTCGCCAGCATCGAGGAGCTCGGCCTCGAACCCGGCAGTCCCATCCTGGTGGCCTTGCCTCCCGTGATCGAGGCGCCGCTGGCCATCCTTGCCGTGCTTCAGGCGGGCCATATCCCCTGTCTCGTGCCTGTCACCCTGGAGCAGGAGGAACTGCGCGACGCGATGGCCACCAGCATGGCCGCGGCAGCGATCACGTCCGCGTCCATCGGCACACTGCGTCCGGCTGACCGGGTGCGATCAGCGGCCGCCGGCCTCGACGGTCCTCGCTTCGTCCTGGGCTTTGGCGAAGGGCTTCCTGCGGGCGTGATCCCGCTGGACAGCCCGATGGCCCATGGCCGCACCACCTGGGTGCGCGCTCTGCCCTCCTTTGCCACAACGACGCCCCTGCCGATCCTGACCCTGGGCGGCCGGCCACGCGACAGGGAGTGGATGCGGCAGGATCAGGAAGGCCTTGTGGCCTCTGCGCTGCAGCTGGTGCTGCGCGCCAGCATGGCGTCGGGTGAGCCCATCCTGTCGACGCTCGCACCCTGCACGGCCGCCAGTCTGGCCACGGGCCTCGTTCCCGCCCTTCTCACCGGCGGTGCCTTGCATCTCAGCGGACTGTTCGCCGCCGGGCGGTTTCTGGATCAGCTGGCATCGGTGCCGAGCCCCCATCTGGTTGCCCCGGCAGCCCTCGAGACCGCCCTGTCCGAGGCCGGGATCACCGGCTCCGACCGTGTCGCGTCGACCCTGCTGCTGCACCGCCCGCCAGCACGGCTCGACACGCGCGATGCGCCGCACGACACGCGCTCGCCGGTCATCGACGGCCTGGCGCTCGGAGAACGCGGCCTGATCGTCGCCCGCCGGGGTGCGTCAGGCCGACCGGCCCTGACCCTTGGCGAAACACGGGTGCCCGATGAGCCGGACGGCGCCCTTGTGCTGGCCGCGCGGCCGGGAAGCCTGATGCAGGTCGAGGTCGCCGGAGCAGCGGTCGGGATCGGCGTTGGCGAAACCCCGCGCGACGGTGACACGGACTGGTACGACACCGGGATCGCACTGCGCTGCGACGATGACGGCGGCATCTGCGCCGCGTTCATCCACGGCATGTCCTGACCGACGGTCATTTGCCTGCCTGTTGTCATGTCACTACCGTCCCGGTGCAACGCCGAAGGGATGCGTCAAGCCATGAACGAGCCTACCCCAGCCCTTGTCGTCGATGTGGTGTCGGACGTGGTCTGTCCGTGGTGCTATGTCGGCAAGCGTCGGCTCGAGGCCGCTCTTGCATTGCGCGACAATGCGAACACCGCGATCCGCTGGCGCCCTTTCCAGCTTGACGGCACGATCCCCGCCGAGGGCCTCGACAGGGTCACCTACATGACCCGCAAGTTCGGCTCGCTCGACAGGATCGCGGGGATCCAAGAGCGCCTCACCGCGATTGGTGCCGACGAGGGCATCGCCTTCGACTTCGCCGCCATCAGGCGATCGCCGAACACGCTGGATGCCCATCGCCTCATCCGCTGGGCCGACGGTCTTGGCCGGCAGGGCGACATCGTTGAGGCCCTGTTCCGGGCGTTTTTCGTCGAAGGCCGCGATATCGGCGACCGGACGGTCCTCGCGGAAATCGCCGCCGAACAAGAGCTCGACCGATCCGAGGCGGCGGCGATGCTTGTCTCCGGTAGGGATGTGGAGCTCGTCACCCACGAGATCGAGATGGCCCACCAGATCGGCGTGCAGGGCGTTCCGTTCTTCATTTTTGCCGGCAAGCTGGCCGTATCGGGCGCCGAATCTGCCGAGGTCCTGGCTGGCGCCATGGCACAGGCGACCGAAACCGCCAGCGTCTGAGCCCCGCGCCGCCGCGCCAGATCCGCCCACCGGTTCGAACAGGGATGGGCGAGATCGCCCTGTTGCGGGCGGCTGAAGCCTAGGCCGCCTTCTTCGTCTCGGCGATGCGGGCGAGATTGCGCAGGATCGTCGCAGTCCCCTTCAGGCGCTCCTCCTCTTCGTCGAAATCACGGATGAAGACGATGCGCATGTCGGGCCGCACCTTGGCGAGCGAGCCCTGCTCGCCGACATAGCGGACCAGCCCCTCCGGATTGGCGAAAGAATTGTCCCGGAACGCCACGATCACGCCCTTGGGGCCGGCATCGACCTTCTCGACATTGGCGCGCCGGCACAGCGCCTTGATGCCGACGACGGCCAGCAGCTGGTCGACCTCCGGCGGCGCCGGGCCGAAGCGGTCGACGAGTTCCGCACCGAATGAGCGGATGTCAGCGTCAGTGTCGAGCGTCGACAGCCGCTTGTAGAGGCCGAGCCGCAGATGCAGGTCTGGCACGTAGTGCTCGGGGATGGTGACGGGCGTGCCGACCGTGATCGAGGGGGACCACTGCCCGCCAACCTCG
>JBEIIL010000040.1:0-29961 GCA_040380755.1 Methylobacteriaceae bacterium | reverse complement strand
GTTATCAACAACCATCGCCCCTATGTCGCCGCGCCCGCCCACCCCCGATAAACCCTTTCTGGCGGGGGCGCGGGGTGGGTCCCCCCCGCCCCGCCACGCCTCCCCGGAAGGTCCGCGTCGCAGGGCGCGCATTCGCTCAAGGCTCCATGCGCCCTCTCCAGCCCATTCCCAACGGCCTGCGGGTCGTCCTCGGCGTGTCGTTCTTCGTGCTGTTCGTCGCCGCATGGGCGACGGCGACGATGGGCGGGTTCGTGTCGAAGATCTTCCTCGCCGATCCGCTCACCATGCTGGCGAATGGCTGGGAGCTGCTGACGCGGTACGGGTTCCTGCGCGATATCGGCATGACGGTGTGGCGGGTGGTCGGCGGCTTCGTGCTCGCCGCCATCGTGGCCGTGCCGCTGGGCGTCGCCATGGGCGCCTACAAGCCGATCGAGGCCTTCTTCGAGCCCTTCGTGTCCTTCGCCCGCTACCTGCCGGCGTCGGCCTTCATCCCGCTGCTGATCCTGTGGGCCGGCCTGGGTGAAACCCAGAAGCTGCTGGTGATCTTCATCGGCTCGGTGTTCCACATGATCCTCATGGTGGCGGTGGCGGTGGGCAACACGCGTCGCGACCTTGTCGAGGCTGCCTACACGCTGGGCGCCAAGGACACCGGTGTCGTCCGCCGCGTGCTGCTGCCCGCCAATGCGCCGGAGATCGCCGAGATCCTGCGTCTGGTGCTCGGCTGGGCCTGGACCTACGTCATCGTCGCCGAGTTGATCGGCTCGTCGGAAGGCATCGGCCACATGATCATCGAGAGCCAGTCGCTGCTGGCGACCGGCCAGATCATCTTCGGCATCATCGTCATCGGTGTCATCGGGCTGGTGTCGGACTTCGCCTTCAAGGCGCTGAACCGCAAGCTTTTCCCGTGGCGGTTTGCATGACAACGCCCAAGCTGGTCGTCGACGGGGTGTCGCGTGTCTTCCCGGGGGTCCGCGGCGGGACCCCGACCCGTGCGCTCGAGCCCGCCACGCTGGCGGTGGCCGAGAACGACTTCATCACCATCCTGGGCCCGTCCGGCTGCGGCAAGTCAACATTGCTGCGCATCGTCGCCGGCCTCGACCGGCCGACCGAGGGCCGCGTCCTGCTCGACGGGCGGGAGGTCCGCGGCCCCGGTGCTGACCGCGGCATGGTGTTCCAGAGCTACACCCTGTTCCCGTGGCTGACCGTCGCCGACAATATCGGCTTCGGCCTGCGCGAGCGCGGCGTGCCCGAAGCCGAGGCCAGGGCAATCGTTGCCAGCTATGTCGACAAGGTCGGGCTGCGCGGCTTCGAGCAGCACTGGCCCAAGCAGCTCTCCGGCGGCATGCAGCAGCGCACCGCCATTGCCCGGGCGCTGGCCAATGATCCCGAGATCCTGCTGCTCGACGAGCCCTTCGGCGCGCTCGACAACCAGACCCGCGGACTGATGCAGGAGCTGCTGCTCGGCATCTGGGAGCGCGAACGCAAGACGGTGCTGTTCGTCACCCACGACATCGAGGAGGCGATCTTCATTGCCTCCCGCGTTCTGGTGATGAGCGCCCGGCCGGGCCGCATCAAGGCCGACATTGCGGTCGACCTGCCTTACCCAAGGCACTACACCGTCAAGACGTCGCCGGTGTTCTCGGAGCTGAAGGCGCGCCTCACCGAGGAGATCCGCGCCGAAGCGGTCCTCGCAGCCTCGGACCACTGAGGGACTTATGCTGGCTTTCTACCATCCCGACCAGCAGCTGCATGATCCGCAGCAGTTCATGCGCGCCGGCCGCATCGCGGCGCCGCAGGACCTACCGGCCCGCACGGAGGCGCTGCTCGGCGCCCTGCTGGCGCGCGGCATCGCCCCGCGCGTGCCGCACGACTGCGGCGTCGAACCGCTTCTCGCCGTGCACACCGCCGACTATCTCGCCTTCCTCGACACGGCCTATGCGCGCTGGCAGGCGCTGCCCGGTGCCGGGATCGAGGTGCTGCCGAATGCGTTTCCCTACTGGTCCGGCCGTCCCGACCGCGACTCCAGGCCGCCTTGCCGGTCGATATCCGTGATCGCACAGGCGGGCTGGTATATGGGCGACCTGGCGGTTCCGCTGGGCCCGCACACCTGGCGCTCGACGCTGCGCTCCGCCCAGACCGCGGTGGCTGCCGCCGACGCCGTGCTGGCCGGCAGCAGGGTCGCGTACGCGCTATGCCGGCCCTCCGGTCACCATGCCCGTCCCGACCGGGCCTCCGGCTTCTGTTACGTCAACAACAGCGCCATCGCAGCGGCCCGCCTGCGAACGAAGCACGCGAAGGTCGCGGTCCTCGATGTCGATACCCACCACGGTGACGGCACCCAGGAGGCATTCTACCGGCGCGCCGACGTGCTCACCGTCTCCATCCACACCGACCCGACCAGCTACTACCCGTTCTTCACCGGCTATGCGGACGAAACAGGCTCGGGAGCCGGCGAGGGTCACAACCTCAACCTGCCGCTGCCGCCGGGAACGGGCGGCGAGGCCTTCCTGGGAGCGATTGACGGCGCCCTATCGCTGATCCGCGCCTTTGCGCCGGGCGCCCTTGTGGTCGCGCTGGGTTTCGATGCCCACCGGCAGGACCCGCTCGGCGTGCTCGGGCTGGAAACCGGTGATTTCGCCGCCATCGCCCGCCGCATCGCCGCGCTCGACCTGCCGACCGCCCTCGTCCAGGAGGGCGGCTACGCTGTCGACGTCATGGGCGACTGTCTTGGCGCGGTCATCGACGGCTTCCGGGCGGAAACCTAGTCAGATCACCGCCTCGATCAGCGCCGGCCCGGGCGTGGCCAGCGCCCTGGCGAACTGGGCTGCCAGCTCATCACCCGTCGTCGCCCGCGTGCCGGGGACGCCCACGCCGCGCGCCAGGCTCACCCAGTCGAGGGCAGGTTGGTCGAGGCTCAGCATCATCTCGGCATTGCGGCCGAACGTGTTGACGCCGACATTGCGCATCTCGCCCTGCAGGATCGCATAGGCGCGGTTGGCGATGATCACCGTGACGACGTCGAGGTTCTCGCGCGCCTGGGTCCACAGCCCCTGCACCGTGTACATGCCGCTGCCATCAGCCTGCAGGCCGATGACCTTGCGGCCGGGGCACGCGACGGCCGCGCCCGTGGCCAGCGGGATGCCGACGCCGATGGCCCCGCCCGTCAGTTGCAGATAATCGTGCGGCGCCGACGCATGGGTCGACGGGTAGAACCGCCGGCCGGACGACACCGACTCGTCGCACACGATGGCGTTCTCGGGGATCATGTGGCCGACGATCCGGTTGATGGCATCCGCCGTCAGCGGCCCGGTCGGCAGGCCGTCTTCCTCGGCTGCCCGCGACGGCGGCAGCGGCGCATGGCCTGGCACGCCCAGCGCATCGGCCAGATCGGCGACCACGGCGCCCAAATCCTGGCCGGGACGGGCCAGCGCGACGATCTCGCAATCATCGCGCACCATCCGCCCGGGCTTGCCCGGATAGGCGAAGAAGCCGACCGGCACCTGCGAGCCGACAAGCACCAGCACGTCGACATCCTGCAGGAACGCCACGGCCGTATCGACCACATACGGCACCTTGTCGATGGCGACGCGGCCGCGGCCCCGCTCGATCCGACCATTCGACATTTCTGCAATGATGCGGATGCCCATGAGCGTCGCGATGCGGCCGGCTGCCTCCAGCGGGCCCTGCCGCAGCGCCCCGCCGGTGAGCAGCAAAGCCGGCCGCCGGCCGGCCGCCAGCGTCGCGCACAGCAGGCGCGCCACATCCTCGACCGCCGCCGGAGCCACCCGCGACAGCCGCGGCCTGAGCACCGGGATCACCGCCGCCTCAGGGACCTCACCCCATGCCGCATCGGCCGGCAGGATGACGGTGGTGACGCCCGGAAGTGTCAGCGACGCCGTATAGGCGTCGACGATGGCGCGCCCGACATCGTGCGCGCCACCGATCCGCCGGACATAATGTGACATCGGCCGGGCCAGGCTCTCGATGTCGCTGGTCAGCGGCGCGTCATGGGCGAGGTGATAGCTGGCGTGGTCGCCCACCACATTGATCATCGGCGTCCGCGCCCGCCTTGCATTGTGCAAATTGGCAAGACCGTTGGCGAGGCCGGGACCGAGATGCAGCAGCGTCGCCGCCGGCTTGTCGGCCATCCGCGCATAGCCGTCGGCCGCGCCCGTCACCACGCCCTCGAACAGGCCGAGAATGCAGCGCATCTGCGGCTTGCGGTCGAGCGCGGCGACGAAATGCATCTCGGACGTGCCCGGATTGGCGAAGCACACATCCACGTCGTTGGCGAGCAGGACGTCGCACAACCGATCGGCGCCGTTCATGGTGAAATCCGGACAGTCTGGAGTGGCGGGACCGCGACGGTCAGGCCGGCGGCGGCGCGATCAAACCGACGGCAGGGGCGGCTGTCAAATGCGGCAGGTCGGAGGCCGAAGCCAATCCGGCCCTCACGCCGGCACAGGCCCCCGCCGCGCCACCACCAGGTTAGCGACCAGCGTCAGCAGGATCGTGGCCGTCATCAGGATGAACGCGATGGCGCCGCCGAACGGCCAGTTGTTCTGCTGTGCGAACTGGCCATAGACCAGCGGCCCCATCATCTGGAACTTCGGTCCGCCGAGAAGCACCGGCGTCGCATAGGCGTTCATGGCGAGGATGAAGGTCAGGATCGTACCGGCGAGGATGCCCGGCATGGCCAGCGGCACGAGCACCCGCCGCGCCATCTGCGCAGGCGTGGCACCGAGGCTGTAGGCGGCCTCTTCCATCGCCCTGTCGATCCCCTCGATGACGCTCTGCAGCGTCAGCACCATGAAGGGCAGGTTCACGGCGACGATACCGATCAGCACGGCGGTCTCCGTGTACATGATCTCGATCGGCGTCTTGATCACGCCCATGCCGATCAGCGTGGCGTTGAAGAAACCCTTGTTGCCGAACGCCACCATCCAGCCCGCCGCCCGCACCGCGTTGCCGACGAACAGCGGCAGCACGACCAGCATGATCAGCAGGTTCTTGTACCGGCTGCGGCCGCGCGCCAGCACATAGGCCAGCGGGAACCCCGCGAGCAGGCACGCCACCGTGCAGATCACGGCGACCCGGACGGTCCGCAGCAGCACCGTGGTGTAGTAGGGGTCGGTGAAGAACTTGACGTAGTTCTCGATCGTCAGCGCATCCACCATGAACTTGCCGGGGATGAACTGGTTCAGGCTGTAGCGAAACAGGATCGCCAGCGGCACGAGCACGCCCAGCGCCACATAGACGCTCGCCGGGCCGACCAGCGCCGCCGCCATCGAGCGGCGCGCGCCGCGCGCCGCAAGCGTCTGGGAGGATGGGGCCATGAGGTCTCCGGCGTCGGGCGGCCCGGGGGCCGCCCGTTGCGGCTGCGCGGTCTCAGGCCTTGAAGACCTTGTCCCACCACTCCTTCATCGCCTGGTCGTTCTTGGCGATGTAGCCGTAGTCGAGGTCGATGAGGCGCTTCTGCTCGTCGGCCGTAAAGCCGATGCGCTTCTGCAGGTCGGGCGCGACCTTGGCGTTGGTGACGGTCGGGTTGTAGCCCATGTCGACCGCGAAGGCCTCCTGGGCGGGAACCTCCATCATGGCGTTCATGTAGGCGTAGGCCGTGTCCTTGTTGGGCGCGTTCTTGGCAATCGCGAAGCCCGAAATATAGAGCGGAATGCCCTCCGACGGCGCGGCCGACTCGACGCTGATGCCGGCATTCTGCCACTGCACCGCACGCGCCTTCCACATGATGCCGATGCCGATTTCCTCGGTCTTCAGCGCCTGGGCGAAGGCCTCGTTGGTCGGGTAGACGCGGGCGCCGGCCTTCTTGGCTGCCATCAGCAGCTCCTTGCCGGGCTCGAAGTTCGACACGGTGCCACCGGCTGCAAGCGCCGCCGCCAGCATCACGTACTGGTACTGGATGTCGATGATGCCGATCTTGTTGCCATGCCGGGGATCGAACGCGTCCTTGAAGCTGGTCGGCGCCGGCGTGATCATCTTCGGATTGTAGACCACCACCTTGCCCGAATAGATCTGGCCGATGCCGTACGGATATTTCATCGACGGCACGAGGTTGACGGCGTTCGGCAGCTTCGAATAGTCGAGCTGCTCCAGCACACCGGCCTCCTGCATCTCGTACATGTTGGACGACGAGAAGCCCTGGATGTCGACGGTGCCGCGCGGCAGCCGGCGCTCCGCCACCATCTTGGCCCGGCGCGGGCCGTCAGCAGCCTGGTCCTGCGCCACCTCGACGCCTTTCGGCTTGAGGATCGGGTCCTCGATGTTCTTGGTCAGCAACCGGGCGTAATCACCGCCCCAGGTGCCGACAACCACCCGCGCCTGCTGCGCCAGCGCGCGGTCGCGGCCGATGAGCGGCAGGCCGGCGGCGGCTCCGGCAGCAAGCCCGAGCCCCTTCAGCGTGTCGCGTCGCGTGAACCGGTACGTCATCTCCGTCCTCCCTCCACAATGGCCGCCTGGCGGCCGAACACCTGACCCGTCGTCCGCGCCCACCCGACGGTGACCGCGTCCCCGACCTTCACCGCGGTGCCGCCGTCCCGGTTGGGAACCTGCAGCACCACTCTGTCCCTGTCCGACAGCCGGACATGGAGCTCGATCACCGCCCCCAGATAGGACACGAAGTCGACCGTCCCCGGAAGCCGGTTGTCGCTGCCTTCGTCCGATCCCAGCACGATCCGTTCCGGCCGCAGCGCCAAGCTGGCCGGCCCCGGCGCAACCGCCGCCGCGCAGGCGATCCGCAGTCCGCCTTCGGTGACAAGCGTACCCGCCTCAGTCACCCGCCCCTCCAGGAACGTGCTGCGCCCGACGAAGCCGGCCACGAACCGGTCGGCGGGGCGCTCATAGAGATCGCGCTGCGTGCCGATCTGCCGAATGCGGCCCTCCGCCATCACCACGAGGCGATCCGCCATGGTGAGCGCCTCCTCCTGGTCGTGCGTCACCATCACGGTGGTGAGCCCGAGCTGGCGCTGCAGCTGGCGGATCTCGACCCGCACATCCTCGCGCAGCTTGGCATCGAGATTGGACAGCGGCTCGTCGAGCAGCAGCACATCCGGCCGGATCGCCAGCGCGCGGGCCAGCGCCACGCGCTGCTGCTGCCCGCCCGACATCTGCCGCGGCAGCCGGTCGCCGAAGCCCTCGAGTCGGACGAGCCGCAGCGCCTCGGCGGTGCGCGCCGTGATCTCGGCGCGGCCGAGCCGGCGCATCTCCAGCCCGAAGCCGACATTCTCGGCAACGCTCATATGCGGAAACAGCGCATAGCTCTGGAATACCAGGCCGGTGTTGCGCCGCCACGGCGGCAGGTGCGTGACATCGACCCCGCCGATGCGGGCGCTGCCGCCGGACGGCTCGACGAACCCCGCGACCATCCGCAGCGTCGTCGTCTTGCCGCAGCCGGACGGCCCGAGCAGCACCAGGAACTCGCCGTCGGCGACGTCGAGCGTCACGTCGCTGACCACGGGGTGGTCGCCATAGCTCTTGCACAGACCATGGAGTTCTAGGCGCGCCATGGGGCTACACGACCTGGCTGAGCTTGACGAAGCGGTCGGTCACGACCATCGCGATGGCAATGAGCAGGATTTGGACCACCGACACCGCCGCCACGGTCGGGTCGATCTTCCACTCCAGATACTGAAGGATCGCGATCGGCAGCGTAGTGCGGCCTGGACCCACCAGGAACAGGCTCATCTCCAGATTGCCAAACGACATCACGAAACCAAACAGCGCCCCGGCGACGATTCCGGGCCGGATGGCCGGCAGCGTCACCCGGCGGAACGTCGTCCAGGGCGGCGCGCCGAGGCTCTGGGCCGCCTCCTCGACGGCCGGATCAAACCCCGCGAGGCTTGCGGTGACCAGGCGGACGATCCACGGCACGACGACGAGCACATGGGCAGCAGCCAGCCCGGCCGTTTGCCCCAGAAGGGGCAGGCCGGTGGCGATCTCCACCTCGATCTGCGCCACATAGATCGACGTGCCAAGCACGATGCCGGGCACCACCAGCGGCATCAGCAGCAGCGTGTTCACGGCACTGCGTCCGGGAAAGCGGCGCCGAGCGATGGCCAGGCTCGCCGGCACGGCCAGCGCCAGCCCGACCAGCGTGGCGATGATCCCGACCTGCGTGCTGACCCAGAACCCGCCGGTGAAGTTGCGGTTGCCGAGGATCGCCCCGAACCATTTCGTCGAATAACCCTCTGGCGGGAAGGACGGGATCTCCTGGCGAAAGAACGCCAGCCAGACGACGAAGACCAGCGGCATCAGGATGAAGCCGAGCGCCAGGCCGGCCACGCCGTTCAGCGCCCACCGCCCCAGCGGCAGCCGGCGCCGGCCGCTGGTAGTCAGCGCACTCACGCCCGGCCTCCGGCGTTGCGTCTCACGCTGCGAGCCGGTTCTTGTGGAACGCCCCACCCTTCATGATCACCGGCAGGTGACGGCCCTGATGCTGCAGCACCCCGAGATCCTTCAGCGGATCGCCGTCGACGAGAAGGATGTCGGCCAGCGCGCCAGGCGAGAGAGTGCCCAGCTTGCCCTCCATGCGCACCACCTGCGCGCCGACCGTAGTGGCCGAGCGGATGATGTCCAGCGGCGACAGCACCTCGCTGCGCAGGATGAACTCGCGGCTCTGATCGATCTGCAGTTGCCCCAGCAGGTCGCTGCCATACGCCACCGGCACGCCGGCCCGCTTGCAGATCTCCAGCGATCGCAGCGCCCCGTCGATGACGAGATCGTTCTTGCCCAGCATGTCGGTCGACATGCCGAACTCGCCGGCCCGCTCACGCATGGCGTAGTAGGCGACCAGGTTGGCGACGAGGAACATGCCTTTCTGCGCCATCAGCGCGGCGGCTGCGTCGTCGATGAGATTGCCGTGCTCGATGGTGCGCACGCCCGCATGCGCGGCCCGGGTGATCGCCTCGGGCGTATACGCATGGGCGCAGACATAGCGACCGAAGGCGGCGGCCTCCTCGACGGCCGCGGCCGCCTCGCCGGGCGTGAACTGCAGGCTGTCGAGCGGGTCATAGGGCGAGGCCACGCCGCCCGACATCATGATCTTCACATGGTCGGCGCCCTGCCGCATCTGCTCGCGCGCCGCCTTGCGCACCTCGCGCTCGCCGTCCGACACGCACATCGTGAACGCCATGGCGTTGCAGCAGTGGCAGCGCGTGCCCATGTCGGTGCGGCGGCGCGAGTCGCTGTGGCCGCCTGTCGGGCCGATCGCCTGCCCGGCTATGAACAGCCGCGGCCCGGGAACCGAGCCTTGCTCCACCGCCGTCTTGATGCCCCAGTCGGCACCGCCGGTGTCACGCACCGTGGTGAAGCCGCGGTCGAGCATGCCGAGCATCAGCTTGGCGGCCCGCGCCGTCATCAGCGTCAGCGGGATCTGCTCCAGCGACCGGATATTGACCTCGCTGAGGAACACATGGACGTGGCTGTCGATCAGCCCCGGCATCAGCGTCCGGCCACCGCAGTCGATTACCGCCGCATCAGGCGCCTTAATGACGCCGGTCGACACCTCGCGGATCGTGTCGCCCTCGACCAACAGTTCATGACCATCCCGCAACTCGCCGACGGTCGGCTCCAGCATACGGAAATTGCGGAACAGGATCTGGTTCATGGGGCACTCCCGGATTCGTCCCGCATAGGACTATGACACCGGCCAGCGCGCAAGCGTTCGCGCGCGTGGTCGGCCTTTGTGTGCGGGGCGTCTCGTCAGCCATGGCTTGCGCCCGGCCACGCAGGCACTGGCCGCTGGCAAGCACTGCCGACGGCCGGCGGCAATCCGGTCTGCGTCAGTTCGACGCGCGGGATGTCCGCATAGTGTTCAGACGTTCTGTGCCGCCACTTGCAGGAGCCAAAGCCTTGCATTAGCAGGAGCAAGACGATTTGATGTCGACCAGACACTCAGCAAGAGTGCTGCAGATAAGGGAGAAACATATGTCAACGACCAAGGACACTGTGGCGTCGCGTCGCAAATTTCTGAAGGGCGCAGCCCTGGCCTCGGCCGCAACCGTCGCCACCCCCGCTATCGCCCAGCAGGCCGGCCCGATCTCGATGCGGTGGCAGAGCACCTGGCCCGCCAAGGACATCTTCCACGAGTACGCGCTCGATTTCGCCAAGAAGGTCAATGATATGACCGGTGGCGATCTGAAGATCGAGGTGCTGCCCGCCGGAGCCGTGGTTCCGGCCTTCGGGCTGCTCGATGCCGTGTCCAAGGGCACCCTCGACGGCGGCCATGGCGTGCTCGTCTATCACTACGGCAAGCAGACCGCGCTCGCTCTCTGGGGCTCGGGTCCCGCCTATGCCATGGATGCCAACATGCTGCTGTCCTGGCACAAATACGGTGGCGGCAAGGAACTCCTTGCGGAACTCTATGCGTCGATCGGCGCCAATGTGCAGTCCTTCCCCTACGGCCCGATGCCGACACAGCCGCTCGGCTGGTTCAAGAAGCCGGTGACGAAACTCGAGGACCTCAAGGGTCTGAAGTACCGCACCGTCGGCATTTCCATCGACATCTTTACCGGCATGGGTCTGGCCGTGAACGCGCTTCCGGGCGGCGAAATCGTGTCGGCGATGGACCGTGGCCTGCTCGATGCGGCCGAGTTCAACAACGCAACGTCCGATCGCATCCTTGGTTTCCCGGACGTCTCCAAGGTCTGCATGCTGCAAAGCTATCATCAGAACGCCGAGCAGTTCGAGATCATGTTCAACAAGACGAAGTACGACGCACTCCCCGACAAGATGCGGGCGATCATCTCGAATGCGGTCGAAGCTGGATCCGCTGAAATGTCCTGGAAGGCGATCGATCGCTATTCGAAGGACTACGAAGAGCTGCAGACCAAGGACAAGGTGAAGTTCTACAAGACGCCGGATGCCATTCTGAAGCGCCAGCTTGAGCTCTATGACGAAGTGGCGAAGAAGAAGGCGGCTGAGAACCCGATGTTCGCCAAGATCCTCCAGTCGCAGCTGGCCTTCGCCAAGCGCGTGACGCAGTGGGAGCAGGACACGGTCGTCAGCCGCCGGATGGCCTACACCCATTATTGGGGTCCGAACGGCGTCGGCACCAAGCTCTGAGCCGTTTCGCCTGAGTGAGCGGCCCGCACGGTTCGTGCGGGCCGCAGTTTTTGCTGGCCGGCTACGGGGGCGGAATGAGCATCGTCAGAGTCCTCCATGCCTGCGATGGAGTCAGCACCTTCGTCGGCAAGCTCGCCGCATGGCTGATCATCGGGCTGATGCTGCTGGTTTGCGCCGAAGTGTTCAAGCGTTACGCGCTGAACATGCCGACAGCTTGGATCTTTGACGCCAGCAACATGCTGTACGGCTCGCTGTTCATGCTCTGCGGCGCCTACACCTTGGCCCAGAACGGCCACGTGCGCGGTGATTTCCTCTATTCGTCGATGAAGCCGAGGACGCAGGCCTCACTCGACCTGATCCTCTACATCCTGTTCTTCCTGCCCGGCATCGGTGCGTTGGTCTATGCCGGCTTCGACTATGCCGCCGACTCCTGGCGCATCAACGAGCATTCCAACGTCACGGCCGATGGACCGCCCGTCTATCAGTTCAAGGCCGTGATCCCGATTGCCGGCGCGCTGGTGCTGATGCAGGGCCTGGCCGAGATCGCCCGCTGCGTGGTGTGCCTGAAGACCGGCGAATGGCCCTCACGGCTCAAGGATGTCTCGGAAATCGACGTTGTCGAGCAACAGCTCGCGGCCAGCGAGCACGTCGACAGCGACGTCCGCAAGGCCGCGATCGAGAGCACCCATTCCATTGATGAAGTCGCCAGGCAGCGCGGCCTTGGCGGAGACAAGTTGCAATGAGTGATCCAGCCCTCGGCCTGAGCATGCTCGGCCTCATCGTCGTCGTCATCATGCTGGGGTTTCCCACGGCGTTCACGCTGATGGGGCTGGGCATGCTGTTTGGCTATGTCGCCTTCTATGACCCCTCGCAGGCCTGGTATGCGAACAAGATCTTCGACCTGATGGTCCAGCGCACCTATGGGGCGATGACCAATGACGTCTTGATTTCCATCCCGCTCTTCGTGCTGATGGGCTACGTGATGGAGCGCGGGGCGCTCGTGGACAAGATGTTCTACTCTGTCCAGCTTGCATTCCGGAACGTTCCGGCCGCGCTCGCCGTCGCCACCCTGCTGGTCTGCACATTCTGGGGTATTGCCAGCGGCCTTGTCGGCGCGGTGGTGGTGCTGATGGGAGTGATCGCGCTCAACCCGATGCTGCGGGCGGGGTATGACGTGCGCCTCGCGTCCGGCGTCATCACGGCCGGGGGCACGCTGGGGATTTTGATCCCGCCCTCCGTGATGATCATCGTCTATGCGGCGGTGGCCGGACAATCGGTCGTGAAGCTCTACGCCGCCGCGATGTTTCCCGGCTTCTTCCTGGCGTTTCTCTATCTCTGCTACATCGTCGGCTGGGCGATGATCAATCCGAAGGTGGCGCCGAAGCTGCCCGAGGAGGAGACGCGGGTGCCGGTTCCGGACTGGACCCTGGCACTTCGCGACGCCTACGGCTCCCGCATCTTCCTGGCCCTGTGCCAGGCGCTGGTGCGACCCGCCAAGGCGTTTGCCATTCTCAAGGATGGCAAGCCCGTCACCTATGCCGATCTCCTTCGCGCGTTCCTCTACGCGCTGGTGCCGTTCGTCATCGTCGCCGGCACAATCTGGACGGTCTGGTGGTATGTCGTCATCCACCAGCAGGCTGGCGTCGTCGAGGCGGTCACGGCCGTCGAGCAGCTTGGATCGCGCGATCTGCCGGAAGGAGAGGCCACCGACGCGGAAAAGGGGCCTCCAGCCGCGTTCTACTGGTGGTTCGGCGGCATCGCGGCCGTGCTTGGCGGCGTCATGGTCCGCTACTACCTGCGGATGAATGTCGAGCGGCTCGAGGTCATCCGCCTGCTCACGGACTCGGTGGCGCCGCTTGGCATCCTCACCGTCATCGTCCTCGCCGTGATCCTGTTTGGCATCACCACGGCCACGGAATCAGCCGCCGTCGGCGCGGCCGGCGCGTTCCTGCTGGCGTTCCAGGCCAGGTCCCTGAACTGGAAGCGGACCAAGGAGGCGGTGTTCCTGACTGCCAAGACCACATCCATGGTCTGCTGGCTGTTTGTCGGATCGGCGATCTTCTCGGCGGTCTTCGCCCTGCTCGGTGGCCAGGCGCTGCTGGAGAGCTGGGTGCTCTCGCTGAACCTGACGCCGCTGCAGTTCATGATCCTGTCGCAGCTGATCATCTTCGTCCTCGGCTGGCCGCTGGAGTGGACCGAGATCATCGTGATCTTCGTGCCGATCTTCCTGCCGATGCTAAAGCATTTCGGGATCGATCCCATCCTGTGGGGCGTGATCGTCTTTGTGAACCTGCAGGCGGCCTTCCTGTCGCCGCCGGTGGCGATGTCGGCCTTCTACCTCAAGGGTGTCGCGCCCAAGCACGTCACGATCAACCAGATCTTCGCCGGCATGATGCCCTACATGCTGATCGTGGTCCTGTGCATGGTGCTGATGTATATCTGGCCCGGCATGACGCTCTGGCTGCCACGGTATCTGTACGGAGGCTGATTCGCCGGCCGACGGGACGCCGGCCTGCCGGTTGGGACGACGTGATGGCGGGCTCGATCCGCCACCACGGTTCTGGTGAAGTGATCGAGGCGGCTCCCACTCATGCGGAGTTCGCCGTCATCGCCCGGCCCATTGTTTTGTGGGCTATGGGAAGATGGTGCCCCTGGCCGGAATCGAACCAGCACTCCTTGCGGAAACCGATTTTGAGTCGGTCGCGTCTACCAGTTCCGCCACAGGGGCTCGCCACAGGCGAAGCGGCGGGATCATAGCCACAGGCCCGTCGAGGTCAATCGCGTCGCAGCACGCAAGGGTAGGCGAATCCCGCATTTCGCATTAGACAGCCCGGCATGTTCAAAGGCCTGTATCGCTGGACCCTGTCGCTCGCCGAGAGCCCCCGTGCGCCATGGGCGCTGGCGGGGGTGTCGTTTGCCGAGAGCTCCTTCTTTCCGGTGCCACCGGACGTGATCCTGGTGCCGATGGCGCTCGCCAAGCCGCAGGCGGCCTGGCGCTACGCCGCCATCTGCACGATCGCATCCGTGCTCGGCGGCATCGTCGGCTACCTGATCGGGGCGCTGCTGTTCGACACGGTCGGCCAGTGGCTGATCGGGATCTACGGCCTCGGCGGCAAGATGGAGGATGCGCGGCGCCTCTACGACCAGTACGGCGCCTGGTTTATTCTCATCAAGGGCGTCACGCCGATCCCCTACAAGCTGGTCACCATCGTCAGCGGCGTGCTGCACTACAATTTCGCCCTGTTCGTCCTGCTGTCTCTGATCACCCGCGGTGCCCGGTTCTTCCTGCTGGCGGCGCTGCTCAACCGGTTCGGCGACCAGGCCCGCGCGCTGCTGGATCGGCATTTCGGCCTGTTCATGGTGGTGATCGTCGTGTTCATCGTCCTCGGTTTCTGGATCGCCGCGAGGCTCGTGTGACCGCGGTGGTCCTGACGCCGGCCCGGGCTGCCACAGGCGTCGCCGTCATCGCCGCCGCCACCGTCGGGGGCGCTTTGTTCATCGAGCACGTCCTTGGCGTCAAGCCGTGCGAGCTCTGCCTGCAGCAACGCATTCCCTACTATGCGGGGACGGCCCTCGCTATGGCGACGGCCATGCTTGCGGCACGGCGACCGCGCAGCCGCGTTGTGGCGCTGGCGCTGGGTCTTCTCGCGCTGCTGTTCGTCGCCGGGTCGATCGGCGGCGCCTATCATGCCGGCGTCGAGTGGGGCCTGTGGGCCGGACCCACCGGCTGCACTGGCGCCGCCACGCGCCCGGCCGCCATGGGCGACTTCCTGCGCCAGCTGGAGACCGTCAAGGTCGTACGCTGCGACGAGGTCGCCATGCACATCCTCGGCCTGTCGCTCGCCGCCTGGAACGCCCTGATTGCCCTGGGGCTGGCGCTGCTGGCCGCAGCCGGTGCCCGCGCCGCGCTGGCCTGCCGGATCGCGGCCTGAGCCTCCCGCCGCAGGGTGATCCCGGGGCCATGGCGGATGGCCAACGCACCTGCCCGAAGACCAAGGCCGCGTGAGGGTCTGACCCGCGGCGATGCCGCTTCCGGCCTGCTTCGTGCAGGGCTAGGCTAGGCTCGGCCGAGCTGGAGGCACCCCGTGCGCGCTGATCCCGACCTGACGGCCGTGGCCCTCATCGAGGCCTACCGCAACGGCTCACTCACACCGCCCGCCATCATGGAGGCGGTGCTCGCCCGCGTCGCCACGCGCGAGCCGGAGCTTTGTGCGCTGTGGGCGCTCGAAGCAGGCGCCGCCATGGCGGAGGCCGAGCGCTCGGCCGAACGCTGGCGCCGCGGCACCCCCATGGGGCCACTCGACGGCGTTCCTGTCACCGTGAAGGAAAACATCGCCACCCGCGGCGTACCGATCCCGCTCGGCACCGCAGCGACGGAGCTCGTCCCGGCGACAGCCGACGCGCCGCCTGCCGCACGGCTGCGCGAGGCCGGCGCCATCCTGTTCGCCAAGACGACCATGCCGGACTACGGCATGCTGTCCTCCGGACTGTCGAGCTTCCATGCGCTCGCCCGCAACCCATGGGACATTTCGCGCAACCCCGGCGGGTCCAGCGCCGGGGCCGCGACCGCCGCCGCCGCTGGCTACGGTCCGCTGCATCTGGGCACCGACATCGGCGGCTCCGTGCGGCTGCCCGCCGGCTGGTGCGGCCTTGTCGGCCTGAAGCCAAGCCATGGCCGGGTTCCGGTCGATCCAGCCTATCTGGGCCGCGTCGCCGGCCCGATGACCCGCACCGTCGCCGACGCGGCGCTGATGATGCGGGTGCTGTGCGCTCCGGACTGGCGCGACCCGACATCCCTGCCACCGCAGGCGATCGACTGGTCCAACCTGGAGCAGGATCTGCGCGGACAGCGCATCGGCCTGATGCTGGAGATCGGCGCCGGCATGGAGCCCGACGGGGCGACGCTGGACGCGGTCGCCGCAGCCGCTGCCCTGTTTGCCAGTGCCGGCGCCGTGGTCGAGACCGTGCCGGCGCTGCTGACGCGGGCGATGCTCGACGGCATCGACGATTTCTGGCGGGTGTGGGCCTGGGACGATCTCTCCCGGCTGCCGGAAGAGCGGCGCGCGCGGGTACTGCCCTACATCCGGGCCTGGGCCAAATCCGGCGCGCAGCGGTCCGGCCTCGACGTGATGCGCGGCTACAACCGGACCATGGAGATGCGCAACGCTGCCGCGTCGCTGTTCCGCGACCACGATTTCATCCTGTCGCCGACCGCGCCCTGCCTGGCCTTTGCGGCCGGCAGCGCCTCGCCGCTCGACGACCCCGAGCGGCCGTTCGAGCATATTGGCTACACGGTGGCGTGGAACATGGCCGAGAACCCGGCCATTTCGGTGAATTGCGGCTATGCCGCAGGCGGATTGCCGATCGGCCTGCAGATCGTCGGCCGGCGCTTCGACGATCCCGGCGTGCTGCGCCTCGCGCGTTTCGTCGAGCGCTACGGGCCGGCGCAGCGGCCGTGGCCGACCGAGCCGCGTTGAACCTCACGGCTCCAGTTCGGTGTCCCAGTAGAGGTAGTCGAGCCAGCTGTCGTGCAGGTAGTTGGGCGGGAACAGCCGGCCATTGTGGTGCAGGTCATGCACCGTCGGCGCGAAGGGCTGCTGCAGCGGATGCATGCCCACATCACGCGGCATCCGGTCGCTTTTGCGCAGATTGCACGGAGAACAGGCCGCGACGACGTTTTCCCAGGTGGTCTGCCCACCCTTCGACCGGGGGATCACGTGATCGAAGGTGAGCTCCTCGCGTTCTCCGCAATACTGGCAGGTGAAGCGGTCGCGCAGGAAGACGTTGAACCGGGTGAAGGCAGGGTGGCGGGACGGCTTGATGTAGGATTTAAGCGAGACGACGGACGGCAGCTGGATCTCGAAGCTCGGACTTCGGACCGTCCGGTCGTAGAACGACACGATGTTCACCCGGTCGAGGAACACCGCCTTGATCGCGTCCTGCCAGCTCCACAGGGACAACGGATAATAGCTCAAAGGCCGGTAGTCAGCGTTCAGCACCAGGGCCGGACACGCTTCCGGCGAGACGGTCTGGTGCACGTGGATGGTCAAAACACACCGCTCCCTGACAGGGGCGGGGCCGAATCCGCCCGTCACCACACTGTACAGGCCGCGTGACGCTGTTGTGAAGCGGGGAAGGCGAAACCGCGTCGCGAGGCCGCGCCCGGCCGCACGTCAGACAGACTTGTCGACGACCAGGCCAGTTCCAGGCGCAGGCGCAGGCGGCGCCGGCTGCTGCGCGGAGCCGGTGGCGTCCAGCATGGCGATCAGGCGCTCTTCGGCCTGGCGTTGAACCTTGAGCACCGCAAGGCCGGCACGCGTCTGCGCCAGCTCCTGCTGCATGCTGATGATGGAGGGGGCGATATCGCCATTGCGTCCGGTCTGCATGACCCAAATCTGGCCCGGCACAGCTTGACGGATTCTTATCCGGATCGTCGAGAGACCGCCCTATCGGGTCGGTACCGGCTTCTCGCCGCGGTAGTCGTAGAAGCCCCGCTTGGTCTTGCGGCCGAGCCATCCGGCCTCGACATATTTCACCAGCAGCGGGCAAGGCCGGTACTTGGAATCGGCCAGTCCCTCATGCAGCACCTGCATTACCGACAGGCAGGTGTCGAGGCCGATGAAGTCGGCGAGCTGCAGCGGACCCATCGGGTGGTTGGCCCCCAACCGCATGGCGGTGTCGATGGCGTCGACCGAGCCGACGCCTTCGTAAAGCGTATAGATCGCCTCGTTGATCATCGGCAGCAGGATGCGGTTGACGATGAACCCCGGGAAGTCCTCGGCGACCGTCATCGTCTTGCCCAGTGCGGCAATCAGGTCGCGGGCGGCCTCGAAGGTGGGATCCTCGGTGGCAATGCCGCGGATCAGCTCGACAAGCTGCATGCGCGGCACGGGGTTCATGAAATGGATTCCGATGAAGCGCTCCGGCCGGTTGGTCACCGAGGCCAGTCGCGTGATCGAGATCGAGGAGGTGTTGGAGGCGATCATCGCGTCGCCCTTGAGCGCGGGGCACAGCGCCGTGAAGATCCGCCGCTTCACCTCCTCGTTCTCGGTGGCGGCCTCGATCACCAGGTCGCAGCTGTGCAGGTCGTCGAGCGTCAGGCCGGGCGCGATCTTGTCGAGCGCCTCACGCCGCATCCTTTCGTCGAAGCTTCCCTTCTGCACCAGCTTGGCGAGATTGCCGTTGATGGTGGCGAGCCCGGCCTGGATCCGCTCCTCGCTGATATCGTGGAGCACGACCTCGTAGCCGGCCTGCGCACACACCTGGGCGATGCCGTTGCCCATCTGGCCGGCGCCGATGATGCCTACCTTGCGGATGCTTATGGACATGTGCTCGCGGCCTTCGCCGTCCCTGCAGGTCAGGTTCCCGCCGCCGGCGGCGGCAGGACGGATGGGTCAGCCCTTGGCCAGTTCCTTGTCGAGTTCCGGCAGCAGCTGGAACAGATCGCCCACAAGGCCGTAGTCGGCAACCTGGAAGATAGGCGCCTCCTCGTCCTTGTTGATCGCGACGATCACCTTGGAGTCCTTCATCCCGGCGAGATGCTGGATGGCGCCCGAGATGCCGACCGCGATGTACAGGTCAGGGGCCACCACCTTGCCGGTCTGCCCGACCTGCCAGTCGTTCGGGGCGTAGCCGGCGTCGACAGCTGCCCGGGACGCGCCCATTGCCGCACCGAGACGGTCGGCGATCGGCTCGATATAGGTCTTGAAATTCTCGGCGTTCTGCATCGCGCGACCGCCCGAGATGATGATCTTGGCCGAGGTCAGCTCGGGCCGGTCGGATTTCGACAGCGCCTCGCCTTTGAAGGTCGACAGCGCCGGATCGGTCGCGGCAGGAACGGCCTCGATGGCGGCGGCACCACCCTGTCCGGCCGCCTGGAAGGACGCAGTTCGAACCGTCAGGACCTTTTTCGTATCGGTCGCCTGGACCGTCTGGATGGCATTGCCCGCATAGATCGGGCGCTCGAACGTATCGGGCGCCAGCACCTTGGTGACGTCGGACACCTGCATCACGTCGAGCAGCGCAGCCACACGCGGCAGCACGTTCTTCGCCGCCGAGGTCGATGAGCCGACAATTGCGTCGTAGCCCGCGGCGAGCGCCGCGACCAGTGCCACCACCGGCTCGGCGAGGCCGTGCGCATAGACAGGCGCATCCGCGACCAGCACCTTGTCGACGCCAGCCAGTGCCGCGGCCGCCGTGGCGGCCCCCTGGCAGCCCGACCCGGCAACCAGAACGTGGACGGGGCCACCCAGCTGGGAGGCGGCCGTCAGCGCCTTGGCGGTGACATCCTTGATGCCGACATTGTTGTGATCGGCAATCAGCAGCGTCGGCATCACAGCACTCCCGCTTCGTTCTTGAGCTTGGACACCAGCTCCTGCACCGACCCCACCTTGGCGCCGGACTTGCGGCCCGCAGGCTCGGTGGTCTTCAGCACCGTCAGGCGAGGTGCCAGATCGACGCCGAAATCCGCCGCCGTCTTTTCGTCGATCGGCTTTTTCTTCGCCTTCATGATGTTCGGCAGCGAGGCGTAGCGCGGCTCGTTCAGGCGCAGGTCGGTCGTGACAATCGCCGGAAGCTTCAGCTCGACGGTCTGCAGTCCTCCGTCGACCTCGCGTGTGACCTCCAGCGTGTCGCCGACGGTGACCTTCGACGCGAAGGTTCCCTGCGGCCAGCCCAGCAGCGCGGCCAGCATCTGGCCGGTCTGGTTGCAGTCGTCGTCGATGGCCTGCTTGCCGAGGATCACCAGCCCGGGCTGCTCGGCCTCGACAATGGCCTTGAGGATCTTCGCGACGGCCAGCGGCTCGACGAGACCGTCGGCCTTGACGAGGATGCCGCGGTCGGCACCCATCGCCAGCGCCGTGCGAATGGTCTCGGCGGCCTGCGCCGGCCCGATCGACACCGCGACGATCTCGGTCGCCTTGCCGGCCTCCTTCAGGCGGAGCGCCTCCTCGATGGCGATCTCGTCGAACGGATTCATCGACATCTTGACGTTGGCCAGCTCGACGCCGGAGCCATCCGGCCTGACTCGGATTTTCACATTGTAGTCGACCACCCGCTTGACGGGCACGAGGATTTTCATCGTCGCTCCTTCCGGAGCGCTCCCGCGGTCCGGCTCTCTGGTGGGGCTTTCGGGACCGGCGGCGGACGGCGCCGCTGCGACCGGCCCCGGCCAGTCTGGTGCACCCGGAAGCGGCAGGCTGGCGCATGCCTGACAGGCACCTCGCCGGATCCATCCTCCGGAAGTCAGGCGGGGACCGTAATGGTGGGGTCGAAGCCTTGTCAACGCGCAGCGCGCCCGCAGGCCGCCGCACCTATGACTCAAGGCATCGAAACCGCGGGTCCGGGCCGCACGCGCAGCAGCGGCAGCAGCATGATGCCGGCGGCAAAGCCGCCCAGATGCGCCCACCAGCCCGTCGTCCGCTCGTCCCCGGTCAGCGCATGATAGATCTGGAACGCCAGCCAGGCGCCGAGGATCCAGGCCGCATTCAGGCGCACCGGAACGATGTTCAGCATCAGCCCCCAGACGCGCACGCGCGGGTGCAGCACCAGATAGGCGCCGACAATGCCGGCAACCGCCCCCGAGGCGCCGATCAGCGGCTGCTGGGAGGCAGGTTCGGCAACCGCATGCGCCAGCCCGCCGGCTGCCGCGCAGGCGAGATAGAACGCCGTGAACCGGCCGTGCCCCATCGCGTCCTCGACATTGTCGCCGAAGACCTGGAGAAACAGCATGTTGCCGATGAGGTGGATCGCCGACCCGTGCAGGAAGGCGCTGGTCACAAGCGTCACCGCCGGCGGGATTGCATCGAGCCCCGGCGGCAGGATGGCGCGCCCCCACAGCACCGCCGGGATGACGCCGGCCTCCAGGGCCAGAAACTCGACCCCGCCGCCCGCCCCTGCCCAGGCCGCCAGCCAGACGAGGCTGCAAAGCACCATGATCAGACGCGTCACGTGCGGCGCCTTGAGGCGGCGCAGCGGCGCGAGGTCATAGAGCGGCAGGAACATGCCTAGCGGTTCTGGCCAGGAACCCAGAGCACGTCCGCCTCGCCCTTCTCGTTGACGTAGCGGGACGCGACGAACAGAAAATCCGACAGCCGGTTGATGTATTTCAGCGCCGCATCCCCGACGGTCTCCTTGGGATCGGCCGCGAGGTGGACCATCAGCCGCTCTGCCCGGCGGCAGACGGTGCGTGCCAGGTGCAGGGCGGCCGCCGCCGGCGATCCGCCCGGCAGCACGAACGAGCGCAGGGGCTGCAGCACCGCATTCAGCGTGTCGATCTCCCGCTCCAGCCGCTCGACCTGCGTATCGACCATGCGCAGCGGCTCCCAGTCCAGCTTGGTGCCGTCATCGGGCGTGCACAGGTCGGCGCCGAGATCGAACATGTCGTTCTGGATGCGGGCCAGCATCGCATCCACCTCGGGATGGGCGCCCATCGTGTGCATCCGCACCAGGCCCAGCGTGGCGTTGGTCTCGTCGACCGTGCCATAGGCCTCGATCCGCAGATCATATTTGGGACGGCGCTCGCCGGTGCCCAAAGCTGTCGTGCCGCCATCGCCGGTGCGGGTGTAGATGCGGTTCAGGACGACCATTGGCAGCTCTCCGATGACTGAGGGACCCTATATAGGTCGGTCAGAAGCTGTAGCCCACCCGCACCCCGACGGTGCTCAGCCCGCGATTGCTGCTGCACAGCCCGGCATTCGACAGGTGCTCCAGCGTGCCCAGCAGGGTGAGCTGCGGCGTGAGTCGGACGCCAAGACTCACGGCCTCGCGAAAGGCACCGCGGCAGCCCAGCGCCGACCGGTTCGCGGAGCCATACGGCCCTGTCGGGACATTGCTGACGGCACCGCCCAGGGCAGCCTCGACGAACAGGGTTCGGGTCAGGTCCACCGACCATGTCAGGCCCGCATACCCGTAGCTCGTGCCGCCGGCGGTGGCCGCCATGCCGCCCGCATGCGGGCGCGGCATCCAGGCCTCAAATCCGGCCGGACCGGGCAACCGTGGCAGCAGGAGCTCGGCCGAGACGTCGACACCCCGTGGCTCAGGGCTTGTCGGATCATGCGCGAACAGGCCGGCGCGCAGCTCGAAGCCGGGCGGCGGAGGCGCGTCACCGGCCAGGGCCGCCCGGGGCGACACCATCGCCCCCAATCCCATCGCGACACCAGCGAGCAGGCCGGTCAGCGACGAGGTTGAGGGACGGGGCCGGGACAGCCGAACCATAGCGTCGGAACCAGCGGCGCATGGCCTGAAAGACCACGTTGGAAGGTTATGGTAAACGATTCGTTGCCAGGCCGATCAGGCGCTGCGCAACCACACCACCGCAAGCACCAGCAGGATGGTGACGAACTGCAGCCCGACGCGCCAGCGCATCAGCAGCTGTGACGTGTTGGGACTGCCGCCGCGGAACATGTTCACCAGCCCCGCCAGCAGCACGAGGGCAACGGCCGCAAGGGCGAAGGGGACGAAGGCGTTCAGCGTGCCGGCCATGGCAACTCAACTCCGCAGGGTGGTGGCAGGCCGACCGGGGGTCCCGGCGGCGTCACGCGGCCGGGCACTTGCGTCCCGAGGGACGCACGGCCTCGGCCGGTTCGACAGGCGCAGCCATACGCCCGAAATCCATGCGATCCAAGCGTCCTGCCCGGCCCTTGCGCCGGGACCGGACCATCCGCCGCACCGGCTGGACCGGGCGGGAGGCGCCCGGTTCAGTTCACCGGCATCAGCCGCTGCAGGTAGTCGAGCTCGTCCTGCGGCCGGTTAGGGTCGCCCATGCGCCGGCGCAGCTCGTCCATGACCTCGCGGGCGCGCTGCTCCAGCGTCCCGCCCTTGCCGCCGCGGCGGAACTTCGAGCGGTCGCCGGGATCGGTGGTCGGCGTCGGCCGGCCGAGCGGGTCGTCATTCGGCTCCGACGCCTGGGCGCGGCGGTTGCCGGGTTCGCCGGGTCCACCCGGTTCGCCCGCCTGCTCGGTGCCATCGCCCTGCTGCATCTGCTGGGCCAGCCCCTGGGCGCCACGCCGCAGGCCCTCGAGAGCCCGGCCCTGGGCGTCGACGGCGGAGCCGTCTTCGCCCCGGCCCATGGCGCCCTCGGCCTGTCGCATCGCCTCCTCGGCGTCCTCGAGGCCCTGCTCGCCATTCATGCCGTTCTCGCGCATGCGGCGCTTCAGCTCGCGCAGCTGGTCACGCAGCGCCTGCTGGCGCTGGCCGAGGCCCTCCATGCCCTCCTGGCCCTCGCCGCCTTCACCGCCCTCGCCCTGGTCACCCTGTTCGCCCTGCTGGCCCTGTTGCCCTTGCTGGCCCTGCTGGCCACGCTGTCCCTGCTGCCCGCGCTGACCTTGCTGGCCGCGCTGCGCCTGCTGCTGGCGGTTGCCCTGGCGGGCCTGCTCACGCTTGCGCTGGCCTTCCCGGAAGGTCTTGTCGCGCAGCTCCTGCTGCTCGCGGGCCATCCGGTCGAGGTCGTCGAGCGACTGCTCCATCTCGCGCTGGCCCTGTTCCATCTGGCGCTGGCCGGGACGGGCGGTCTTGAGGTTGTCGAGAATGTTGCGCAGCTGGTCGAGCATGCGCTTGGCATCCTCGGTGGCACCGCGCCGGGCCATGTCCTCCATGCGGTCGAGCATGGATTTCAGGTCCTGCGGGGTGAGCATCCGCATGTTGCGGGTGTTGTCGGCCTGCTGCTGGTTCTGATCACGGTTGCGCAGCGCCTTCTCGGCGTATTCCTGCAGGAACCGGTCCATCGCCCGGCGCAGATCCTGCGTCAGCTTGCGCAGCTCCTGCTCGGAGGCGCCGCGCTCGAGCGCGTCGCGCAAGGCGTCCTGCGCCTGCTTCAGCGCCTTGTCGACGTCTGACAGGTCACCATCCTCGATCTTGAGCGCCATTTCCCAGAGCAGATCGGCGACCGCGATCAGGTCGGGGTCGGTCTTTGCCAGTCCGAGCCGGACCGTGGCGGTGCGCAGGCCGAGATAGACCGACGGATCCGGCGTGAACTGCTCCGGTGCAATCATGAGGGCACGCAGCGAATCCTGGATGCGGGACCGCGACGCCGGGTCGAGGATCAGGGTGCGGCGCTGCTCCACCAGGGCGCGCGCCAGCGGCTGCGAGAAACTGCGCTGCGGCAGCGTCACCCCGATGGTGAAGCTCTGCCCCTCCTGGCCCGGCTCGTCGCGCGCCACCAGCGTCATCTCGACCCGGGCACCCGCCCAGGGATGCTCGCCGATGTCGAGGACGCTGCGGGCCTCGCCATCACGGTTGTCACCGCCTGGCAGGCCCAGCGCCAGTACGGGAGCCGGCAGCAAGGGCGGACGCTTCGCCTCAACCGGCTTGCCGTTACGCAGCTGCCGGCCGAAGCGGACCTCGGCGCTGACGACGCCGTAGTCGTCCTTCACCGCATAGGGGATCGTCAGCTGCCCGCGGTCGCCCGCGACCGGCTCGCTGAGCAGCTCGATCAGCGGCGGCTGGTCGGGGATCGCCGCGACCGCGATGGACGCCAGCGGCCGCCCGTTGCGGCGCACCGTCACGGTGCCCTCGCCGGTGACGGTCCAGCGCGCCTCGTAGCCGGCCACATCGGCCTTGCGCGGCGCCGGGGCCGGCTGGCCCTCGGCTGCCTTGGGCGGCTCGGGCACCGCGAGGCCCCCGACCACGCTGACCGCGAGTCCCTCCGGATCGGAGGCACGCAGCACCAGCACGGAGCGCACCGGGACACGGGCGCGTGTCGTCGCCTCGCCGGCCCCGGCGAGCGTCTTGAGATCGAGGAGCACCGGCGGCACCTGCGTGTAGGCCGGCGGATCGATCCAGCCGTCGAGGCGGAAGCCGGCGGCCTGAACCGCCGTCCCCGACCAGTCGAACGCTTCGGTGAGCCGCGCCTTCCGCTCGGAGCCGGCGACGAAGAACGCGGCCAGCACCGTGAAGGCGACGGCAAACCGCACCGCCCAGGGGTCGCGCTCGGCCCGCCGCGGCGCCGGGCGCGACACGGTCAGCTTCGCAGCGGAATCCAGAACACGGGCCCTGTGCGCCTCCCAGATCGCCCGGGTCGTCGGATCATCGGCGCTGCTGGCCAGCGGATCGGTCAGGGCGGTGGCCGGACGGTGCGGCAGGGCCGAATCGCGATCGAGACGACCGAGCGCCGCCCGCCAGTCCGGACGCGGCAGGCGCGTGGCAACGACCACGCAGGCCAGCAGCGCGAGCGCGGTAATGCCGACGCCGACGGGACGCGCCCACAGCGGCAGCCAGCCCCACACGCCGAACCATGACGCGGCGACGAACACCCCGGCGATCGCGAGTGCACTGGCAAGGACCGGCCAGAGCGCCTCCCAGGCCAGGGCGAGGCGGGCCTGGCGGGCGAGCTTCGCGACCCGGGTCGCGATGCGGGCGGCGCGGTCCTCGAGATTGCCGGAGCTTCTGGCCGACGCGTCGTCGCTCATCGCGGCTTCCTTCTGCGCCCCCACGGCACACTGCCGAAAGACGGTAAGGTAACACGCGTTTGAGCCTTGGCCAGACCGTGTCGGGCCTGCTCCGCGAACCGTGATCGGGTCAGTCGTGCAGCCAGCCGGGAACCCTATCCAGCCCGATCAGGTCCTCGAAGCTCTGCCGCGGCCGCACGACCGCATGTCCGGACCCACGCACGAGAACCTCCGGCACGAGCCTGCGGCTGTTGTAGGTTCCGGCCTGGACGGCCCCGTAGGCACCAGCCGTCATCACCGCGACGAGGTCGCCCGCCGCAAGCTCCGGCAGCTCCCGGTCCAGCGCCAGATAGTCGCCGCTCTCGCACACCGGACCGACCACGTCTGCGATGATGCGTCGCGCCCCGGGGGAGGGCTCCACCACCGGCAGGATGTCGTGATGGGCTTCGTAGAGGGTCGGCCGGATCAGGTCGTTCATCGCCGCATCGACGATGACGAAGGTTTTTCCCTCTTCGTGCTTCACGAAGATCACGCTGGCGACCAGGATGCCGGCATTGCCGACGATCATGCGGCCGGGCTCGAACACGAGCGTGCAGCCGAGATTGTGGGTGTTACGCTTCACGACTTCTGCGTAGCGCGCCGGCAGCGGCGGCGCCTCCGCACCGGCCCGGTAGGGAATGCCAAGCCCGCCGCCGAGGTCGACATGGTCGATCGCATGGCCGTCCTCGCGCAGCACCCGGACGAAATCCGACAGCAGCGCGAAGGCATCGTCAAAAGGCTGCAGATCGGTGATCTGGCTGCCGATATGCATGTCGACGCCGGTGACGCGCAGACCCGGCAGCGCGGCGGCGCGACGGTATACCTCCCGCGCCCGGGAGATCGGCACGCCGAACTTGTCGCCGGATTTTCCGGTGGAAATCTTGTGGTGGGTGCGCGCATCGACGTCGGGGTTCACCCGGATGGCGATCCGCGCCTCCCGTCCCCGGCCCGTGGCCACCGCCGAGAGCAGCTCCAGCTCGGGCTCTGATTCGACGTTGAAGCACAGGATGTCCTCGTCCAGCCCGAACGCCATCTCGGCCGCGGTCTTGCCGACGCCCGAGAAGGTGATCCGGCTGCCCGGCACCCCGGCCGCCCGGGCCCGCCGCAGCTCGCCCTCCGAGACGACGTCCATTCCGGCCCCGAGGCGCGCCAGCGTGCGCAGCACCGCCTGGTTGGAGTTGGCCTTCATGGCGTAGCAGACGAGCGTCGGCACGTCGGCGAACGCCCCGGCGAACACGCTGTAGTGCCGCTCCAGCGTGGCCGTCGAATAGCAGTAGAACGGCGTGCCAACCTCCGCGGCAAGGGTCCGCAGGTCGACATCCTCGGCGTGCAGCACCCCGCCCGAATAGCTGAAATGGTGCATCGCGGCGGCCTAGAGGATCGGATCGAGAATGAAGGGATCGCTCGGGGCGGAAATCGGCTTTCCCCTTCCCCGCGAACTCGCCCCCGAGACCGGGCTGATCGTCGGCGTCAGCGTCGACTGTCCGGGCAACGCCTGCGTCTCGGGCGCGGCGAGTGGATCCGGCTTTGCCGCCACCGCACCGGGCGGCGGCTCCAGCGGTCCCTTGCGGCCGCAGCCCGCGAGCGTCAGGGCGAGAACGGTGGCCACCAGGGCAAGGCGCAGCGGCAGGGCGGACGGGGACAAAGGCTGAACTCCAGGGTCGGGCGCATCATAGGGGCGGACGGATGGCCGCGGAAGCGGCGTGGACAAGTCCCTCAGCCGCGCTCTTTCTTCAGCCGCGCCAGCCAGCGCCGTGCCTGGCGCCGCACCTGTGCGGGCGCCGTGCCGCCATAGCTGGTGCGGCTGCGCACCGACTGCTCGACGCCCAGCACCGCGAACACGTCGGCGGTGATCCGCGGCTCGACCGCCTGCATGGCCTCCAGCGGCAGCGATTCGAGCCCGATTCCGCGGTCGGATGCGAGCCCGACAATGCGGCCCGTGACGTGATGCGCCTCGCGGAACGGCATGTGCAGCGTCCGCACCAGCCAGTCGGCGAGATCGGTGGCTGTCGCGTAGCCCGCCCCCGCCGCACGCTTCATGGCGCGCGCATTCGGCGTCATGTCGCGCACCATGCCGGCCATCGCGGCAACGCAGAGCGACAGCGAGCGCAGCGCGTCGAACGTGCCCTCCTTGTCCTCCTGCATGTCCTTGGCGTAGGTCATCGGCAGGCCCTTCATGACGATCATCAGGCCGTTGAGCGCCCCGATGATCCGCCCGCTCTTGCCGCGCACCAGCTCGGCCGCATCGGGATTGCGCTTCTGCGGCATGATCGACGACCCGGTCGTGAACTTGTCCGACAGGGCGACGAAGCCGAACTGCGGCGTCGTCCACAGCACGATCTCCTCGGCGAATCGCGACAGGTGCACGGCGCAGATCGCCGCGGCAGCGAGTGATTCCAGCGCGAAGTCGCGGTCGGCGACGCTGTCGAGGGAATTGGCGGTCGGCCGGTCGAAACCCAGTGCCGCCGCCGTCGCCGCCCGGTCGATAGGGAACGAGGTTCCAGCCAGCGCCGCGGCACCCAGCGGGCACTCGTTCATCCGCCGGCGGGCATCCTGGAACCGGCCCCGGTCACGGCCCAGCATCTCCACATAGGCCAGGAGGTGGTGGCCGAACGTGGTGGGCTGCGCCGACTGCAGATGGGTGAACCCCGGCATCACCAGGCCGGCACAGGCCAGCGCCTTGTCGGCCAGGGCCTGCTGCAGATCGGCCAGCTGCGCGTCGAGCTGGTCGACGGTGTCGCGCACCCACAACCGCATGTCGGTGGCGACCTGGTCGTTGCGCGACCGTGCCGTGTGCAGGCGGCCCGCCGCCGGGCCGACGATCTCGGCCAGCCGCGACTCGATGTTCATATGGATGTCCTCGAGCGCCCGCGAGAACGTGAAGCGGCCCGCCTCGATTTCGCTCTCGACGGCGCCTAGACCGGTGGTGATGGCAGCCGCGTCATCGCTGGTGACGATGCCCTGCGCGGCCAGCATGGCCACATGGGCGCGCGATCCGGCGATATCCTGGCGCCAGAGGGTCTTGTCAAAGTCGATGGAGGCGTTGATTTCCTCCATGATGGCGTCGGGACCGCTGGCATAGCGGCCGCCCCACATCTTGTTGCTCATGATCGGACCACACCTTGCCGCAAGACCCTGCTTCAACCCCACACTCACCGCCACCCGCCACGGCCGCCACAGGGCCGGCCAGGCGCTGGCTGGTCCTTGGCGGCTCGGCGCTGGCGATTACGCTCGGGCTCGGCGTCCTATACGGGACGAGCAGGGGCTGGAGCAACGCCAGTGCGCCCGGCTGCGCCGCAGCCCGCCCGGTGGTCGAGGCCATGCGGCCGCTGGCACGCGGTGATGTCGCCGCCGTTCAGGTGCCAAAGGAGCCTCGCCCGGTACCCGCCCTGACCTTCACCGGCCCGGACGGCCAGCCGACCAGCCTCGCTGCCTTTCGCGGCAAGACCGTCCTGTTCAACCTGTGGGCGACGTGGTGCGCCCCGTGCCGCCACGAGATGCCGGCGCTCGACCGGTTGCAGGCCACGCTCGGCGGCGACGCCTTCCAGGTGGTGGCGGTCAACATCGACACGCGCAATCCGGACAAGCCGCGCCAGTGGCTGGCCGACAACAGCATTGCCCGTCTCGCCTATTTCAGCGATCCGGCCGCGAAGACGTTCCAGGAGCTGAAAGCCGCCGGCAAGGCGTTCGGCATGCCGACGACGCTCATCATCGACCGCGACGGCTGCGAGCTCGGCGTCATCGCCGGGCCGGCCGACTGGGCCGGCGAGGACGCGCTGCGCCTGCTGCGTGCCGCGATCGGCCGCGACCGGCCCTCTTAGGAAGGGCCGGCGCGGGCCGGCTCAGGCCTTGGCGGGCTGCTTCACCGCCACGCCATTGTCGGTGAGATGCGTCTGCAGCTCTCCGGCCTGGAACATCTCGCGCACGATGTCGCAGCCGCCGACAAACTCTCCCTTGACGTAGAGCTGCGGAATGGTCGGCCAGTTGGCGTAGTCCTTGATGCCCTGGCGGATGCCCTCATTCTCGAGCACGTTGACGCCCTTGTAGGGCACGCCGAGGTAATCGAGGATCTGCACGACCTGCCCGGAGAACCCGCACATCGGGAACTGCGGGGTGCCCTTCATGAACAGCACCACGTCGTTGCTGGTGACTTCGGTCTTGATCTCGTCCTGTACGCTCATCGTCTCGTTCTCCCTGCGGGCGCGGTCAAGGCGCGCCGACCTCGTCAAATGTCGGGCGTCCCGGTCGTCAGCGCAAGCGCATGCAGCACGCCGCCCATGTTGCCCTTGAGGGCCGCATAGACCATCTGGTGCTGTTGCACCCGTGTCTTGCCCTTGAAGGCAGCCGATTTCACGGTCGCCGCATAGTGGTCGCCGTCGCCGGCAAGGTCGCGGATCTCGACCGTCGCATCGGGCAGTGCCTCCCGGATCATCCGCTCGATCTCGCGCGCATCCATCGCCAT
>JBEIIL010000039.1:0-30627 GCA_040380755.1 Methylobacteriaceae bacterium | reverse complement strand
GTCAGCCGCGTCGCGCGGCGCACCGGCGGCGGCTGTCGGGCTGGCGGGCGGGCTCCTGGAGTCCTGCATCCTGTCCTCGGGGCGTGACGGCTCGCGCCGCCGGGTCGCGGCTTAGCATGGCCGGACCATGCAGCGAAACCCCGGCGCGGCCGGTGGTTACCTCCCGTTAACCATGGGCGTTTTACATCTCTTAACCATTCCGACTCCCGTCCCGGGGGCCGGACGGCCGTGCGGAGCCCGCCGACTTGCCCTGGATGGCGCGACAGTCCTGGTGCGCAGCGGCGCTGGCCGGCCTCGTTGCCGCGCTCGTCTCCGGGCCGGTGCGGGCGCAGCAGGCGGTTGTCGATCCGCCGCCGGCCCTCCGCAGCGGCGATGTCGGTCCGCCGCCGCAGAAAAAGGCCTATCGGGGCCGCTATCCGGTGGTGGGCAAGCCGGTGCGCAATCCCAAGCGGCAGCTGCAGAAACCGCCGCCGCCGCCGCAACGGATTGACGCGATCATCCCCGGACCGTCGGCGGTCAGCGTGTCGCGGCCGCCGCTGCTGCCCGAGACATTCGGGCCGCAGCCGCCCCGGCGCAGTTCTGCGGAGGTCGATCCCTATGCGCCGCTGGGCGTGCGGGTGGGCAGCTTCCTGCTGCGCCCCTCGCTCGAGCAGGATGTCGGCTACGACACCAATCCGAATCGGCTGTCGGGACAACAAAAGGGCTCGGCCGAGTTCCGCACCGAGGGTGCGGTGGCGCTGGCCAGCGACTGGGAGCGACATTCGCTGACCGCGGCGCTGCGCGGCGCCTATGCGTGGTATCCGTCCGTTCTCTCGGCCAACCGGCCGGACGCCGATGCGGCCATCGACCTGCGGCTCGATGCGCTGCGCGACACCCGCATTGATCTTGGCGCCACCTACCGTCTGTCAACGCAGCAGCCTGGCAGCGTCGAGCAGCCGCTGGTTGGCACCTCGCGCGCCTTCGTCCAGGATCTCGGCGCTGCGGCAGGCGTGACGCAGACCTTCGGGCGGCTGGCGGTGGGGCTGCGCGGCAGCGTGGCGCGCACGATCTATGATCCGCTCGATGTCGGCGACGGCACGCAGGTCAGCCAGGCCGACCGCAACGTCACCGCCTACAATTTGCGATTGCGGACCGGCTATGAGGCGACGCCCGGTGTGCAGCCTTATGTGGAGGTCAACGTCAGCCGACGGCAATATGACCAGCAGTTCGACAATTCGGGCTACGAACGCTCCTCGCGCGGCATCAATGCCCGCGTCGGCTCAACCTTCGAGATCAGCCGCATCCTCACCGGCGACATCAATGTGGGCTATGGCGAGTGGACCTTCGATGATCCGAGGCTGGCGCCGCTGCGCGGCCCGGTGGCGGATGCCTCGCTGATCTGGGCGGCAACGCCGCTCACGACCGTGACGCTGCGCGGCACGGCGAGCTTCTCCGACACCATCGTCAGCGGATCCTCGGGCGCGACCATCCGGGGTGCATCCGTGGAGGTGTCGCACGCCTTGCTGCGCAACCTCACGATCGCCGCCAATGCCGGTTTCACGCGCACGGTCTATGAGGGCGAACCGATCCGGGAGGACGGCTTCACGGGCGGCGTGAGGGTGGAGTACCGGCTGACGCGGGCGGTGGCCGTGAAGGCGAGCTTCACCCATGAAAGGCTCAACTCGACCCAGGTGGGAACCGACTACACGGCCAATGTCTACCGTCTGGGCCTGAAGCTGCAGTTCTGAGGCCGCGGCCGTGACGCGTGGCGCCGCAAGCCGCTCGCTGCGCCTGATCGACACGGCCCCCGTCGCGTGGTTTCATTTCTGCCGCCCGGGCCCTGGGGCTGGACATTTTGCCCATGATGCTGGCCCGCGCCGACGAGGTGATCGAATAGCGCCGGGTATGGGGCCCCGGATCCAGGCGCCGGTCACGCTTGACCGGCGTTCATGGACTCCCAGCCGTGCTGCGCCTCACTTGCCCAGCAGCTTGTCGATCTCGGCGCGGAAGGCCGGGCCCAGCTCCTCGCGCTCCAACCCATAGGCGACATTGGCCATCAGGAAGCCGAGCTTGGAGCCGGTGTCGTAGGTGCGGCCCTCGTAGCGCAGACCGTGGAATGGCTGTTCAGCAGCGAGCTTGATCATGGCGTCGGTGAGCTGGATCTCGCCGCCCGCACCCTTCTCCTTGGCGGAGAGGATGTCGAAGATCTGCGGCTGCAGGATGTAGCGGCCGGAGATGATCAGGTTGGACGGGGCGGTGCCCTGCTTCGGCTTCTCCACCATGCCGGTGATCTCGAAGGTGCGGCCGTGGTCCTGGCCCACCGCGACGATGCCATACTGGTGTGTCTCGGCCGGCGGCACCTCCTCGACGGCGATGATGTTGCCACCATGGGTCTCGTATGCGGCGAGCATCTGCGCCATGCAGCCGCGGCTCAGCATGTCGGGCAGCAGCACTGCGAAGGGTTCGTCGCCGACGATCTCGCGGGCGCACCAGACCGCGTGGCCGAGGCCGAGCGGCGCCTGCTGGCGGGTGAAGCTCGTCGCCCCTGCGGCGGGCAGGTCGCGCGCCAGCGCCTCCAGCTCCTTCGTCTTGCCGCGCTCGGCCAGCGTGCGGTCGAGCTCGTAGGACATGTCGAAATGGTCCTCGATCACCGCCTTGCCGCGACCGGTGACGAAGATGAAATGCTCGATCCCGGCCTCGCGCGCCTCGTCGACCACGTGCTGGATCACCGGCCGGTCGACGACCGTCATCATCTCCTTGGGCACCGCCTTGGTGGCGGGCAGGAAACGGGTGCCGAGACCGGCGACGGGGAAGACGGCCTTGCGAATGCGCTGCTTCATGGCGGGGATCATCGTTTGGTGGGAGTGGAGAGGGGACGGATCGGTGGGGCAGGCTGGTCGTGTGTGGGTCGATGGCAGTGTGATCGTGTGGTGAGGAGCGCCGGCGGGTGCGCCGGGTTCACCGCCACCAGACTTGATGGTTGCGGCCGATTCGCGGCACAGCTAGCACGGCCCGTGACGGCCGGCGAGACCGTCCGGCAACTGCTGGCGCCGCCTTCACGAAAGTCTAACGGCGGGGGCCTATGCTGCGCCGGCCACAGGAGAGCGACATGACTGTGCTGGTGACGGGCGGGGCGGGCTATATCGGCGCCCACATGGTGCTGGAGCTGGTCGACCGCGGCGAACGCGTCGTGGTGCTCGACAATCTCTCGACCGGTTTTGCCTCGGCGCTGCCGCCCTCCGTTCCGCTGGTCGTCGGCGACATGGGCGACGAGGCGCTGGTCGGCCGGATCATCGCCGAACACACGGTCGAGGCCATCGCGCATTTCGCGGCGAAGATCGTCGTGCCGGAGTCGGTCGCCGATCCGCTCGGCTACTACCTCAACAACACCGCCATGGCGCGGTCGCTGATCGCCGCTGCCGTAGCAGGGGGCGTGTCGCGATTCATCTTTTCCTCGACGGCCGCCGTCTATGGCGAGCCGGAGGTGATCCCGGTCTCCGAGGATGCCCCGACCAACCCGGTGTCGCCCTATGGCCGCTCGAAGCTGATGACCGAGTGGATCCTGCGCGACACGGCCGCCGCGCATCCGCTGTCCTATGTGGTGCTGCGCTACTTCAACGTCGCGGGAGCCGACCCGCGCGGCCGGACCGGCCAGTCGACCCCCATGGCCACGCACCTGATCAAGGTGGCGTGCCAGACGGCGCTCGGCCAGCGTCCGGTGATGGAGGTGTTCGGTACCGATTTCCCGACCCCGGACGGCTCCTGCCTGCGCGACTACATCCATGTTACCGACCTGGCCCGCGCGCATCTTCTGGCACTCGACCATCTGCGCCGCGGTGGCGATAGCCTCACGCTGAACTGCGGCTATGGAACCGGCTATTCGGTGCTGCAGGTGGTCGAGACCGTCAAGCGCATCTCAGGCGTCGACTTCCCGGTCCGCCTCACCGGCCGGCGGGCGGGCGATCCCTCGGCCATCATTGCCACCGGCGAGCAGGTGCGCAGTGCGCTGGGCTGGGTGCCCGAGCTCAACGATCTCGACACGATCGTGCGCCATGCGTTCGACTGGGAACGGCACCTCACGACGCCGAACGCGCGGCCCTGACAGCCGCGAGGCAGCCCGCGACGCCTCCCGCCAAACCCAGCCAGGTATCCTCCTGGCGGCGCATGGCTGTGGCCAATCCACCGGTCTCGTCGCGTCGGGGGTCCGTGGCCCTTGGCGTGGGTTCAGACTCCGTTCACCATCCCGGGGCTAGTGATCGAGGCTGTGGGACGGGGATCCCGCCGGAGCCGCCATGACGACGCATGACTTTCGGGCGCCGCGGCGCCCCGCCCTCGCGGCTCTTGCCGCCTTGATCCTGCTGGCCGGGCCAGCCGCTGCTGCGCCGGCAAAGCCGGAGGCCGGGACCACGACGGCTGCCAGGCCGCCGGCCCAGGCAGCCGGCAAGCCCGCATCGAAACCGGCGGTGAAACCGTCTGGCGGATCCGCGGCAAAGCCCGCCGGGCAACAGCCATCGGCGGCCAGGCCGGTGCCGAAAAAGCCGGCATCGAAGCCCGCGGTGGCCGCAGCTGCTGCCGCCGGCGCGGCCGGTGCCAGCGTGGCCGCCTCCGGCAACGGCTCGTTCTCGTCATTTGTGCAGAGCCTGTGGCCGGCCGCCCAGGCGCGTGGCGTGTCGCGCGCGACGTTCGAATCGGCCTTCGCCGGCGTCACCCCCGACCCCAAGGTGGCGGCGCTGACCCGCAAGCAGAGCGAGTTCGTGCGGCCGATCTGGGGCTATCTGGACGGCGCCGTGACCGGCGGACGCGTCGGCCAGGGACAGGCCCAGGCGCAGGCCCACGCCGCCACACTGGCCGCCATCGAGAGCCGCTACGGCGTCGAGAAGTCGGTCATTCTCGGCGTCTGGGGGATGGAGACGAATTTCGGCTCCTTTACCGGCGGCATGGACGTCATCCGCTCGCTGGCGACGCTGGCCCATCTGCGCTACCGCAGCGACTTCTTCCGCGACGAGCTGCTCACCGCGCTGGTCATCCTGCAGCAGGGGCATGTGTCGCGGGAGGCCATGCGTGGCTCCTGGGCGGGGGCCATGGGGCAGACCCAGTTCATGCCGTCGAGCTTCATGAAATGGGCGGTGGACTGGGACGGCGACGGCCACAAGAACATCTGGACCTCGGTGCCCGATGCGCTGGCCTCCACCGCCAACTATCTGCGCCAGCATGGCTGGCAGGCCGGCCTGCCCTGGGCGGTCGAGGTGGTGATCCCTGACGGGTTCGACTACCGGATGCGCCGCGGCGACCTCTCCGGGTTTGCCGGCCGCGGCGTGCGCCGGGCGGATGGCCGGCCGATGCCGCGTGGCGGCGAGGCCCTGCTGTTCCTGCCGGCCGGCGCGCGCGGCCCGGCCTTCCTCGTCACGGCCAACTATGCGGCGATCAAGGCCTACAACAGCTCGGACGCCTATGCGCTCGGCGTCGGCCATCTCGGCGATCGCATCTATGGCGGTGCGCCGATCCAGGGTGACTGGCCGCGCTCGGATCCGCAGCTCGACCACAATCAGCGGGTCGACCTTCAGAAGCGGCTGGCAGCGCTCGGCTACGAGGTGGGCGAGCCGGATGGCAAGATCGGCACGAAGACACGCGACGCGGTGCGCGACTTCCAGGAGAAGCGTGGCCTGGTGCCGGATGGCCATCCGACTCCCGCCGTGCTGCAGGCGTTGCGCGCGCCGCGCTGATCGCGCCTTCGCCACAGTTTGCGGCCAGTTTCGCGCCGGTCAGGGCGTGGATTGCGCAGGAGCGACGCGCGCCGCATGATCGGGCACGAAGTGGAGAAGCTGATGGGCAGCGGCAGGTGGGCGGTGCTGGCGATGCTGATCGCCGCGTTCTGGCCGCAGGCCGCCGCGGCCCAGCAGGACGACCGTTATCCACTCTGGAACTTCCAGCAGATCCGCCCCGCCCGGCCCGCGCCGGCACCCCGGGTCGAGCGGCGCCGGGCGCCGATCTACAACGAGGCTCCGTCACGCCCCGTCGTGGTTCGCGACACGCCCGAGCGTCCCGCGGTCGAGGTGACAACCTTTGTCGCGGTGATCGGCGATTCCATGGCCGAGATGCTGGCCACAGGGCTCGTGGACGCGTTTTCCGAGAGCGGCGAAGTGCTGGTGTCACGCCAGATCGTCGGCTCCAGCGGCCTGGTCCGGACCGACTTCTTCGACTGGCGCCAGGGCGTGCGTGATCTGCTGGCGGCCAACGAGAAGCTGACCCACGCGATCATCCTCATCGGCTCCAACGACCGCCAGCCGATTCGCGACCCATCGGGCGTCGTGCTGGACCCGCTCAGCGAGCCATGGCGGGCGGCCTATGCGGCCCGGATCGACGAGATTGCACGGCTGTTCGCCGAGCGGCGCGTGCGCCTCAGCTGGGTCGGCCTTCCGATCATGGAGGGCCAGCGCATGGCGGCGGACTCAATCGTGCTGAACGAGCTGTTCCGGGCCGGGGCCCGGCGCCATGGACTGCCATTCGTCGACCTGTGGGAATCCTTCGCCGACGCCAACAACCGCTATACGCCGACAGGTCCGGACCTGAATGGCGACACGGTTCGGCTGCGGGCGGGCGACGGCGTGCACTTCACCCGCCTGGGCGCCCGCAAGGCGGCGCATTTCGTCGAGGTCGAGATCCGGCGCGCCATGGAGGGACGGGCTCCGGCCAACATCGTCGCGGTTCCGGCCGATGCGAGTGACCCGGCTTCCAGCGATCCGGCCCTGCAGCCGGGCGGCATCGAGCGGGTGATTGACCAGGTCGTGCTGCGCGGACTGGACGGACTGCCTCCCGTGGCGATCGTGATTCCACAGAGGCCGCTGGCGGGTCCCATCCTGCCGTTGACGGTGCCCGACACCAGCGGCGGCGGGCTGCTTGCCGCCGGACCGGCGCGGCGCGCGACGACTGAGGCCGGCCTGATGCTGGAGCGCACGCTGGTGGAGGGGCGGATGCCGGACGCCAAGCCGGGCAGGGCTGATGATTTCCGCTGGCCCGTCAAGTGACGGGCCAGACCGGTCCGGGACTGGATCTAGCGCGGCAGCGTCGTCGAGCCCATCAGCGACAGGTCGATCGCATGGGCGGCCTGGCGGCCCTCGCGGATGGCCCAGACGACCAGTGACTGGCCTCGACGGATGTCGCCGGCGGCGTAGACCTTGTCGCGGCTGGTGCGATAGTCGGTTTCCGGCGCCACCACATTGTTGCGGCGGTCGAGGGCGGCGCCGGACTGGGCGACGAGGCCCGGAACCGTGGACCCGGCAAAGCCGATTGCGAGGAAGACGAGGTCGGCACGCAGCACGAATTCGGAGCCCGCAATGGGAATGCGCTTGTCGTCGACGCGGGCGCAGCGCACGCCCGTGACCCGACCGTTCTTGCCGACGACCCCCAGGGTCGCCGCCTGGAACTCGCGGTCGGCCCCTTCGGCCTGGCTGGACGAGGTCCGCATCTTGGTCGGCCAGTAGGGCCATACCGTGAGCTTGTCCTCGCGCGCCGGGGGCTTCGGCCGAATGTCGAGCTGGGTCACCGACAGGGCGCCCTGGCGGAACGCGGTGCCGACGCAGTCGGAGGCGGTGTCGCCGCCGCCAATGACCACGACGTGTCGGCCCGCCGCGATGATGGCGTCCTCGGCGGTCGGCGGCTCCTTGCCGACGCGACGGTTCTGCTGAACCAGATAGGGCATGGCGAAGTGGACGCCGGCGAGGTCCTGGCCGGGCAGCTGCGGATCACGCGGATCCTCGGCGCCGGCCGCCAGCAGCACGGCATCGAAATCCCGCACGAGGTCGTCGAACGGCAGGCTGACGCCGACATTGACGCCGTAGTGGAAGGCGACGCCCTCGGCCTCCATCTGGGCGACGCGCCGGTCGATGTGGCGCTTCTCCATCTTGAAGTCGGGGATGCCGTAGCGCAGAAGGCCGCCGGCGCGCGGCTCGCGCTCATAGACATGCACATCATGGCCGACGCGGGCCAGTTGCTGTGCGGCGGCGAGGCCGGCGGGGCCGGAGCCGATCACGGCAACGCGCTTGCCGGTGGCGCGGGCGGGCGGCTCGGGCACGACCCAGCCCATCTCCCAGGCCTTGTCGGCGATCGACTGCTCGATGGTCTTGATGGTGACCGGCATGTCCTCGAGGTTGAGGGTGCAGGCCTCTTCGCACGGCGCCGGGCAGATCCGGCCGGTGAACTCGGGGAAGTTGTTGGTCGAGTGGAGGTTGCGCGCCGCCTCCTCCCAGTTGCCGGAGTAGACGAGGTCGTTCCAGTCCGGAATCTGGTTGTTGACCGGGCAGCCGGTGCCCGAATGGCAATAGGGGATGCCGCAGTCCATGCAGCGCGCCGCCTGCCGGCTGACATCCTTCTCATCCAGCGGCAGCGTGAACTCGCGGAAATGGCGGATCCGGTCGCCGGCGAGCTGGTACTTCTGCTCCTGGCGGTCGAACTCGAGGAAACCCGTGACCTTGCCCATCTGTGCCCTGCCTAGTGTGCCGTGGCGACCGCAGCCAGGCCCAGGGCCTGTTCGCAGCGCGCAATCCAGGCGACCACGCGTGGTCGCGTCGAAAGATCGAAGCCGCCCTCACCCGCCAGACGCGTGTAGGCGAGCAGCGCGATGTCGGCGACCGTGAGGCGGCCGGCGGCGAACCAGTCGCGGGTCGCGAGGATGCCGTCCATCACGTCGAGCGCCGCCTCGCCGCGTGTGACCCGGACGGGATCGCGCTCGGCAGCCGACTTGCCCAGATAGACCATCTGGAACCGGCAGCCGGCGACGAAGAACTCGTGACTGTTCTGTTCCCAGAACAGCCATTCGTCCACCTGCGCCTGGGTGAAGGGATCCTCCGGCAGGAGATCACTGCCGCGTGCAAGGTGGCGGATGATCGCGTTCGACTGCGACAGGGCGCGCCCGTCGTCGAACAGAACCACCGGAACCTGCCCGACCGGGTTCATGGCGAGAAATGCCGGCGTGCGGCTTTCCCCCTTCATGATGTCGACGGGGATCCACTCATAGGCAAGGCCGAGGTGATCGGCGACGACCTTCACCTTGAGGCAATTGCCGGATCCGAGATCGCCGAAGATCTTCATCGGATCACTCGGCCGCCTGCAGGGTGCGCAGCTGGTCCATCTCGCGCAGCGCGCGGCGGTACTCCACCGGCATCACCTTGACGAACCGGGTGCGGTAGTCGGCCCAGTTGTCGAGGATCAGCCTGGCGCGGGCCGAGCCGGTGTGCCGGAGATGGTCGCTGATGAGCTGCAGCAGGCGCTCCTCGTCATGGCCGGACATGTCGGCCATCACGTCGATGCGCCCCTTGGTCTCCAGATCGCCACCGTGGTGGTGGAGGCGCTCCATGAGGTCCTCCTCCTCCTCGACCGGCTCAAGATCAACCATCGAGAGGTTGCAGCGCTTGCGGAAGCTCTTGTCCTCGTCCAGCACATAGGCGATGCCGCCCGACATGCCGGCTGCGAAGTTGCGGCCGGTCTGGCCGATCACCACCACGACGCCGCCGGTCATGTACTCGCAGCCATGGTCGCCTGTGCCTTCGACGACAGCGATCGCGCCGGAATTGCGGACGGCGAAGCGCTCGCCGGCCACGCCGCGGATATAGGCCTCGCCGGCGATGGCGCCGTACAGCACGGTGTTGCCGACGATGATCGACTCCTCGGCGATCGCGGCCGCATTGTCGGCCGGCCGGATGATCAGGCGCCCGCCCGACAGGCCCTTGCCGACATAGTCGTTGGCCTGGCCGACCAGCTCCAGCGTCACGCCGGCGGCGAGGAACGAGCCGAAGCTCTGGCCGGCGGTGCCGTCCAGGCGGATGCTGATGCTGCCCTCGGGCAGACCGGCATGGCCATGGCGCTTGGCGATCTCGCCCGACAGCATGGCGCCGGTCGTGCGGTCGACATTGCGGATGGTCTCGCGGATCACCACGGGGTCACCGCCCTCGATGGCCGGCATCGCGGCGGCGATCAGGCGGCGGTCGAGCACCGCGTCGATGGGATGGTGCTGGCGCTCGGTGTGGCGGATGGCCACGTCGGGGCCGACCACAGGGCGATGGAAGATCCGCGAGAAATCGAGGCCCCGCGCCTTCCAGTGTTCCACGGACTTGCGCTGGTCGAGCAGGTCCGCCCGGCCGACCATCTCGTCGACGGTGCGGAAGCCCATCTCGGCCATCAGGGTGCGAACCTCCTCGGCGACGAAGAAGAAGTAGTTGATGACGTGCTCGGGCGTGCCCTTGAAGCGCTTGCGCAGCACCGGATCCTGGGTCGCGACCCCGACCGGGCAGGTGTTGAGGTGGCACTTGCGCATCATGATGCAGCCGGCCGCGATCAGCGGCGCGGTCGAGAACCCGAACTCGTCGGCGCCCAGGAGGGCGCCGATGACCACGTCGCGCCCGGTGCGCAGGCCGCCGTCGACCTGCAGGGCGACACGGCCGCGCAGGCGGTTCATCACCAGCGTCTGCTGGGTCTCGGCGAGGCCCATCTCCCAGGGTGAGCCGGCATGCTTGAGGGACGTCAGCGGGCTCGCGCCCGTGCCACCCTCGAAGCCCGAGATGGTGATGTGGTCGGCGCGCGCCTTGGCAACGCCGGCCGCCACCGTGCCGACGCCGACCTCGGAGACGAGCTTGACCGACACGTCGGCCGACGGGTTGACGTTCTTCAGATCGAAGATCAACTGCGCCAGATCCTCGATCGAATAGATGTCGTGATGCGGGGGCGGAGAAATCAGCCCCACGCCCGGCGTAGAGTGGCGGACCTTGGCAATCACCGCGTCGACCTTGTGGCCGGGCAGCTGGCCACCCTCGCCGGGCTGGGCGCCCTGGGCTATCTTGATCTGCTGGAGGTCGGCATGGGCCAGTTATTCGGCGGTGCCGCCCAACCGGCCCGAGGCTACCTGCTTGATGGCGGAGCGCTTGGACCGGCCGTCAGGCAGGGGAACGAACCGTTCGGACTCCTCGCCGCCCTCGCCGGTGTTCGACTTGCCGCCGATCCGGTTCATGGCGACGGCCAGCGTCTCGTGCGCCTCCTTGGAGATCGAGCCGAACGACATCGCGCCGGTCGCGAAGCGCCGCACGATCGAGACGGCGGGCTCGACGTCGTCGAGCGCGACCGGCTCGGCGCCGCGGTCCTTGGCCATACGGATCTCGAACAGGCCGCGGATCGTCGTGAACCGGGTCTCCTGCTCGTTCACGAGGCGCGCATACTCGTTGTAGCGCTCCTGGGCGTTGAGGCGCACCGCATGCTGCAGGACGGCAACGGTGTCGGGCGTCCAGACATGATCCTCGCCGCGGATGCGGTAGACATAGTCGCCGCCGACATCGAGCGAGGTGCGATAGACCGGCGCGTCGCCAAAGGCGTCGCGGTGGCGGCGGACGGTTTCCTCGGCGAGCCCCTCCAGGCCGACGCCCTCGATGGTCGTCGCCGTGCCGAAGAAGTAGCGCTCGACCAGGTCCGACCTCAGGCCGACCGCGTCGAAGATCTGCGCGCCGCAATAGGACTGGTAGGTCGAGATGCCCATCTTGGACATGACCTTGAGGATGCCCTTGTCGACGGACTTGATGTAGCGCTTGACGATCTCGTCTTCGTCGACCTCCTCCGGGATCTCGTCGCGCATGGCGCGCAGGGTCTCGAAGGCGAGGTAGGGGTTGATCGCCTCGGCGCCATAGCCGGCCAGGCAGCAGAAATGGTGCACCTCGCGCGGCTCGCCGGTCTCGACGACGAGACCGACCGAGGTCCGCAGACCCTTGCGGATCAGATGGTGGTGCACCGCCGCGGTGGCCAGGAGGGACGGGATCGGGATGCGGTCCGGCCCGACCATCCGGTCGGACAGCACGATGATGTTGTAGCCGCCATGCACCGATGCCTCGGCGCGTTCGCACAGGCGCTCCAGCGCACCCGCGAGACCCGGGACGCCCTGCTCGGACGGATAGGTGATGTCGAGCGTCTTGGTGTCGAAGCGGTCCTCGAAATGGCCGATACAGCGGATCTTCTCGAGATCGCCATTGGTCAGGATCGGCTGGCGCACCTCAAGCCGCTTGCGGCGGGAGGATCCCTCCAGGTCAAAAATGTTGGGGCGCGGCCCGATGAACGACACGAGGCTCATCACGATCTCCTCGCGGATCGGATCGATCGGCGGGTTCGTGACCTGGGCGAAGTTCTGCTTGAAATAGGTGAAGAGCGGCTTGGACTTGTCCGACAGCGCCGAGATCGGCGTGTCGGTCCCCATCGAGCCGACAGCCTCCTGACCGGTGATCGCCATGGGCGACATCAGCAGCTTGAGGTCCTCCTGCGTGTAGCCGAAGGCCTGCTGCCGGTCGAGCAGCGAGACGTCGGTGCGCGACTGGCGCGGGTCGACGGGCTTGAGATCCTCGAGGATGATCTGGCCGCGCTTCAGCCACTCGCCATACGGCAGGGCACCGGCGAGCGAGGTCTTGATCTCCTCGTCGGAGATGATGCGGCCCTGCTGCAGGTCGATCAGCAGCATGCGGCCGGGCTGCAGCCGCCACTTGGTGATGATCTTCTCCTCGGGGATGGGCAGCACGCCCATTTCCGAGGCCATCACCACGAGGCCGTCATCGGTGACGAGATAGCGCGCCGGGCGAAGCCCATTGCGGTCGAGCGTCGCGCCGATCTGGCGGCCGTCCGTGAAGGCGACCGCGGCCGGGCCGTCCCACGGCTCCATGAGGGCGGCGTGATATTCGTAGAAGGCGCGGCGGTTCTCATCCATCAGCGGGTTGCCGGCCCAGGCTTCCGGGATCAGCATCATCACCGCATGGGCGAGCGAATAGCCGCCCTGCACCAGGAACTCGAGCGCATTGTCGAAGCAGGCGGTGTCCGACTGGCCCTCATAGGAAATTGGCCAGAGCTTGGAGATCTCGGCGCCGAACAGCTCGGAGTCGACCGAGGCCTGGCGCGCCGCCATCCAGTTGACGTTGCCGCGCAGCGTGTTGATCTCGCCATTGTGGGCGACCATCCGGTAGGGATGGGCAAGCGACCAGGTCGGGAAGGTGTTGGTGGAAAAACGCTGGTGCACGAGCGCCAGCGCTGACTCAAAGCGCGGATCGGTCAGGTCGAGGAAGTAGTCGCCAAGCTGGCTCGCCAGCAGCATGCCCTTGTAGGTGACCGTGCGCGACGACAGCGAAACAGGGTAATAGCCCTTCGTGCGTGCATCCTTCATGTCGTAGATCGTGTTCGACACGACCTTGCGCAGAATGAACAGGCGGCGCTCGAACGCATCGTCGGCGGCAGTCGTCGGCCCGCGGCCGACCAGCACCTGACGGATCACGGGTTCGGTCGGCTTGACGCTCTCGCCAAGGCCGGAGCTGTCCACTGGCACGTCGCGCCAGCCCAGCAGGACCTGTCCCTCGTCGGCGATGACCCGCTCGATCACCTCCTCGCAGATGCGCCGGCCATCGGCGTCGCGCGGCAGGAAGACCATGCCGACCGCATAGTCGCCAGCCGGCGGCAGTGACATCGCCAGGCGCTCGGCTTCGGCGCGGAAGAACCCGTCGGGGATCTGGACCAGCATGCCGCAGCCGTCGCCGGCCTTCGGGTCGGCCCCGACGGCGCCGCGGTGGTCGAGGTTGAGCAGGATCTGCAGCCCCATGGCGACGATGGCATGGGAGCGACGGTCCTTCATGTCGGCGACGAAGCCGACGCCGCAGGCGTCGTGTTCCCGAGCGGGGTTGTAGAGCCCCTGTGCCTCGGGGAGACCCGGATCACGGACGACGACGCCCCGGTTGCCGGCGCTCATGCCCTCACCCCGTCCGTTCTGCGTTGCCTCGCCCATGGTCGCCCTCGCGTCCGCTCGCCGATGCGCCCGAGGGCGCAAACCCTGTCTTCAGGCCTGAGCGTTGCGCGAGCAAGACACAGGCCACGGGTCGGGGAAGGTTTTGGGAAGGTCCGGTCGCGCCCCGCTTCGCGCCCGCACCCTGCGGGCGTCCGATCCAGGATCGGTCGGCGCCCGTCAGGCCTGCCTGTCGCTGGCGGCACGTTTGCGGCCGCGGCCGGCCGTCAGGCCGTTTTCCGTCGCCTTGATCGTCGTGCCACGCGTGCTCACAGGCTATCCGCCATCCTGATCGGGGCGCACCCCTTAATGGGACAGCATAACTGTCCTATCTCGTTCGGACATTGCCAGATTTCATTCCGCCACACAAGGGCCGAAATTGCCCCGCCCGCACGATTGTTGCGATCCGGGCGGGCTGCGCGCAAGGAATGGAACGTCGCGACCCCGCGTTGGGATCAGGCGTGACCTGCGGCGGCGCGCTAGGCAGCACGGCGTGGTGCGTGCATCCTCCGGGCATTGCAGGGAGCAGGGCATGAATTTCGCGAGCGACAATGTCGTGGGGGCCAGCACTGCGGTGCTGCAGGCGCTGGTGGCGGCCAATCACGGCAGCGAGGCCGCCTACGGGGCCGATGCGTCAACACGCCGGGCCGAGGCGATGCTGGCCGAGGTGTTCGAGCATGAGGTGAGGGTGTTCCTGGTCGCCACCGGCACCGGCGCCAACGCCCTGGCGCTGGCGGCGCTGACGCCGCCCTGGGGCGCCGTGTTCTGCCACCAGGAGAGCCACGTCATCGACGACGAGTGCGGCGCGCCGGAGATGTTCACCGACGGCGCCAAGCTCGTTGGCATCCCCGGTCCGGGCGGCAAGTTCACGGCGGCGGACTTGGCCGACGCCCTGACGCGCTATCCGCGCGGGCTGGTGAAATCGGTGCAGCCGGCGGCCCTCTCGGTGTCCCAGGTCACCGAGGCTGGCACGCTCTACAGTCTCGAGGAGATCGCCGCGCTGGCGGCCGTGGCGCATGCGCACGGCATGGGCGTTCACCTTGATGGTGCGCGCTTTGCCAATGCGATGATCGGCCTCGGCTGCTCGGCCGCCGACATGACGTGGCGGTCGGGGGTCGACGTGGTGACGTTCGGCGCCACCAAGAATGGCTGTCTCGCCTGCGAGGCGGTGGTTTTCTTCCGTCCGACAGACGCGGAGCCCTTCGCGTTCCGGCGCAAGCGCGGCGGGCATACGCTCAGCAAGGGGCGGCTGCTCGGCGCGCAGATGGTCGGCTACCTGTCGGACGGGCACTGGCTGGCCAATGCCCGCCATGCCAACGCCATGGCACTGCGGATCGCCGCGGGGCTGGGTGGTCTGACCGGCGTGCGGCTGCCCTGGCCGACCGAGGCCAACGAGGTGTTCGTCGTGCTGCCCGACACCATGCTGGCCGCCATCCGGCATGGCGGCTATGCGGTAGCGCCGTGGAGCAGCCTCAGCCTGCCGCCGGGCTTTGTCATTGCCGAAGGGGAGTCGTTCGTCAGGCTGGTGGCCTCCTTTGCCAGCCGGCCCGACGATATCGACGGCCTGGTCGCGGTGGCCCGCGCCGCGTGATGCCGCTGGGCTGTCCAAGAGGCGCCTTAATCCCTCGTTAACCGATAGATCAGGCATGTCCGGGCGCGGCGGCGTCCGCCCCGCGTGACGGATGTGCGGCGTTCACGCGTGGAGCCTGACATGATGAAGGCGACGATCCTGGCCGCCCTTCTGGCCGGGGTGGCATGGACAACCGGCGCGGCTCCGGCTGCTGCCGGTCCCTGGCTTGGCACAGGTGCGGCGCAGACCGCGCCCGGCCTGAAGCACAACGTCTGGTTTGACTACGGTGGGTTCAGCGCGCCCGAAATCGTCGATCTTCTCTATGGGCGCTACGGCATGGCACGGGTGATGCGCGTGCGGCCGATGGGTGACGTCTACGAGGCCGAGGCGATCGATCGGCGGGGGTTCCGACGGCATTTCGTCGTGGACGCCCATAACGGCCGCATCCTCGAGAGCTTTGTCATCGGCCGCCAGCCCTATGAGACCGCGGTGCCGCAGCCGCCTGGCCTCATTCCAGGCCACGGCCGCAACGCGATGCTGCCGCCGGGGCGGCTTGCGCCGGAGCGCGGCCTTGCCCCCGAATACGGGTTTCCGGCCGAACGCGATCCGGTACCAGGGCGCCGCGCCGCGCCGGTACGGCCGGCCCAACCCGATGCGGCCCCGGTAAGACCGCAGCCGCAGCCGCAGCCGCAGCAGGCGCGCCGGCCGGATGCGGCGGCACCCGTTCCTGCCGTCAAGGCGAAGCCCCTTCCCGACCTGCCAAAGCCGCCCGGTGTTGCGCCGGTGCCGGAAAAGCCGCCCGAGACCGCAGCCCGGCCACCGCAAACCGAGCCGCTGAAGCCCGTGCCGACGCGGCCCGGACCGCGGCCGCCCGAAACCGCGGCCCGCCCGGGCGGGGATCGCCCGGCAGGCGATCGTCCCGCGGTGACGCCGGTCCCGGTTCCGCCCCCTGTCGCCGCACCGGTGCCGCTGCCACCGCCGCTGGCGGTCGAGACGCCGGCCCAGGTCCGCCCGGCCGCACCGGTCGCCCGGGCGCCGGAGCCGCTGATCGATCCGAAGACCGGTGCCCCCCTTGGCCGCCCGGGGACAACCATCCCGGTCGCGCCGCTGGACGACGCCGTCAGGGTGCCGCCACGATCGACACCGGTGCCGCCGGCCCTGCTGGAGTAGGCCGGCCGACCCATCGGTCTCGACGTCCGCATCACGCAAAAGGGCGCCCCTGGGGGCGCCCTTTCTCATCGGTGGCGTGCGGCTGATTACGCGGCCCGGGCGGTCTCGATCACGGTCGGGCCCGTGCTGCCGATGGGGATCAGGCGCGGCTTCTTCGCCTCGGGAATCTCGCGGACGAGGTCGACGTGGAGCAGGCCGTTCTCCAGCGTGGCGCCTGTCACCTGCACGTGCTCAGCGAGCTGGAAGCGTCGCTCGAACGTGCGGGCCGCAATGCCCTGGTAGAGCAGTTCCGGCTTGCTGTCGCCGGCGTCCGGCTGGCGCTCGCCACGCACCGAAAGGGTGTTTTCACGCACCTCGATGGCAAGCTCGCGCGGCGTGAAGCCTGCGACCGCGATGGACACGCGGTAGGCGGTCTCGCCGGTGCGCTCGATGTTGTAGGGCGGATAGGCGCCGCCCTCAGGGCTCGACACCTGGTCGAGCATGGCGAACAGGCGATCAAAGCCCACGGTGGAGCGGTAGAGTGGCGAGAGATCATAGTTGCGCATGACATATCCTCCGACAGAAGCGACATGCGAAGCGGCCCGCCGAATGCGGCCGGACCCCTTCGGTTCCGTCACAGCCATCATGGCCTGTGACGAAGTTGATGTGGGTGGGGTTCAGCCGGTGTACAAGAGGTTTGCGCCAGCTGCCGCAGGGAGACACTGCATCCATGGACCTTGCGTCACTGCCCGATTTTCCGGTACCGCCCGGCGCCGTAGTGACCGAGGTCGCCAGCGCCGGCGGGCTCAGCCTGCGGGTTGCGCGGTGGCGGCCGACGGCGCGGCGCAGCCGCGGCACGGTCTGTCTGCTGCAGGGACGCTCCGAGTTCATCGAGAAATACTTCGAAGTTGTCGTCGAGCTGCGCCGCCGCGGCTTCCACGTGGTCGCGCCCGACTGGCGCGGACAGGGTGGTTCCGACCGTTCGCTGCGGGAGCCCCGCAAGGGCCACGTCGACGATTTCGAGGACTATGACGCCGATCTGCGCGCCGTCGTGTCGGGCGTCGTTCGCCGCCACTGTCCCGAGCCGCACTTCGCGCTCGCGCACTCGATGGGCGCGGCAATCCTGGTCCGGGCGCTGGCCGCGACGCCGGACCTTTTTGCGCGGGCCGTGCTAACCGCGCCGATGATGGAGATCGCCGGTCTGCGCTACCCGGGTGGCGCCAGGCTGCTGGCGGCGTCGCTGGACGCGCTGGGGCTTGGCGGCTCGTTCATTCCGAGCGGAGGCGCGACCGCGGTCTCGACGCGGCCCTTTCTCAACAATCCCCTCACACGCGATCCGGACCGCTATGCGAGGGCGGCCGACCTGATCGCCGTCGCGCCGGCGCTGGGTCTCGGCGATCCCACGGTGGGCTGGGTGCACGCCGCATTCCGGGCGATGGCGCCGTTCCGGGACCCGAACTACCCGCTGGCCCTGACGACGCCGATGCTCATCGTGGCCGGTACCGCCGACACCGTCACGGTGACGGCAGCGGCCGAGCGCTTTGCGGCACGGCTCAAGGCCGGGCGGATCGTGGTCATTCCGGGGGCCCTGCACGAGATCCTGATGGAGCGCGATGCGGTCCGGGACCTGTTCTGGGCGGCGTTCGATGCGTTCTTGCCGGGGACGCCTGCCGGCGCCGTGCTGCCAGGTTCATCCGAGATGGTCGAGGATCCGGCAGAGTGACGTCGCGAAACGGGACGTCCCGCGCGGCCGTCAGCCGGCCAGACGGGCCAGGACCTGATCGTGCAGCTTCCGGTTGGCGCTCGCGACAATCGCGCCGCCCTGCGCGGGCGATCCGCCGGTCCAGGTGGTGACCACACCCCCTGCGCCCTCGACGATCGGCACCAGCGCGACGATGTCGTAGGGCTTCAGGCCGGTCTCGATCACCACGTCCATCTGGCCCGCGGCCACCATGCAGTAGGCATAGCAGTCGCAGCCGAAACGGGTCAGCCGGACCTCGCGCTCGACCCGTTCGAAGGCCTCGAGATCAGTGCCGGCAAAGAGGCGGGGCGAGGTGGTCGACAAGGTTGCCGACGCCAAGTCATCGCACGCCCGGGTGCGAAGCAGGCGCTCGCCGCCGACGCCACGCCAGTGTGCCGCGCCGCCATCGCCGAAGAACCGCTCGCGGGTGAAGGGCTGGTGCATCATGCCGTAGCAGGGTTTGCCCAGGCGGGTGAGCCCGATCAGGGTGCCCCACAGGGGGAGCCCCGAGATAAAGGCGCGCGTCCCGTCGATCGGGTCCAGCACCCAGACGAACTCGGCGTCCGTGCGCTCGTCGCCATACTCCTCGCCGATGATCCCGTGCGACGGAAAGGTCCGCTTGATCAGCTGGCGCATCACCGCCTCGCTGGCCCGGTCCGCTTCCGTCACCGGATCGAACGTCGCCTCGCCGCGCGACTTGTCGGAGGGCACCAGCCCGGTGCGGAAAAACGGCATGATGGCCGTGCCCGATACGGTCGCAAGCTCATCTACGAAGGCGGCGAAATCGACGGCCGTCATGGCGTAACCCCTGGACCCTAGGCTGCATAGCCACAGGCGCCCTGAATCGCAATCAAAGGCTGACCCGTGCTCCGTGGCGGAATGCAAGACTGTGCAGCGCAGCACTGCAAATTTGGAATGGACGGCCAAAACCATGCGTTCATAACGATTTAGGGCGACCCATCGTCCTTGCACATATGTCAGCATCGCTTGCCTTTTGTGCACTGCAATGTAAAAGTGCACGGGTGGCGACGCGCCTTGCGCGCTGCCGCAGCCCTCCTTGGGCGTTTCCTCCCTTGACTTGGGCCGCCGACCTTTGTCGGCGGCCTCTTTCTTTTTGGGGGGCGCTATTCGGCGGCGATGCGGCCGCGGCCAAGCTGGTCCGCGCAGGTGGCTGCCAGCACGTCGACAACCGTCATCAGATCCGCTGCCAGGCTGTCGAAGCCGTCGCTGCGAACCAGCCGACGCTCGTCCATGTAGAGCGCGCGGTTGATCTCGATCTGCACGGCATGGCAATCGTCCGCCGGCTGCCCGTAATGCTCGGTGATGTAGCCGCCCGCATAGGGCTTGTTGCGCATGACCGCATAGCCAAGGCCCTGAAGAGCCTCCTCCGCCGCGTCGGTGAAGACCGCGCCAGCGCTGGTGCCATAGCGATCGCCGATCACGAAGTCCGCCCGGGGCTGGTCCTCGCGGGCGCCCTGGCTGGACGGCATCGAGTGACAATCGACCAGCACGGTCATGCCAAACAGCCGTCGCGTCCGGCGCAGCATCTGCTCGAGGGTGAGATGATAGGGCTTGTACAGCGTCTCGATCCGGTCGAGAGCTTCAGCAACGGGAAGGCGGCGGGCGTAGATCTCCTGCGCTTCGCCGACGACACGGGCGATGGTTCCCAGCCCGCCGGCGACCCGCATCGAGCGGGTGTTGGCAAAGGCCGGCAGGCGGCCCTCGAACATCCGCGGATCGAGTTCGTAGGGCTCGCGGTTGACGTCGCAGTAGGCGCGGGGAAAATGCGCGAGAAGCAAGGGTGCGCCACGGTCGACGACGCCGGCGAAGAGGTCGTCGACGAAGCTGTCCTCGGACCGCCGCAGCGCCTGGGCATCGAGGCGCGAGGCGTCGAGGAACCGGCGCGGATAGGTGCGTCCGGAATGCGGAGAATTGAACACGAGCGGCGTCGTGAGCCGATCTGGCTCACGGATCTCGAACGGAAGTTCAAACTCGGCAGCCATGCGGGTGGTCGTCCCAGTGTGGGGCGAGAGTCGCTGGTCCGAAGTCTGCCTGCACAGACCCGACGTGTCCACGTTCGGGACGGTTAACGCCTTCACCCGATCTTTACCTGACGCGCGCTTGATGTCCGAGAAGACCCGGAGTTGACCATGGTTCCCGAGACCGATTCCACCACCCGTATCCTTCTTGCCGAAGACGACAACGACATGCGGCGCTTCCTCGTGAAGGCGCTGGAAAATGCCGGCTACCAGGTGGCATCGTTCGACAATGGCCTGTCAGCCTACAACCGGCTCCGCGAGGAACCGTTCGAACTGCTCCTGACCGACATCGTGATGCCGGAGATGGACGGAATCGAACTGGCCCGGCGGGCCACCGAGCTCGATCCCGACATCAAGGTGATGTTCATCACCGGCTTTGCCGCGGTGGCGCTCAACCCCGATTCGCAGGCTCCCAAGGACGCCAAGGTCCTGTCCAAGCCGTTCCACCTTCGTGACCTCGTCAACGAGGTGCAGAAGCTGCTGCAGGCCGCCTGACGCGGCTTGCGTTCACCGGATCGACCCGGTATATCCCGCCGACCTTGGACCGGTTCGCCGGTCCCCGGGCGCGTAGCTCAGCGGGAGAGCACTACGTTGACATCGTAGGGGTCACAGGTTCGATCCCTGTCGCGCCCACCATTTTCAAAGCCCCGGATGCTGCCCAGCAGGCGGTGTCCGGGGTTTTTTGCTGTCTGGCGTTCTGATTTTCCCGGGAAGACCTTGGCCGAACCGCGTCAGCGCGCCTGCACCAGCACGGCGTTGAGGCCGCCGAACGCGAAGGAGTTGGTCATCGCCGTGGCCAGCGCCGCCGGGCGGGCGGCGTTGGGGACGCAGTCGATGCCGAGTTCCGGGTCGTCCTCGGTGTGGCTCATGGTCGGCGGCAGCAGGCCGTCGAGAAGGGCGAGGGTCGTGAAGACGACGCCCATCGCCCCAGACGCGCACAGCGTGTGGCCGAGCATGGCCTTGCCGGACGAGATCGGCAGCCGCGGCAGGCGCTCGCCGAAGGCGGCGCGCAGGGCCTGCACCTCGTTGCGATCGTTCAGCACCGTGCCGGTGCCGTGCGCCTGCACATAGTCGATCCGATCGGCGTCGATGCCGGCGTCGGCCAGCGCCGCCTGGATGGCCCGCAGGCCGCCCTGGGGATCGGACGCGGTGATGTCACCGGCATCCGAGCTCATGCCGAAGCCGACGACCTCGCCGAGGATGGTGGCGCCGCGGGCCCTGGCCCGGTCCATGTCCTCCAGCACCACGGCGCCGGCGGCCTCGCCGAGCACGAGCCCGCTGCGGTTGCGCGAGAACGGCCGGCAGGTGTCGCGGGCGACGACGCGCAGCGCATCCCAGCTGCGCATGAAGCCCAGTGTCAGCGGCGCCTCGCAGCCGCCCCCGACGCAGACGTCCAGCATGCCGCTGCGGATCATCTGGAAGCCGACGCCGATGGCGTGTGTGGCCGACGCGCAGGCGGAGGCGATGTTGAAGGACGGGCCGCGGATCTGCGCATCCATGCAGACCTGGCTGGCCGGGGCGCTCGGCATCGCTCGCGGCACCAGGAAAGGGTGCACGCGCGGGTTGCCCTCGCCATACATGCGCCGGTAGCCCTCCTCGATCGAGCCGTAGCCGAGCGCGGCGCCGAACATCACGCCGGCCCGCATGGGCGCGGCCGGATCGATCGCGTCGCCCGCCTGCGCCAGTGCCTGGCGGGCGGCCACGACGGCGAGCTGCGAGGCCCGGTCCATCATGGCGATGGCCTTGGTGCCGAAATGATCCTCGGGGCGGAAGTCGGGGATGGCTGCAAACGGCGAGCCGCTGCGGGTTGCGGGCGGCTGTGCCTCGGCGGGCGTGATGCCGACACGGCCGGTGCGGATCGCGTCGCGATGCGCGTCGATGGTGGCGCCGACCGCGGAGATTGCCCCGAGGCCGGTGATGGCGACCCGGCGCATCAGGCCCCGACGGCCGGGCTGGCGGTGGAACCGCCGGCCTTGGCGTCGATGGCCGCGATGATGCGCACCAGCAGGTCGCGCAGGGTGACTTCGGGCTTCATCAGCACGCCGTCGACCGAGATCTCGACGTCGAAGCGCGTTTCGATCTCGAAAACGGTCTCGATCAGGGTCAGCGAGGTGACGCCGAGCTCGTCCAGCGTGACGTCCGGCACCAGGCGGGAGCGGTCCAGCGAGGCGCTCTGCGCGATCACGTCGAGGATGGCGTCAACCCGGGCATCCTGCATCGTGATCCTCGATTTCTGGTGCCCCGGGGCGGAATGGCGCGCACTAACGCACAGGCGGCCTTCCGGGGCAAGACGTCAGCGTTCGCCCGGCGTGTCGCCGGTCGCGGTGGCGTGGACGCTCCCGCGGGCGGGTGTCATGAAATCGCGGCAGATCGGCATGGCGTCGCGGGTGTTCGCCACGGCGATCTGGAACACCATGTTGGAGCCGTTGAGGAAGCCCAGCTCCACGGCGTGGAGATAGAACTCCCACATCCGGCAGAAGCGCTCGTCGTAGAGCGCGGCCGCAGCGGCGCGGTTGGCGGTGAAGCGCTCCCGCCAGTGGCGGATCGTGTAGTAATAGTGCAGCCGCAGCACCTCCATGTCGGTGACCCACAGGCCCGTCCGCTCGGTGGAGGCATAGACCTCCGACAGCGCCGGGACGTAGCCACCCGGAAAGATGTATTTCTGGATGAAGGGGCTTGTCGTGCCCGGCGGGCTCATGCGGCCGATGCTGTGGATTACCGCCCAGCCGCCCGGCGCCAGCAGGGATCCGATCTTGCGGAAATAGGCGTCGAACTGGGTGACGCCGACATGCTCCATCATGCCGACCGACACGACGCGATCGAACTGACCCTCGAGATTGCGGTAGTCGATCTCGACGAAGGTGACGCGGTCGGCCACGCCGGCCGCGGCGGCGCGCTCACGGGCGACGCGGAGCTGCTCCGGCGAGACATTGATCGCCGTCACCATCGCGCCGGTGGTCTTGGCGATGGTGATCGCCAGCGAGCCCCAGCCCGAGCCGATCTCCGCCACGCTCATGCCGGGCGACAGGCCGAGCTTGGTGGTGATTCGGGCGAGCTTGGCCGCCTGCGCCTGCTCCAGCGTGTCGGTCTCGGGGTTCTCGAAGAACGCGCAGGAATAGTTCAGTCCCTCGTCGAGGAAGAGCCGGTAGAGGTCGGTCGAGAGATCATAGTGATGGCGGGCGTTCAGCGCTGCCTTGCCGATGGGGTTGGCCTGCTGCCAGCGCTTCACCGCGCGCAGCATGCGCCGTAGCACCTGCTGCGACGCGTGGGCGCCGAGGCCGGAGCGGTTGACGGAGAACAGGCGCAGCAGGGCGCCGATGTCCTCGCCTTCGCCCAGCGTCAGCGTCCCGTCCATATAGGCCTCACCGGCGTAGAGCTCCGGATTCCAGGCGAGGCGGGTGTGCAGGGCAGGATCGCGCAGCGTCACCTGCACCGTCGGGCCGGGGCCCTGGCCGCCGAAGCGGTGGCGCCCGCCCTTGGCGTCGGTCAGCTCGAGCGCGCCGTTGTGGATAAAGCGGGTCAGCAGGCCTGACAGCATGCGCATGGCGGATCCCCGGTTCCGAAGTGGCGAGCGGACCGCAGCGAGGCCCTCGTGAACGCCGGGACACTAGCCCGTCAGGGCTGTTCCATGGAAGCCGTGTCCCTGTCGCCGTGGCGCGAACGCAGGCTTACGGTCATGCCTCGACAAGGCAGGCGCGTCTCGCCATGCTTCGCCGCCATCGGGGAGGTGCACCGCGCATGCAGAACCTGGACGACCTCTATTCGGCTGCCGGCAAGACGGCGCTGGTCACCGGCGGGGCCACCGGCATCGGCCGCATGTGCGCCGAGGCGCTGGTGCGGGCCGGCGCCCGCGTGCTGATCTGCTCGCGCAAGGCGGAGGCCTGCGCGGCCGTGGCGGCGGAGCTGAACGGGCTCGGCGCGGCGGGATCCTGTGAGGGCTTCGGCGGCGATCTCGGCACGGAGGCGGGTGTCGCCGCCGTCGTGGCGGCGGTGCGCGCGCGGATCGGCGGGCGCCTGCACATCCTCGTCAACAATGCGGGCAAGACCTGGGGCGAGCCGCTGGAACAGTTTCCGTGGAAGGCCTGGGACAGCGTCATGGCGGTCAACGTGGCCGGGCCGTTCACGCTGACGCGGGACCTGCTGCCGGAGCTGACGGCGGCTGCCAGCCCGGACGATCCGGCGCGGGTGATCAATCTCGGCTCGGTGATGGGGCTGGCGCCGCTCGGCGCCGGTCCGTACTCGTATTCGGCGTCGAAGGCCGCCGTGCACCACATCACCAAGATCCTGGCCGGCGAGCTGGCGGACCGGCACATCACCGTCAACGCCTTCGCGCCGGGACCCTTCCCGAGCCGGATGATGGCGTTCGCCACGCAGGCCGAGGAGGCGCGCCGGCGGACCGCCGCAACCGTGCCGCTGGGGCGGATCGGGCGGGCCGACGACATCGCCGGCGCGCTGCTGTTCCTGTGTGGGCGGGGTGGCAGCTTCGTCACCGGCGCGATCCTGCCGATCGACGGCGGCATCAGCGTGCAGACCGGGCACCGGCTGTTCGGCGAGGACGCGTCGTGAGCCTGCCGGTGCATGGACCCAGCAGGACGGCCACGTTCGACGACCTGGCCCGCCGCATCGGCGCCGAACTCGGCGTCTCGCAGTGGATCGCGGTGACGCAGCCGCTGGTCGACAAGTTCGCGCAGGCCACGCACGACCACCAGTTCATCCACCTCGATCCGGCGGCTGTGGCTGTCACGCCGTTCGGCGGCACCATCGCGCACGGGTTCCTCACGCTGTCGCTGCTCAGCGTGATGGCGTACGAGGTCGTGCCCGCGATCGAGGGCCGGGTAATGGGTGTGAACTACGGCTTCGATCGCGTCCGCTTCGTCACGCCGGTGCGCACCGGATCGCGCGTGCGGGGCCGGTTCACCCTGCGCGAGCTGACCATGCGGTCTGCCACCGACATCCAGATGCGAACCGGCGTTGCGGTGGAAATCGAGGGCAGCGACCGGCCGGCCCTGGTGGCCGACTGGATCACCCTCAATGTGCTGCCTGTCGACACCGTCGTCCGCTGTTCGGGAGAGCCCGCATGACCATTCGCTTCGATGGCCGCGTTGCCATCGTCACCGGCGCGGCCAACGGCCTCGGCCGGGCCCACGCGATGGGCCTCGCCGCCCGGGGCGCTCGGGTCGTGGTGATGGACATGGGCGCGGCGCGGGACGGGTCGGCGGCATCGGCCAGCCCGGCCGAGGCGGTGGCGGCCGAGATCCGGGACGCAGGCGGGCAAGCCGTGGCCAGCGCCGTCGACGTCTGCGACGCCACCGCCGTCGACCGAGCGATCGCTGCCGTGCTGGCGGAGTGGGGGCGGGTCGACATCCTCGTCAACAATGCGGGCATCCTCCGCGACCGCAGCTTCGCCAAGATGGAGATGGCCGATTTCCGGGCGGTCATCGAGGTCCACCTGATGGGGTCGGTGCACTGCACGAAGGCCGTGTGGGAGGCGATGCGTCGCCAGAGCTACGGCCGAATCGTGTTCACCTCGTCATCCTCCGGGCTCTACGGCAATTTCGGGCAGGCCAACTACGGCGCTGCGAAGGCCTCGATGCTGGGCCTGATGAACGTGCTGCATCTGGAGGGCCGCAAGCATGACATCCGGGTCAACATGCTGGCGCCGACGGCGGCGACGCGGATGACGCAGGACCTGCTGGACCCGCAGGCTGCCGCCCTTCTCTCGCCGGAGTCGATCACGCCCGGCCTGCTCTATCTCGTCAGCGAGGATGCGCCGTCGCGGACCATCTTGTGCGCCGGCGCCGGTGTGTTCGCCCGGACGGTGGTGACCGAGACGCCGGGGGTGCACCTGTCCGGTGCCAACTGCACGCCGGAGGGTGTCGCTGCGGCCTTTGCCGCCATCGCCGACACGGGCGGCGGGCTTGAACTCACCGAGGCATTCCAGCAGACGTATCGCTTCGCCCGCATGGCTGCTGACGCGGCGGGCATCGACCTGCCGGTGGAGGGCTGACATGGCTGACACTCTGGCCGATGATCTCGCCCGCATCGACATGCAGGCGCTCGCGGCCTGGCTGGCCGCGCATGTCCCGGACGCCACGGGACCCGTCACGGCGGAGAAGTTCCCCGGCGGCCAGTCGAACCCGACCTTCCTGGTTACCGTGGGCAGCCGGCGCTTCGTGCTGCGCAAGAAGCCGCCGGGCTTGCTGCTGAAGAGCGCCCACGCCGTCGACCGGGAATACCGGGTGATGACGGCGCTGGCGGGCACCGGCGTGCCGGTCCCGCGCACGGTGGCGCTGTGCGAGGACGACAGCGTGCTGGGCACGATGTTTTTCCTGATGGAGCATGTCGAGGGTCGCATCTTCTGGGATCCGGCCATGCCGGAGTCCAACCCGACGGAGCGGACCGTCGTCTACGAGGCCATGAACGCCGCGCTCGCGGCGCTTCACACGGTGGATGTCGCGGCGGTCGGGCTCGCCGATTTCGGGCGGCCGGGCGACTATTTCGCCCGCCAGACGAAGCGCTGGACAGACCAGTACCGGGCCTCCGAGACCGAGCCGCTCATGGCCATGGACGCGCTCATCGCCTGGCTCGGCGCGAACATGCCGCCCGACGATGGCCGCGTGTCGCTGGTGCATGGCGACTACCGGATCGACAACATGATCTTCGCGCCCGACGCGCCGCGGCTGCTCGCGATCCTCGACTGGGAGCTGTCGACGCTCGGGCACCCGTTTGCCGATCTCGCCTACCAGTGCATGCAGTGGCGGCTTCCGAATGACGGCGATTTCCGCGGCCTTGCCGGCGTGGACCGGGCCGCTCTCGGCCTTCCCACCGAAGAGGCCTATGTGGCCGCCTATTGCGCGCGCATGGGCATCGAGACGGTGCCGAACTGGTCGTTCTGCCTGGCGTTCAGCTTCTTCCGGCTGGCCGCGATCCTCCAGGGGGTGCTCAGGCGGTCCCTGGACGGCAACGGCTCCAATCCCGCGCGCGGGCTGAAGATGGGGCGCAACGTGCCGGTGCTGGCCAACATGGCGTGCGATCTCGTCGGCGTGGCGCCATGAGCGCCCGCTTCACCGGCAAGGTTGTGCTGCTCACCGGCGCTGCCGGCGGTTTCGGCCGCCATGCGGCGCTGCGGCTGGCAGGCGAGGGTGCCGCGCTCGTGCTGACCGACCTGCGGGAGGAGCCCCTCGCGGCGGTGATGCGGGAGGTCGAGGAGACCGGCGCGCGGGTTGCCGCGCTGGCCGGCGACGTGGCCGAGGAGACCTTGCATGAGGGCCTTGTCAGGCTCGCGGTCGACAGGTTCGGCGGGCTGGACGTGGCCATCAACAATGCCGGCATCGCCCATCCGTATCTCAAGCTGGCAGATGTGCCGTCGGACATGGCGCGATCCGTGATCGCGGTCGACCTCATGGGCGTGTTTCTGGCGCTCAAGCACCAGTTGCCCGCGCTGGTCGCGCGCGGCGGCGGGGTGATCGTCAATGTGGCCTCGGTGGCGGGGCTGGCCGGGGCGCCGCTGCTCTCGGCCTATGCGGCCGCCAAACACGGCGTCGTCGGGCTCACGCGCACGGCCGCGGTCGAGTACGCCCGGCGCAACATCCGGGTGAACGCCGTGTGTCCGTCCTTCGCGGCGACGCCGATGGTGACCGACGAGCTCGCCGCCATGCGCGACGGCCCGGAGGCGGCGCTGCAGCGCGTCGTCGCCGCCGTGCCGATGCGGCGTCTGGCGACGATCGACGAGGTGGTCGACGCGATGCTGTTCCTCGCCGGTCCGCACAGCGGTTTCATCACCGGCCAAGCGCTGGGCGTGGATGGCGGTTTGACAGCCCAGTGACGCCGGTTGTGCTTGCGCCTGCGGGACTGTCGCAGCATCCTGCGGCATCGTTTCCGGGAACCTGCTCCATGTCGCTCGACCGTCGCAGCCTGCTTGCCGGCCTCGCCGGCACCACCGCCCTTGCGGCATCGGCCCAAGCCCAGCATGCGCATCATGGCGCGCCCGTCTTCTCTACCCTGCAGGGCAGCCGCCCGGTCGAGCTGTCGCCCGAGCAGCTGCGGCAGCGCACGCTGGAGAGCCCCGCGCCGGCGGGCCCAGCGGGACGCTGGCAGGCCAAGGCGCCGCTGCCGCTGCCGCGCAGCGAAATGGCCTGGGCGACCGCCTTCCGCGACCAGATGCATGTGATCGGCGGCTATGGCGAAGGCCGCGTCGACCGGCCCTACCACCATGTCTACGACCCCAAGGCCGACCGCTGGATCGATGCTGCGCCGCTGCCGCGCGGCGCCAACCATGTCGCAGTGGTGGCCATGGGCGACCGCGTCTACGCGCTCGGCGGTTTCCTCGAGCAGAACCGCAAGCCCGACACCAACGCCTTCGTGTGGGATCCGTCCGAGGACAAGTGGCGGGCGATCGCGCCACTGGCCCGCGAGCGGGGCGCCGCCTCGGCGGTCGCGCTGGACGGCAAGATCCACCTGATCGGCGGGGCGGCCCTGCCGGAGCGCGAGCGCGCCAGCGTCGGTTGGCACGAGGTCTATGATCCCGCCACCGACACATGGACGCTGCGCAAGGCGCTGCCTGGCGCCCGTGATCATGCGGGCACGGTGGCGTGGGGCGGCAGGATCTACGTGATCGGCGGTCGGTTCAACACGTTCGAGTACAATACCGGGCTTCACCATGTGTATCTGGCCGATCGTGACACGTGGGAGTTGCGGGCGCCGCTGCCGACGCCGCGGTCCGGCCACGGCCTGGTGATCCTCGACGACCGCTTCTACGCCATGGGCGGCGAGGAGGGCGTGTGGACCAATGGCCAGCTCGCCGGCCGGGTGTTCGGCCAGATGGAGAGCTACGACCCGAAGACCGATACGTGGCAGTCGCATGCGCCCATGCTGACGCCGCGGCACGGCCTGGGCGCGGTGCTGCTCGGCCGTGCGGTCCATGTCGCCGGCGGTGGCGTGGTGGTGGGCGGGGGCATCCAGTCATCCACCCACGAGGCGTTCACGCTGGGCTGATCCGGCCGGCTGGCAGGTCGGCAAAACGCCGGCCGTCGCGCACGAGCTCGACAAGCAGCGGGGCGGGGTGCCACCCCGGCCCGCTGGTTGCCGCCAGCGCCTGCACGTCGGCGAGGACCGTATCCAGCCCGCGGGCGTCGGCCTCGAACATCGGCCCGCCGCGCCAGGCCGGGTAGCCATAGCCGTGGATCTTGACGATATCGATGTCGAGCGCCCGGGCAGCGATGCCCTCGGCGAGGATCTTTGCCCCTTCGTTGACCATGGCGGCATGCACGCGCCGGGCGAGGGCCTCGCCGTCGAATGTTCCCGGGACGACGCCGCGCTCGCGCCAGAACGCCTCGATCATCGCGGTGACATCGGGGTCCACGGTCCGCTTGCCAGCCTCGTAGCGGTACCAGCCGGCGCCGGTCTTCTGGCCGAAACGGCCCTGCTCGCACAGCCTGTCGGCCAGCGTTCCGGCGTAGCGCCGGGCCGGGTCTCGGGTGGCGGCGAGGCGCTTGCGCCGTGACCAGCCGATGTCCAGGCCGGCGAGATCCGACACCGCGAACGGCCCCATGGCGAAGCCGAAAGCCTCGAGCGCAGCGTCGATCTGCTGCGGCAGGGCGCCGTCCTCCAGGGCAAAATCGGTCTGCTGGCGCCAGGCGGAGAGAATCCGGTTGCCGATGAAGCCGTCGCAGACGCCGCAGGTCACCGGGATCTTGCCAAGGCGGCGGCCCAGAGCCACGCCCGTCGCCACCGCATCCGGCGCGCTGGCGGCACCTTCGACCACCTCGACCAGCCGCATGACGTTGGCCGGCGAGAAGAAGTGCAGGCCAATGACGTCCGCCGGCCGGCCGCTGGCCTGCGCGATGGCGTCGATGTCGAGATAGGAGGTGTTGGAGGCCAGCACGGTGCCGGGCCGGGCAATCGCGGCCAGCCGGGCGAAGAGGTCGCGCTTGACCGCCATGTCCTCGAAGGCGGCCTCGATCACCAGATCGCACTCAGCCAGCGCAGTAAACGCATCGGTGACGGTGAGGAGCGCGAGGCGCCGGTCCCGCCCTGCCGCGTCGATGCGGCCGGATGCCAGTGCGCGATCGTAGAGCGCGGCGATCCGGGCCTGGCCGGCCTCGGCGGCGGCAGGGCCGGTCTCGACCACCGTCACCGGCAAGCCGGCATCGGCGATTGCCACAGCAATCCCTGCGCCCATAGTGCCCGCGCCGATCACCCCCACTTGCGTCACCGGCCGGGCGGCCACGCCATCGAGGTGGGGGACCCGCTGGACCTCGCGCTCGGCAAAGAAGGCGTGGCGCAGTGCCTTGGCCTGATCCGATCCAACGAGGTCCAGGAACGTCGCCCGTTCTTTTGCCATTCCGGCCTCGAACGGCAGGGT